>NZ_LMFX01000008.1:0-100564 GCF_001426985.1 Caulobacter sp. Root1472 | reverse complement strand
CCCTCAACGAAGCGGCTCAACTCCACCTCCCGACTGCTACTCCAGCATCAGGATTCTAGCCGATTTGGCGGTGTTTTCACACAGCCTCGACCCGTTGCTGACGTTCAAGCGAGTGATCTGGCCGCCAGTTGATCCAGTTCATCAGCGAGGTCGTCATGGCCGCCGTGACGCGCAAAGGCGGCAGCGTTGAACGACCCACACATGATCGAGGGATCGGCCCCAGCTAACAAAAGCCTTGCGACGACATCAGGATCACCGTCTCGCGCGGCCACCATGAGCGGGGTAACGTCATCGGCACCTGCGTTCACGTTTGCGCCCCCAACCAACAAAGCGTCGATCACAGGCACGGCTCCAGCCTGAATCGCCAAGATAAGGCAGTTGCTGTCACCGTTCGTCGTGGCGGCATTTGGATCCGCCCCCGCAGCCATAAGAGCAGCGGCGACGGGAGCCTGCTCGCCCACCGCGCCTCTAAAGCAACTCCACAGTGGTGTGTACCCTTTGTGGTCCCGCTCGAAAGGCGATGCGCCTTTCGACAGGCATGCGAGCACGGCATCTAGATCAGCGTCGTAAGCGGCGGCGTGGAGATCACTCATGGGGTGACGATGCCCGGCCTGATGTCCGACATCCACCCCGAGCTGACCTTCCCGGCGTCCGCACTGAGCGCTAGGCGCAACGGCGGCTTTCGCCGACGGCGCCAGATTCCGGACCCAACGCAAATCCGACGTTCAGCGTGGGTAGTCCTCCGAGGCGCTACTTACTCCGTACGTGAGTTCGCGTGTGAAAACCCCGCCAATCACCATTTCAACCTCGGAGGTTTGACTTCTCAGCACCGCTACCGCAGCGCCTTGTCGGGGTAACCTCAGGATACATGCACGGATGGCCGACAACCACCCGTCTCGGACACGCGGAAGGTACGCTTGCCGATGATCTCCCGCGGACTAAGTTCTCCAGAAAAAGGCGCGTGAGGATTTGCGATGCAGGATGCAGTTAGACAGCTCGTAGCCATCGCACCAACGCTCGATGACAGCCTGGACGAAGATCCTCTCAAAGCGGCGGCGGATCTTCTCGATCAGCTCCTTCAACCACTCTCTGAAGACGATGTCAGAGCACTGTTGTCGCTTTTGCCGCCATCAGGCGACACTGCCTTTGGGCTGAATTGGACAATCCTTCATAGGATTGAAGCTGCGCCGAGTTGGCCGATTTGGACCGCTTTGACCGACACCGATAATGAGTGGACGGCTATGTTTCTAACCCGGCTGAAGAATGGTGGGTACATTCAGCCCCTGTCGAGTCCGGACAGCTGAGGTCCGCCAACCACCGCTTGCGACTCTCGGCGGGTCTGCTTGTCGAAGGCCGCATCCGCCCGGCGGATGCGGCCGCGCCCATGTTGGTCCGTTCATCCCGGCGAACGCCGGGACCCAAGGTCTCGACACCCTGCGTTGGCAAGGGCGGGTGTGAACCAATCCCTACGACCGCGCCGCCTCTGTGCGCCGCCCGGTCTCGTCCCGCACCGCTGCGCAGATCGACGACAGCAGATCGATCGGCCGCACCGGCTTGCCCAGGTGGTCGTCGAAACCCATGGCCAGGAAGCGCTCGCGGTCGCCCGACATGGCCGAGGCGGTCAGGGCGATGACCGGGATCGCGGGGTCGCCGCCCTGGCCGGCCCGGATGGCGGCCAGGGCGGTGATGCCGTCCATCACCGGCATGTTGATGTCCATCAGCACCGCGTCGAACGTCTCGACCTTCAGGGCGTCCAGCGCCGCCTGGCCGTCGTCCACGATGGTCAGGACCACGCCCGTGGCCTCCAGCATGGTGCGGACGACGACCTGGTTGATGGCGTTGTCCTCGGCCATCAGGATCCGCAGGTCGCCGAGATCCGGCCCGTCCTGGTCTTCGGCGGCCTCGGGCGGCGCGGCGGGGGCGGCGATGGGGACCGCGCGCAGGGTGAAGAGGAACGCCGCGCCGCCGACGCCGCTTTCCAGGACCAGGTCGCCGCCCATCTGGCGGGCCAGGGCGCGGGAGATGGTCAGGCCCAGGCCGGTGCCGCCGTGGCTGCGCGAGACGGCGTTGTCCGCCTGGGTGAAGCTTTCGAAGATGCGATCATGGACCTGGGCGTCGATCCCGGCTCCCGTGTCGACCACTCTCAGCCGAACCTCCCGCGCCTCGTCGGCCAGGCCCGGCTCCGACGCCGACAACTGGATCGTGAGGCCGCCCTGGCTGGTGAACTTCAGGCCGTTGGAGATCAGGTTCATCAGCACCTGGCGGATCCGCTGGGGGGCGGCCAGGATCCAGGCTGGGGCCGAGGGATCGATCTCCGTGCGCAATTCCAGGCCCTTCGCGGCGGCGGCGTCCCGCCAGGCGTCGCCCGCGGCGTGGACCAGGTCGTGCAGGTTGACGGCCGCCTGGTCCAGGTCGACCCGGCCCGCCTCGATCTTCGACAGGTCCAGCACGTCGTTGAGCACCTGCATCAGGCTGTCGCCCGACTTGATCATCAGCCGCACATGGCGACGCTGGGCGTCGTCGAGATTGGAGCGGTCCAGGGCGTGGGCCATGCCCAGCAGGCCGTTCATCGGCGTGCGCAACTCGTGGCTGGTGACCGCCACGAAGGTGGACTTGGCGCGATTGGCCTCCAGCGCGCGCTCGCGCTCCTCGCGCAGGTTCTGGGTCAGGGCGTCCAGCCGGTTGGCGGCGGCGCGATTGGCCGCCATCACGTTGATCGCCGTCAGCACCACCGCGATCAGGCTCCAGCGCGCGACATTGGCCGCCACGCCGTGGGCGTCGTAGAAGAAGAGCGGAAACGCGATCAGGCTCGTCATCGGCGCCATGGCGCTGACCGCCAGCAGGGCGACGGGCTGGTGCCGGAAGTTCTGGGTGTAGACGATCTGGCCGGCCCAGATGGCGACGGCCGCCATCTTCAGCTCGGGGCCGGGCGCGAACCACAGCAAGGCGCCCAGCGCCGACCAGATCAGGTTGATCGGCAAGGCCGCCAGAACGAAGCCCGCCCGCAGTCCGGGCGAGGCGCGCACGCCGGGCCTGAACCGGCGGGTCGCCAGCCGGGCCAGGCCCTCGGCCCAGGCCAGGGCGGCCAGCCAGCCCAGGGCGAAGGGCGCCCCGACGGCGAAGATCACCGCCACGGTGGTCAAGGCGGCCGGGATCAGGCGTGACGGCAGCAGGCGATAGGTGTCCAGCGCCACCTCGTCCAGCCGGTCGTCGGCCCATATGGCGAACCTGTGCACCCGATTCCAGCCCGTCCGCCGCTATGTCGGCAAGGCGACATGGTAACCATCGCGCGCGGCCTTCGGGTGAACGCAACCTGCGGCCGATCATCGCGGCCTGACAAGCTCCGGGAGGTTCGCCTCCCGGGCGCGGCGCGTTGCGCGGCGAACGCGGCCCCGCTAGCCTCGCCTGAACAACGATAACGGATCGGGAGCGCGCGGCGATGCAGGGCTTGATGCAGCACGGGGCCTTGACGGTCGACAAGATCATCGACCACGCCGCCCAGTGGCACGGCGCGCGCGAGGTGGTCACCCGCTCGGTCGAGGGCCCGATCGTCCGCACCACCTACGCCGCGATCCACGCGCGCGCCAAGCGGGTGTCCAACGCCCTGCTGGCCCTGGGGATCAAGCCGGGCGACCGGGTGGGCACCCTGGCCTGGAACACCGGCCGCCACATGGAGGCCTGGTACGGGATCATGGGGATCGGCGCGGTGTGCCACACCTTGAACCCCCGCCTGTTTCCCGAGCAGATCGCCTGGATCGCCAACCACGCCGGCGACCGCGTGATCTTCGTCGACCTGACCTTCCTGCCGATCATCACGGGCGTCCTGCAGCACCTGCCCAGCGTCGAGCACGTGGTGCTGTTCACCGATCGCGACCACATGCCCGCCGACTTCCGCCCGACCGGCGAGACGCCGAACTTCAAGGGCCTGCTGTGCTTCGAGGACCTGGTCGAGCAGCACCATGCCGACTGCGCCTGGGGCGGGTTCGACGAGGGCACGGCGGCCGGGCTCTGCTACACGTCGGGCACGACGGGCGACCCCAAGGGCGTGCTCTATTCGCACCGCTCCAACGTCCTGCACACCCTGATCACCCTGCAGCCCGACGTGATGGGCCTGTCGCAGAAGGACGTGATCCTGCCGGTGGTGCCGATGTTCCACGCCAACGCCTGGGGCGTGGCGTTTTCGGCGCCCGGGACCGGCGCCAAGATGGTCATGCCGGGCGCGAAGATGGACGGCGCCTCGATCTTCGAGCTGCTGGACGGCGAGGGCGTCACCTTCTCGGCCGCCGTGCCGACGGTCTGGCAGATGCTGCTGCAGCACCTGAAGGAGACGGGGGCCAAGCTGCCCGTGCTGAAGAAGGTGGTGATCGGCGGGGCGGCCTGTCCCGAGCACATCATCCGCGCCTTCCACGACGATTACGACGTCGAGGTGGTCCACGCCTGGGGCATGACCGAGACCTCGCCGGTGGGCACGCTGTCGGTCATGACCGACGAACTGGAAAAGCTGCCCTACGACCAGCAGATGCCCTATCGGCTCAAGCAGGGCCGGCCGCCGCTGGGCGTGGAGCTGAAGCTGACCGACGACGCCGGCCGGCGCCTGCCGCACGACGGCAAGAGCTTCGGCAACCTGAAGATCAAGGGCCCGATCATCGCCGCCGAATACTTCCGCGGCGCCGGCGGCAGGATCCTCGACGACGAGGGCTTCTTCGACACCGGCGACGTGGCCACGATCGACGACCATGGCTTCATGCAGATCACCGACCGGGCCAAGGACGTGGTCAAGTCGGGCGGCGAGTGGATCAGCACGATCGACATCGAGAACATCGCCCTGGGCCATCCCAAGGCGGCGATGACGGCGGTGATCGGCGTGCCGCACCCCAAGTGGGACGAACGGCCGATCCTGCTGGTCAAGCTGAAGGACGGCGAGACCGCGACCAAGGAAGAGTTCCTGACGTTCCTGCATGGCAAGATCGCCAAGTGGTGGACGCCCGACGACGTGGTCTTCGTCGACGACATCCCGCTGGGCGCGACCGGCAAGATCGACAAGAAGCTGATCCGTCAGCGCATGAAGGACTATGTGCTGCCGGCCCTCTCCGCGGCGAGCGTCGCGGAGGGCGCGGCGGAGTTGGAACCCGAACCCGAGCCTGAGCCGTCGGCCGCCGCCCTGGCGGCCGACGACGGGGCCCAGGCGGCGCGGATCTATGCGCCCGAGCCCGAGGCGCCGCTGTCGGAGGCTCCGCCGCTGCCCGAGCCGCAGGTCGTCCAGGCCCTGGCCCAGGCGGACGGCGAACCGCCCGTCGAAGGCGAGGGTAAGGCGGACGGCTTTCCCCTGGAGCCGCTGGACGCCGCGGGTCCCGCGCCGCCGCTCGAGCCCGTGCCGGAGGAGGCCTTCCACGCCGAGCCGGTGTTCGTCGCCGAGTCGCCGCCGCAGGCCATGCCGTCCGCCGCCCCGCAAGAGGACAGGAAGGCCAAGGCGCAGGCGGACAGGGGCGGCGGAGCCTCGGCCCTGCTCGACCTGGCGCTGGTGGTGGCCGTCGTCCCGGCCGTGCTGGTGGCGGTCGGGACGCTGGGTGGGAAGCTCGGGATCCTCCCGCCGGCGCTCGGCCACGACCGGATGACCCTGGACTGGGCCCCCAAGGCCGCCGTGCTGGGCGTCGTCACCGGCGTGCTGGGCCTGTTCGTCGCCGCGTTCGGCGGTGTTCCGCGCTTCTGGAAGAAGGCGCTGCTGGCCCTGGCGATCACCGTCGCCACCCTGGGCCTGATGGCCGCGGCCAATATCCTGGGCGGCGCGCCGACGCGGTGACGGGGAGGGCGCTTCGCGGCGCGGTCAGGCCAGCCGATAAGCGCTGTCCAGCCCCGCCACGCCCTCGCACGTCACCCGGCCCTGCTTCACCAGCAGCAGCATGTGGGCCAGCACCGACATGGCCGCGGCCGGGTGCAGCCGCGGATCGACGGCCGCGTAGAGCGTCGGCACCATGGCCTTGATCGTGGTCGGACCCTGGGCCAGGGCGGCCAGCACCTGGGCCTCGCGCGCCCGGCGGTGGTCGGCATAGGCCTCCAGGAACGGCGCTGCCTCGCGGACCGGCGAACCGTGGGTGGGCCACAGGGTGTCGAAGCCCTCGGCCCGCACCTTCTCCAGGCTGGCGAAGTAGTCGCCCATGTCGCCGTCGGGCGGAGTGATCACCGTGGTCGACCAGCCCATCACGTGGTCGCCGGAGAACAGGGCGTTCTCCTCCTTCAGGGCGAAGCAGACGTGGTTGGAGGTGTGGCCCGGGGTGGTCACCGCCCGCAGCGTCCAGCCAGGGCCTTCGAACAGGTCGCCGTCGGCGATCTCGACGTCGGGCCGGAAGCCCTCGTCCTCGCCGGCCTCCAGCGCCAGGCCCGGCGCCAGCTCGGCCAGGTGCGGCGCGCGGCGGCCGTGGACCGTCGCCCCCGTCGCCCTCTGCAGCGGGCGGGCGAGGGGCGAATGGTCGCTGTGGTGGTGGGTGACCAGGATATGGCTGACCGTCTCGCCCTCCAGCGCCGCCAGCAGCGCCTGGAGGTGGCTGTCGAGGGCCGGACCGGGATCGATCACCGCCACGGTCCCGCGGCCGACGATGTAGGTTCCAGTGCCGACATAGGTGAAGGGCCCCGGATTGTCGGCGATCACCCGGCGGATGGACGGCGAGACCTGGTCGCAGCGGCCATATTCGAACTCGATCTCGCGGACGAAGGGGATCATGGCGGCTTCCTGGGAGGATGGCGGGGAGAAGCGCGGCGCCGGACTTGCGGTAAACGACCCGTTAATCTCCCGGAGTACGGATCATGACCGCCGACGCAGCGATTTTTGTCTCAAAACGGCTCCAGCGCCCGGCGTTCGCCATCCTGTGTCTCATCGCGGCCCAGTTCGTGCTGGCCAGCTGCGAGCCCGAGCCCTCGCCGATGGCGGCCCGGGTCGCCCTGAGCCACCGCTACTAGCGACCCGGCGGGCGCACGGCCCGCCCCTAGGCCCCAAGCACGCCCGACAGGTCGTAGCCGGCTTCCGCGCCCTGGCGCACCAGGGTCGCGCGGTCGGCCGCGCCCGAGGACGCCTGGCCCAGCGACCAGGTGACGATCGAGCGCGTGCCCGAACGGCAGAAGGCCAGGACCGGCCCTTCCGCGTCCTCGACCGCTCGCCGCACCGCCTCGACCTGGTCGGGAGTCGGTCCGCCGCGCACCGGAACATGCAGATAGTCCAGGCCCGCCGCGCGGGCCGCCGCCTCGATCTGGGCGCTGGACGGCTGGCCCGGCTCCTCGTCGTCGGGGCGGTTGTTGATCACCAGCACGAAGCCTTCGCCGGCGGCGCGGTCCAGGTCGTCGACCGCGATCTGGGGACTGACCGAAAGCGAGTCGGTTACGCGTCGGAATACGGTCATGGGTTTGGATCACTCGCGGAGGGCGGCATGGACGTCGCCGAAGCGACGGCCGCATCATCCCGACACTCGGGCGCCCATGCAACGGTCGGTCGCGGCAAAATGTGTCGGAAATTTGAGCGATGCGGCGGGAAAATCTCCCAAGCATCGTCAGTGTTCGGCATTCGATACCGTTACCGAAGCAGTTTCGAGGGGGCTTTTTCTCGAAAGTCAATCTCGCCCAGGGTATTTTGACCGCCGGGACACCTCTCCGCCCGACGCTTGCCGCCGCAAGGTCGCCATGGGTGGAATTTGCCTTTCAGCCCAACAGGATACGGGGGATGAGACCCGCGTTATCCGCCAGTTTGTGGAAGATCTGAGCGGTGTTCGTCGGAAATGAGGCGATCGTGTTGCGATAATGCGACAGCCTAAGGCGATGTTATTACGGATCGGTAATGGGAATTGACCGGCGCGCGGCGCGCCTCCTAACGTCCGTGCAACCGGGGAAATGTTTTCCGGGACACCTAAGTTCTCGTGGTGGAGTTGGGGCAAAAATTCCAGACAGGCCGAACGTAACGTCCCCGAAACGGGCGCGTGCGGGCGGTCGGGATGCTTCGCCATGCAAGAGGGGATACTATGAAGATGATTTCCACCAAGGGCGGCGCGCGCGCGCGTCTCTTGACGTCGACGCTGCTGGCCGGCCTGGCCACCGTCGCCGCGCCGCTGGCCCTGACCGCGGTCGCCACGGCGATCCCGACCCTGGCCAGCGCCCAGGACTACAGCTCCGGTTCGCTGATCGGCACCGTCAAGGATTCGGCCGGCGTCACCGTCCCGGACGCGACCGTCACGGTTAAGTCGCTCGACCAAGGCTTCACCCGCTCCGTCACCACCGACGGCAATGGCCAGTTCCGCGTTCCCCTGATCCCGATCGGCGGCTACTCGGTCTCGATCGCCAAGGAGGGCTACCAGCCGACCAGCGACGGCAACGTTCGCGTCGCCCTGGGCGGTTCGACCGCCTATTCGTTCACGCTGACGGAAGTCGGCGGTTCGGTCAGCGAAGTGGTCGTCACCGCCACCGCCAACCCGCAGTTGGACTTCGCCGCGACGACCAAGGGTCTGACGGTCGATATGGAGACCCTGACCAAGCAAGCGCCGATCGGCCGCTCGCTGACGGCGGTCGTCCAGCTGGCTCCCGGCGTCGTCGTCGGCAGCTCGGCGCGCGTCGGCACGGCCCCCAACGCCGCCAACTTCGGCGGCCAACCGTCGGTCGGCGGCGGTTCGGTCGCTGAAAACGCCTTCTACATCAACGGCCTGAACATCACCAACTTCGACAACTACATCGGCGCCGCGGAAGTGCCGTTCGACTTCTACAAGTCGATCGAAGTCAAGACCGGCGGCTATCCCGCCGAGTTCGGCCGCGCCACGGGCGGCGTCATCAACGCCGTCACCAAGTCGGGCTCGAACGACTTCAAGGTCGCCGTCCACGGCAACTTCGAACTGGACGGCCTGCACGAAGATTCGCCGGACACCTACATCATCGCGAATCACCAGGGCAAGCGGACGCGCAAGAGCGGCACGTTCGAAGTCAGCGGTCCGATCATCAAGGACCACCTGTTCTTCTACGTGCTGAACCAGCAGCGCGACGACACGGACGCCACGGCCTTCAAGACGACGGGCCAGTACGCCGTCGACAAGTCCAACGACCCGTTCTGGGGCGCCAAGCTGGACGCCTACATCACCGACCGTCAGCGCGTCGAACTGACCTATTTCGACACCCAGAAGACGATCGATCGCACCGCCTACGCCTACAACGCCGGCACCGACACCATCGGCGCTCAACTGCCGTCGACGGTTTATCGCCAAGGCGGCGTGAACTACGTGGCGCGCTATACCGGCACGTTCACCGACTGGTTCACCCTGTCGGCGGCCTATGGCCGCAACCGCGACTCCAACAGCGTCCTGCCGGGCAACACGGTCGACCCGCTGGTCCAGGAAGACTACACCACCGGTTCGCTGAACACGATCAGCGCTCAGAAGCAGGGCACGATCGAAACCCGTAAGACCCTGCGGGAATTCTACCGCGTGGACGGCGACTTCTACTTCAACCTGCTCGGCGACCACCACGTCCGCGTGGGCTACGACCACGAAAAGACGACGCTGAACCACGCCTCGATCGACACCGGTCCCGGCGGCAACGGTATCGCCTACATCTATCACCAAGGTTCGGCGAACGACACGTTCGAGGTCCCGACCGGCGTAAACTACGTCGAAATCTCGACGAACCGCTTCGGCGGCGCCCCGGTTCACGGCGTCAATGAAGCCTGGTACCTCCAGGACGCCTGGGATCTGACGCCGAACCTCAGCCTCCAGCTGGGTATCCGCCACGACAACTTCACGCTGGACAACCTGCTCGGCGAACAGGTCCTGAACCTGAAGGACAACTGGGGCCCGCGCTTTGGCGTGACCTGGGATCCGGTGGGCGAAGGCAAGGACAAGGTCTCGGCCTCGTTCGGCCGTTACTACATCCCGCCGGCGTCGAACCTCAGCTACCGCGGCGCCGACCTGGGCTACAGCACGTTCTTCTACGCTCCGGGCTACGTGGTTGGATCGGGTAACACCGCCGCCAACTTCACCCAGGCCGGGAACAACGTTCCGACCGCCCTCGGCGCGCAGATCACGACCACGACCAATCCGGGCCTGCCCGCTGGCACGCTGGTCGGCTGTCCGACCCAGAACATCATCGCCGGCACCGCCGGCGTGCCGGGTTGTACGGTTTCCTTCGGCCTCGGCGTCGCCGAGCCGGCCTATTCCAAGGCCGCCGTGGGCATCAAGGCTTCGCAGGAAGACGAATACACCATCGGCTACGAGCGCCAGATCAACGACCTGTGGAAGGGCGGGGTCAACCTGACCTACCGCAAGCTGAACCGCATCTCGGAGGACACCACGCTCGACCCGTTCGTCGTGAACTGGTGTAACCGCAACACCACCGGCGCTACGCTGGCGGCCTGTACGCTGGTTTACAACAACTCCTGGCAGTACATCGTGTTCAACCCGGGCGAAGATCTGACGATCAATCTGCGTCAGCCCAACCCGCTGATCCACGACGCGGCGACCATTGCGGCCCTGGCCTCGCTGCCGAAGACCCTGACCTTCACCAAGAGCGAGCTCAACTTCCCGAAGCCGAAGCGCGAATACATCGCGCTGGAGTTCACGTTCGAGCGTGCGTTCGACGGCAAGTGGGGCCTGAAGGGCTCGTACACCCTGTCGGAAAGCAAGGGTAACTACGAAGGCACCGTCCTGTCGGACAACAACCAAGCCGACGCGGGTTCGACCGTTCTGTATGACTTCGTTGGCCTGACCGACTACCAGTACGGCCTGCTGCCGAACCACCACGCGCACCAGTTCAAGGCTTTCGGCAGCTACGCCGTGACCGAGAACCTGATGTTCGGCATGAACGCCGCGGTGATTTCTCCGAAGCACCAAGGCTGCCTCGGCGTGCACCCGACCGACGGCCCCTCGGCCGGCTACGGCTCGGCGTCGCGCTGGTGCACGGACTTCGCCACGGGCCAGAAGCGGCCGGTGCCGCGTGGTTCGGCGCTCGAAACCGACTGGGTCACCAAGGTCGACCTGTCGGTCCGTTACACCGTTCCGGACAAGATCTTGCCCCTCGGCGGCAACCTGGTCCTGCGCGCGGACATCTTCAACCTGTTCAACCAGGATGGGGTGACTTCGTTCGAGGAGCGCGGCGAAACCAACACCGGTGGTCGTCGTTCGCAATACGGCCTGCCGATCGCCTACCAAGATCCGCGCTACGTGCGGTTCGGCTTCGACCTGGACTTCTAAGGTCAAGCACTCAGGCGAAAGCTGGAATGGCGGCGGGCTCCTCGGAGCCCGCCGTTTTTCTTTGGGCGTCGCCCTGATTTCGGGAAAGGAGATCTCGCAAGGGAACTCTATCCTCGGCGCATTGGGCAAAAGGTTGGGTTATTTCAATAGCTTGAACTTTCTCGACCCGATTTGATCCTCACCCCTTCAAACCACCCGTATCCTGATCTCACCTGAGAGTATGGGGAGGGCGCACGTACGGCGACCGATGCGGCTTTCAGGGGTGGACGAGCGGGAAGGCCCTGTCCGCCGTGTCTCCTCGGGGACGTCCGGGTCGGTTCGGAGCAGGTTCGCCTCAGTCGCGACGAAGCTTCGGCGCCCGGATAGGCGGATAAGGCCAGCAGGCCCGGGCTGAAATCGCCCGGGCGGTCCGGAGCACGCCAATGCTCCGCCCGTCGGGGGCCTATCGGAGCGGGTTAAAAATCCGCGACCCGAAGGCTTCCGGATAACGGCTCCACGCGAAGCGCTCGAACTTCGTCGAAACGGTACAACACATCAAAGCTCTTCCGGGCGAGGCCCGGGCGCTTCGCACCCTTCCCATCAGCTCAGCGGCTTTCCGCGTGAGATCACACCCACTTGCCCCCACCTGGCGGCTTCGCGGTCTGTCCGCCCCCAGGGGGGGCGGAGCCGCACGGCGCCAGGCTCAGCGCTCTTCCCCCTCTGGGGGAAGACGACCGCGAAGCGGTCCGTAGGGGGCAAGGGCCTGGGCCGCCAGCTAAAGCATCGCCCGCCGCAGGGCGTCTCGCCACCCCGCCAGGATATGCTCGCGGACCTGCGACGTCATGGCGGGCGTGAACACCCGATCCGCGCCGTCGCCCAGCGCCAGGTCGAACCCCAGGCCCCGGGCCGCCAGCCGGGCCGCGCCCAGGGCGCTGACCTCGGCGGTGTCGGGGCGGCGCACGGGGCGGTCGATCAGGTCGGCCAGGAACTGCATCAGCAGGTCGTTGCGCGCGGCGCCGCCGTCGACGTTCAGTTCGGGCAGGACGCCGCCGAGGTCGGCCTGCATGGCCATGAACACGTCGTGGATCTGCAGGGCGACGGCCTCCAGGGCCGCCCGCGCCAAGTGGGCCGGCGTGGAGCCCAGGCTCAGGCCGCTGACCAGGCCCCGGGCCGCGTCGTTCCAGTGCGGAGCGCCCAGGCCGGCCAGGGCCGGAACGACGCAAACGCCGCCGCTGTCGGGAACCGAGGCGGCCAGGGCGGTCAGGGCCGCCTCGTCCTCCAGGCCCAACAGCTGGCCCACGAAGGCGAACGCCTGGCCGGAGACCGAGATGTTGCCTTCCAGGGCGTGCAGGACGCGGGACGACCGGCTCCAGGCGATCGTGCTGGACAGGCCGTGGGCAGACCGGACGCGGGCCCCGGTGACCGTCATCAGCGACGAGCCGGTGCCGCAGGTGGCCTTGACCCTGCCCGGACTCTCCACGCCATGGCCGTAGAGGGCGGCGTGGGAATCGCCGAGGATCGCATGGATCGGCACGCCGGCCGGCAGGGTCGTGGCGCCCGCCGCCGTCTGGCCGAACAGGCTGTCCGAGGGGGCGATCTCGGGCAGGACCGTCAGCGGCACATCGAACAGCCGCGCCATTTCCGGATCCCAGGCCAGGGTCTGCAAGTTCATCAGCTGGGTGCGCGAGGCGTTGCTGTGGTCGGTGGCGTGGCGGCGGCCCCCGGTCAGCTTCCACAGCAGCCAGGCGTCGACCGTGCCGGCCTTGACCTCGCCGCGCCCGGCCCGCTCCCGGAGCGTCGGATCCTGGTCCAGCAGCCAGGCCAGCTTGCCGGCCGAGAACATCGGGTTGAGGGCCAGGCCGGTGCGGGCGACCACCTCGGCCTCATGGCCCTGGGCCTTCAGCGCCTCGCACCGGCTGGCCGAGCGACCGCATTGCCACAGGACGCACGGACCCAGGGGCTCGCCGCTGGCCGTGTCCCAGATCACGGCGGACTCGCGCTGGTTCGACAGGCCGATCCCGGCGACCGCGTGACCGGCGGCCACGACCTCGTCGATGACCGCCAGGACGCCGGCCCAGAGGCCGCGCGCCGACTGCTCGGCCCAGCCCGGACGGGGATAGGACGTCTCCATGGGGCGCGAGGCCCGCGCCAGGATCTCGCCGTCCGGCGCCACCAGCAGGGCCTTGGTGTTGCTCGTCCCCTGGTCGATGGCGAGGATCGCGCCCGCCATGCCCTAGCCGTGCCCGGCGAGCAGGCCGCGGGCCGCCTGGGCGATCCCGTCGGCCGTCAGTCCATGATGTTCCATCAGCCACTCCGCCGAACCGGTGGGCAGGAAGCCCGGAAAGCCCAGGATCCGCATCGGACAGGGAGCCCGGGTCGCGACCACCTCGGCGACGGCGCCGCCCAGGCCGCCGCGCACCGAGTGCTCCTCGACCGTGACGATCGCGCCGGTCGCGGCCGCCTCCAGGATGGCCGATTCATCCAGCGGCGTCAGGGTCGACAGATTGACCACCCGCGCCTCGATCCCGTCCCTGGCCAGGGCCTCGGCGGCGACGAGGGCGCGATGGACCATCACGCCGTTGGCGATCAGGGCCACGTCGTGGCCGGTCCGCAGGATCTCGGCCTTGCCGATCTCGAAGCGGGGCGTGGCCCGCTCAAGCGCCGGCGTCGGCATGCGGCTGATGCGGACGAATACGGGCCCGTCGAGGGCGGCCGCGGCCTTGATCGCCTCGGCCGTCTCCCAGGGGTCGGACGGCACGATCACGGTCAGGTTGGCCATCGGCCGCAGCCAGGCCAGGTCCTCGATCGAATGGTGGGTGGGTCCCAACTCGCCGTAGGCGACGCCGCTGGAGATGCCGCACAGCTTCACATTGGCCCGGGAATAGGCGATGTCGGCCTTGATCTGCTCCAGGGCCCGGGCGGTCAGGAAGCATGCGGCGCCGCTGACGAACGGGATCTTGCCGCCGTTGGCGAGACCCGCCCCGACGCCGACCAGGGTCTGTTCGGCGATGCCGACATTGATCAGGCGTTCGGGAAAGCGCGTCCTGAAACCGTTCAGCTTGCTGGAACCGACGCTGTCATTGACCACGGCCACGATCCGCGGGTCGCTTTCCGCCAAGGCCAGGAGGGTCTGGGCGTAGGCGTCGCGGCAGTCGAACAGGCCGGCGGTCGACGCGGCCTCGCTCATGCCGCCAGCTCCCGCAGCGCCTGGGCGTACTGGTCGGGGGTGGGGCAGCCATGATGCCAGCCCGCCTGGTTCTCCATGTACGAGACTCCCTTGCCCTTGATGGTCGCGGCGATCACGCACAGCGGCCTGGATCCGGGATGCTCCAGCGCAGCGAGCAGGGCGGCCGGATCGTGGCCGTCGACCTCGACGACGTCCCAGCCGAAGGCGCGCCACTTGTCGGCCAGGGGGGCGAGGGCGACGGTGTCCTCGGTGAGGGCGCCCTGCTGCAGCCGGTTGCGGTCGACGATCAGGGTCAGGTTGTCCAGCTTGCGGTGGCCGGCGGTCATGGCCGCTTCCCAGCAACTGCCCTCCTGCAGCTCCCCGTCGCCGGTCAGCACGAAGACCCGATAGTCGGCCGCGTCGATCTGGCCGGCGATGGCGATCCCCACGGCCACCGGAAGGCCGTGGCCCAGCGGACCGGTGCTGGTCTCGACACCGGGCAAGGCGGCGCGGCTGGGATGGCCGTTCAGCCGCGACAGCGGCTGAAGATAGGTCGAAAGCTCGGCCTGCGGGAAGAAGCCGGCGGCGGCCAGCACCGAATAGAAGGCGCCGGTGCAGTGGCCCTTGCTCATCACGAAGCGGTCGCGATCTGGCGCGTCCGGCCGGGCCGGGTCGTGGCGCAGGATATCGAAGTACAGCGCCGCCAGGATGTCGGCGGCGGAAAGGTCGCCGCCCGGATGCCCTTGCCCGGCGTCGAACGTCATCTTCAGGGCGCTGCGGCGGATCCAGTTGGCGCGTTCGGCCACGCGGGCGGCGCGGTTCTCCAGTCGCTGGCTTGCTTCGCTCATCCTCGACCTTCTCGCTGGGCGCCAAGGAGGTCGGTGCGCCGGACCGGAAGGATCCATTCGCCTGACGTTTTTGAGCCGCCCTCAAGCCCAAACTAGCCGTGGGGTCAACGATCGTGCAATGCGATTTATACGTAATATCTTCGAATTCTATCGTTTTAGCTCGGGCCAGCAATTCGGCGTAGCGAATGCCGCTTTGAGTGGAATGCCGGAAATAGCTGGGAAATATCGAGAAATGGCCAAAATATGAAACCAAGATCTTCAATGTGAGACGTGTGATTGACAGGAAAATCGCGCCGTGACACCGTTTGGCGTAAATTCGAAATTATTCGAAGGTAAGCGCTGCAATCGGCGCGGCGGGAGGGCTGGAGTCTTGGCGCAACGAGGCAAGGCAGCGCGCGACTCGATCGCCCGGCGCCGGGTCGGACTGGCGCTGGCGCTGGTCGGGTTGCCTGTTCTGGCCGGGTGCAAGGTCGTGCCCCTCGCCGTCGATCGCGCAGCCCGCGAACGCCTGGCGGGCGCCTTCGACCCCGGCCGCTATGTTGACGCCCTCTGGGACGCCCAGGCCGCGCCCTACTGGACCAAGATCGCCGCACCGCTTCCGGAACTGGCCGCCGCCATTGATCAAGATCTCGATGCGGCGGGCGCTCGCAACGGCCGCCGGGCCGGGGACGGCTCGCCCTGGACGTTCGTGGCCAAGGGGCGAGGCGTGGTCGCCGGCATCGACACCACGGCGCGGGCCGGTCGGGTGATCGTCGCCATGCCCGCCGCTCGTGGTCAGGCTCGCGACGTCCAGATCCAGGTCGGCCCGGTGGTGTCAGGCTCGACGCTGCGTGACAGCCTGCCGTTCGTCACCTTCAACGACTTCTCCAACCAGATCGCCTATGCCGAAGTTGGCGGCGCGATGTCCCGCCGTGCCGTCGTCCAGGCCCGCCCCGTCGCCCAGGGGCTGAAAGTCGGCGATCCCGTGGCCTTTGTCGGCGCTTTCGCCCTGTCCAAGGCCGATGATCCCATCGTGCTCACGCCCGTGCGCCTCGAGCGCGCCCCGGCGGAGCGTTGAACGGTGGCGGTGTTGCGGGCGGAGAAGATCAGCAAGGCCTATGGCGGCGTGGCCGCTCTGGACGGGGTCGACTTCGACGTCCACGCCGGCGCGGTCAACGTGCTGATCGGCGAGAATGGCGCTGGCAAGTCGACCTTGATGAAGATCCTGGCCGGGGTCGAGCAGCCGACGGCGGGGCGGCTGCTGCTGGACGGCGAGCCGGTGCGCTTTTCCTCGGTGCGCGAGGCCGTCGCGGCCGGCGTCGGGATCGTGTTCCAGGAATTGAACCTTTGTCCCAACCTGACGGTGACGCAGAACATCTTCCTCGGCCGCGACCTGACCACGACGCCGGGCGTTCTGGACCACGCCGGCGAACGGGCGCGCGCTCGCGCCGTCCTGTCGCGCCTGGCCCACGCCATCGACCCCGACGCCTTGGTCGGCGACCTGCGGGTCGGCGAGCAGCAGATCGTCGAGATCGCCAAGGCCCTGGTCGACGACGCTCGGGTGCTGATCCTGGATGAACCGACCTCGGCGCTGAGCGCCGCCGAGGTTGAGGTGTTGTTCGGTGTGATCGGGGAGCTGAAGCAGGCCGGCGTGGCGGTGATCTACATCTCGCACCGGCTGGAAGAGCTGATGCGCATCGGCGACCACGTCACGGTGCTGCGCGACGGGCGACTTCAGGCCTCCAGGCCCGCGTCGGAAGCGTCGGTGAGCTGGATCGTCGAGCAGATGCTGGGCGACAAGAGTCGTGACCGGCCCCGTCGTTCGGGCCCTTCCGCCGGTCAGGTGGTGTTGGCGGTCGAGGGGCTGCGGGTTCCGCGTCCGGGTGGCGGCTGGCTGGTGGACGGGGTCACGACGCGCGTCCGGGCCGGCGAGGTGACCGCGCTCTACGGCTTGCTGGGTGCGGGGCGCACGGAGCTGCTGGAAGGCCTGTGCGGCGCTCGACCAGCCCAGGGTTCGATCGTGCTGGCCGGCGAGGACATCTCGGGCCTGAGCCTGGCCGACCGCTGCGCGCGGCGTCTGCGCTTCGCGCCGGAGGACCGCCAGCGCGACGCGCTGTTTCACAATCTTTCGGTGGGCGGCAATCTGGGGCTCTCCAGCCTGTGGGCCTTCGCGCGGCGCGGCGTGATCGGCGGTCCGCGTGAACGCTCGGCGATCGACGCCATGATGGCCCGGCTGGGCGTCAAAGCCGTCTCGGCCGGGGCGCCGATCGGGACGTTGTCCGGAGGCAACCAGCAGAAGGTGGTGATCGGGCGCTGCCTGATGACCGCGCCCCTGGTGCTGCTGCTGGACGAACCCAGCCGCGGGGTCGACGTCGGGGCGCGGGGCGAATTGTTCGAGACCATGCGAGGTCTGGCGGAACAGGGTCTGGCCGTGGTGTTCGCCACGTCCGACCTGGTGGAGGCCCGCGCCGTCGCCGACCGGGTGCTGGTGATGGCCGGCGGCCGGCTGACGGCCGATCTGCCGATTGATCAGGCCGACGAAGCGGCCCTGGTCGCGGCGTCGAACGGCGTAGGGGATCCCTCGTCCAGGTCCATGGAGCTCGCGGGTTGATGGCGACCGAGATTTCCGCCGTCCAGGCTCCCGTCGTCCCGCAAACCCGCGGCGTCCCGGCTTTGCTGCTGAAGCTGCGGGCGCTGATCGCCCTGGCGGTGGTGGTCGCCTTCTTCTCCGTCGCGGCGCCAAACTTCCTGTCGGCGTCCAACTTCCTGATCATGTTCAAGCATATCGCCATCACGGCGATCCTGGCGATCGGCATGACCTACGTGATCCTGACCGGCGGCATCGACCTGTCGGTGGGGTCGATCGCGGGGCTGGGCGGCATGGCGGCCGGGACCTTGATCCTGAATGGCGTAACGCTGCAGCCGCTGGGCGTGGTGGTTTATCCGGGCGTGCCGTTGGTGATCGCGATCGTGCTGCTGCTGGGCGGTTTCGCCGGCTTCCTCAATGGCGTGCTGGTGGCCCGGTTTCGCGTCGCGCCGTTCATCGCCACCCTGGGCATGCTGTACGTGGCGCGGGGCGCGGCCCTGCTGCTATCGGACGGCGCGACCTTCCCCAACCTGGTCGGCCGGACCGGCCTGGGTAACGAAGGCTTTCCGTGGCTGGGATCGGCCAGCGTGCTGGGCCTGCCGGTGACCGTGCTGCTGCTGGCGGCCCTGGCCCTGCTGGCCGGCTTCGTGGCGCGCGATACGCCGTTCGGCCGCTGGGTCTACGCCGTGGGCGGCAACGAGCGCGCCGCCTTGCTGTCGGGCGTGCGCGTCGACCGGGTGAAGATCGCGGTCTATGTGATCTCCGGCGTCTGCGCGGCCCTGGTCGGGATGATCGTCGCCTCAGAGCTGGTGGCGGCTCATCCCGCCAGCGGCGAGACTTTCGAACTCAGCGCCATCGCGGCCGTCGTCCTGGGCGGGGCGTCGCTGTCGGGCGGTCGGGGAAGCGTGGGTGGCGCATTGATCGGCGCCTGCGTGATCGGGGTGCTGGGCGACGGCCTGGTGATGATGGGCGTCAGCGAGTTCTGGCAGATGGTCATCAAGGGGCTTGTGATTATCGCCGCGGTCGTGCTCGACCAGCTCCAAGGGCGTCTGACGGCCGCGGGGAGGACCTGACATGGTCGCCGGCGTCGCCCCGCGAAGGAGCAAGAAAGCCATGGCCAAGTCTGGCCCCAAGGGACCAAGGACGTCCGTTCCGCCGCCCGCCGAGAAGTCGGCCCGGCAGCGCGCCATCGAGGCCGGGGCCGGTCTGCTGGCCGAACCGCGCCGGATGAGAATCCTGGAGTGGCTGCAGGAGGAGGGCAGCGCCCGGGTGCGCGACCTTTCCGACGCCTTTTCGGTGTCGGAAGCCACCATCCGCCAGGACCTGGAACGGCTGGAAAGCGAGGGCCAGATCACGCGCGAGCATGGCGGCGCCTATCTGCGTTCCGTGCCTCAGCAGGTGCGGGCCATGGCGCTGCAGCACATGGTCAACATGGACGCCAAGCGGCGGATCGGCCGGCTGGCCGCCTCGCTCGTCAGCGACGGTGAGACCATCATCCTGGACTCCGGCTCGACCACCACCGAGGTGGCGATGAACTTGCTGGAACGGCAGAACCTCAACGTCGTCACCAACGCCCTGAACATCGCCCTGGCCCTGGGGGCTTTGCCCTCGTGCTCGGTGCATATGCCGGGCGGCCAATTCAAGGCGCCGACCCTGTCGCTGAGCGGCGAGCGGTCGGCGGCGTTCTTCGAGGGGCTCTATGCCGAAAAGGCCTTCCTGGCGACGGCCGCCGTCTCGTTCGAGGCGGGGCTGACCTATCCGTCCCTGGCCGACCTCCATGTGAAGCGGGCGATGATCGCCGCGGCCTCCCAGGTCTACCTGGTGGCCGATTCCACCAAGATCGGCCGCACCTCGTTCTCGTCGCTGGGCGGGGTCGAGATCGTCCACACCCTGATCACCGACCAGGCCATCCGCGACGAGGATCGTCGCGCCTTCGAGGCGCGCGGCATCCACGTCCTGCTCGCCTGACGAGGAGCGTCCGCCGCATGAAGCGCAGCCACCTGATCGCCGCCATCGCCGCCGTAGTCGCGGTCGTGCTGGCGGTCGCCTGGCTGGCGCCCAACGGACGGTCGAACCTTATCGTCATCATCACCCCCTCGATGGACAATCCGTTCTTCGGCCAGGAGGCTCACGGCGCGGAGGCGCGGGCCAAGGCCCTCGGCTACCAGACCCTGAAGTTCTCGCACGACGACGACGCCTTCAAGCAGAGCCAGTTGGTCGACACGGCCATCGCCCGCAACGCCGGGGCGATCATCCTGGACAACGCCGGCGCCGACGCCAGCGCGGCGGCGGTGGCCAAGGCCAAGGCGGCGGGCGTGCCGGTGTTCCTGATCGACCGCGAGATCAACACCCGCGGCCTGGCCACCGCCCAGATCGTTTCCAACAACTACCAGGGCGCGGCCCTGGGAGCCGAGGCTTTCGTTCAGGCCATGGGTGAGAAGGGCGCCTATGTCGAGCTGGTCGGCAAGGAGTCCGACACCAACGCCATGATCCGCTCCAAGGGTTTCCACGAGGTCATCGACCAGTATCCGGACTTGAAGCTGATCAGCCGCCAGACCGCCAACTGGAGCCAGTCGGAGGCTTTCGCCAAGACCCAGTCGATCCTGCAAGCCCATCCCGAGGTGAAGGGCGTGATCGCCGGCAACGACACCATGGCCCTGGGGGCAGTGGCGGCGCTGGAAAGCGTTGGGCGCTCCGACGTCGTGGTGGTCGGCTTCGACGGCTCCAACGACGCCCGCGACGCCATCCGCGCTGGCAAGCTGCACGCCACGGTGCTGCAGCCCGCCTACCGCCAGGCCCAGTACGCTGTGGAACTGGCCGATCGCTACCTGAAGACCGGCAAGACCGGCCAGCCCGAGAAGCAGTTGATGGACTGCTTCCTGATCACCTCGGCCAACGCCGCCGATCTCGACAATTTCAATCTCGTCCGCCGCTAGCCGCCTCGGCGCTGGCGCGGCGGGTCCAGTCTGGAGTAACGCGATCATGAGCAAGCCAAGGTTCGGGGCCGGCATCTGGCACTTCGCCACCTACGTCGACCGCTACGCCACAGACGGCTACGGTCCGCCGGTCAGCCTAATCGAGGCGATCGACAAGGCCGGGCAGGTGGGCGAGCTGTCGGTGGTCGACCTGAACTACCCGTTCGTCGATCCCAAGCTCAGCCTGGACGCGGTCGAGGTCGCGCTGAAGCGCAACAATCTGGGGGTCATCGGGATCACCCCCGAGATCTACACCCGCGAGTTCGCCAAGGGGGCCTTCACCAATCCCGATCCCGGCGTGCGCCGCCGGGCCAACGAACTGATCAACGACGCGGCCAATGTCGTGCGCCGGTTCGGGGCCGACTATGTCAAGCTGTGGCCGGGCCAGGACGGCTGGGATTATCCGTTCCAGGTCGATCATCACAAGCTGTGGCGGATGTCGATGGACGGCGTCGGCGAGCTGGCCAGCCAGAACCCCGACCTGAAGTTCGTCATCGAGTACAAGCCGCGCGAGCCCCGCGTGCACATGAGCTACGATTCGGTGGCCCGCACCCTGCTGGGCATCGAGAAGATCGGCCTGCCCAACATCGGCATCCTGCTCGACTTCGGCCACTCGCTGTACGGCGGCGAGTCGCCGGCGGACGCCGCCCAACTGGCCATCGACCACGGCCGGCTGTTCGGCATGGACGTCAACGACAACATGCGCGGCTGGGACGACGACATGGTGGCCGGCACGGTCCACCCGATCGAGCTGTTCGAGTTCTTCCACGTGCTGCGTAAAAACAAGTGGGACGGCGTCTGGCAGCTGGACCAGTTCCCCTTCCGAGAGGACAGCGTCACGGCGGCCCGCATGGCCATCGACTTCCTCAAGGTGATCGACCGGGCGCTGGACAAGCTGGATTTCGAGGCCCTGCAGGCCGCCCAGGACCGGCAGGACGCCCTGGAGGCCCTGCGCCTGGCCCAGGCCGCGCTGTACTCGTCCTACTGACGATGCGCCGGCGACTCCTGGGCGGGTGTCCAGGGCGTTCGCCTCGACGCTCGAACCGCCGCATGACCGTTCTCCTGGAAACCCGCCGATGACCCGCTCCCTTTCACTTCTGACGGCCGCTGCGGCGATGGTCCTGCTGGGTCTCGGCGCCGTTTCGACCCAGGCTGCGCCCGCCCGGAAGGCCGCCGCGCCGGCTCCGGCGCCCGCCGCGCCCAAGAGCCGGGTGATGATGCTCACCGATATCGGCGGCGATCCCGACGACCAGGAATCGATGGTCCGCTTCCTGCTCTACGCCAACGAATTCGATGTCGAGGGCCTGCTGGCGGTCAGTTCGCGGCACCTGCGCACCGGCGTCCAGCCCGAACAGATCCGCGCTCGCGTGGCCGCCTATGGTCAAGTGCTGCCGAACCTGCGGGCCCAGTCGAGGGACTATCCCGACACCCAGTTCCTGATGGACCGGATCAAGGCCGGCAGCAGCGCGTTCGGCATGGCCGGGGTCGGCGAAGGCAAGGATACGGAAGCCTCGCGCTGGATCATCACGGTGGTCGACAAGCCCGATCCGCGTCCGGTCTATCTGTCGCTATGGGGCGGCGCGGTCGACTTGGCGCAGGCGCTGTGGACCGTCCGCAACACCCGCTCCGCGGCCGAGACCGCGGCCTTCGTCAGCAAGCTGCGCGTCTATTCGATCTCCGACCAGGATAACGCCGGCGGCTGGATCCGCCGCTACTTTCCGGACCTGTTCTGGATCACCAGCATCCACGCCCATCGTCATTACAACCTGTCGACCTGGGGCGGCATGTCCGGCGACCGGTTCTATTATTTCGACGGTCCCGACTTTGGCCTGGTGTCGCGGGAGTGGGCTCGGGAGAACGTCCGCAAGGGACCGCTGGGGGCGCTGTATCCGCTGCCCGAATTCATCATGGAAGGCGATACGCCCAGCTTCCTCTACCTGATCCCCAACGGCCTGGGCTCGCCCGAACATCCCGATTACGGTAGCTGGGGCGGCCGTTACGGCAAGGTGTCGGAATGGGACGGACTTTGGGCCGACACCAGCGACTTCGTGGTTGACGCCCAGGGCAAGCCGCACCAGGACAACAAGGCCACGATCTGGCGCTGGCGCGAGGCCTACCAGAACGATTTCGCCGCCCGCATCCAGTGGACGCTGCAGGAGTCGTACAAGGGCGCGAACCACAATCCGCAACTGGTGCTGAACGGCGTGGGCGGCCGCGAGGCGGTCGAGATCGTCGCCAAGCCCGGCGAGCGGGTCGAGCTGAACGCCGAAGGCTCGCGTGATCCTGACGGCGACAAGGTCGTCTACAGCTGGTGGCAGTACCGGGAATCCGAGGCGCTGAACCGCTCGCCCGAACTGGCGCTTCAGCGCGGGGACCCGATGCACACGCGCTTCACCGTTCCGCAAGTCAGCGAACGCACCCGCTTTCACGTAATTCTCGAGGCCAAGGACGCCGGAACACCGGCGCTCTACGCCTATCGGCGAGCGATCATCACCGTGGAGCCCAAGACATGAGCGCCCGGCTCAGCCGCAGCCTTCGCCTCTCGCGCGGGGTGGAGCGGCGCCTGACGCGGGCGAGGCGTGGGGAGGCTGGCGCGTGGGGTGTTCGCGCGCCCTTTAGGGCGCGCGGCCATGTCCAAATCCACGATCTGGACTTCGAGCCCGCCTTGCTCCAGTTTCCGGACATGGCGCTTCGCAAGTCAAACGAAGGGCTGGTCGCCGCGCCGATCGTCAAGCGCAAGCTGTCCGACCATGTCCTCGACCGCCTCAAGGCGATGATCACCTCGGGAGAGTATCCTCCGGGGCATGCCTTGCCATCGGAACGCGAGCTGATGGCCAGCTACGGCGTCGGCCGACCGGCGATCCGCGAGGCCATGCAGGCCCTGGCCAATATGGGGCTGATCACCATCAAGCACGGCGAGCGGGCCCGGGTGCGGCCGCTGTCGGCCAAGGCCGCGGTCGGCCAGATCGACCTCGTCGCCCAGTTGATGCTGTCGGCTTCGCCGACCATGCTGGAGAATCTCAAGGACGCCCGCCGGTTCTTCGAACGCGGCATGGTCCGGGAGGCGGCCCAGAAAGCCGATTCGGCCGACATTGAGGAGCTCGGCCAGCTGGTCGAGGAGCAGGCGGCTGTTGTCGGTGACGCCGAGGCCTTCATCGCCGCCGACCGGCGCTTCCACGGCAAGATCGCCGCCATCTCGCGCAACGCCATCTTCGACGCGGTCTCCGAGGCCATGCTGGGGTGGCTGCGCGATCACCAGGTCGAGCCCAGCGCGACAATCGCCCAAAGGCGCCTGGCGCTTCAGGCGCACGCCGCGATCGTCAACAGCATCAAGGCCCGCGATCCGGACGGCGCCGAAGCGGCGCTTCTGCGCTATCTCGATCAATCGGACGCCTAGGGCGTTTACGATCGAAGTCTTCCGCTTTGAAACGGCGACCTTGATCGCGCCGCCGTCCGCCGCCTATGCAGGTGTTTTCGGCTTGGTTGCATCATGAGTCCTTCTCGTCCCCCGATCCGGCCAGCGGCCGAGCGTAATATCGCTTCGTATGCGGTGGACCTGGCCGCGGCGCTGGGCGTCCGCGCAGCCTTTACCCTGACGGGCGGGATGGCCATGTACTTGAACCGGGCGGTCTCGACCCATCCCGGACTGACCGCTGTCTACAACCAGCATGAGCAGGCCTGCGCCGGCGCGGCTGAAGGCTACGCCAAGGCGACCGACTATCGGGTCGCCGGTCTGGCGGTGGTCACGGCGGGGCCGGGCGTGACCAACACCATCACCAGCCTGTGCTCGGCCTATGGCGACAGCGCCCCGGTCATCGTCCTGGCCGGCCAGGTCAAGACGGCCGACATCGACAGCTTCGGCACGCGCACCCACGGCGCCCAGGAAGTCCGTTCCCGCGACTTGGTCAGCCCCTGCGTCAAGCGCTTCGTCCGCGTCACTGCGGAAGGCTTTCGCGATGAACTGGTCGAGACCTTCGCCGAGGCCTTCACCGGCCGGCCGGGACCGGTGTTCGTCGAACTGCCGCTCGACGTCCAGAACCTGGTGATCGACTATGTGGCCGAAGATGTACTGGCGGCCGCCCAGGCGGTACGCGACCGGATCGCCGGCGACGCCGACCCGTCCGACGCCGCCTCGCTGGCCGAAGCCCTGACCTGGCTGCTGGGCGGCCGCCGGCCGCTGGTTTATGTCGGCAATGGCTGCCGCGTGGCCGGGGTCGGCCAAGTGGTGCGCGCCTTCCTGGAGGCGCACGGCGTTCCGGCGGTGTTCTCTTGGCTGTCGGCCGATCAGTTGCCCGCGCACCATCCGCTGAACTTTGGCGCGCCGGGCGGCCTGGCGCCGCTTTCGGCCAACCAGATCCTCTACCAGGCCGACCGCGTGTTGTTCCTGGGCGCGCGGCTGGACCTGGGCACCACGGCCTTTCAACGTCACGACTTCGGAGCCCAGGCCGAGCGGCTGATGGTCGACGTCGACGCCGGCGAACTGGCCAAGTTCGTGGGCCTGCCCGATACCCACGCGCTGAAGGCCGACCTGTCCGCCCTTCCGGCCGCCGTCCAGGCCACCTCGGCGGCGGCCAGCGCCATGGCCGCCGACTGGCGCGCCTGGTGCGAGGCCCGCCGCGCCGAATATCTGGCTGACGAGCGCCAGCGCCTGACCGTCGATAGCCTCAACGTCTTCGGCGTGGCTCAGCGACTGTCGGCCTGGTCGGCGGGCAAGGTGTTCGTGCCCACCGGCTCGGGCTCGGCGATCGAAGCCTTCATCCGCTTTTTCGCTCCGGGCGAGGACAGCCGCTGCTTCTTCGGCGCCTCGCTGGGCGCCATGGGCTTGGGCCTGCCGCAAGCGATCGGCGCGGCCTTCGCCACCGACCGTCGGGTGGTCTGTGTCGAGGCCGATGGCGGGCTGATGCTCAACATCCAGGAACTGGCGACCCTGAGCCACTACGCGCCAAAGGGCTTCGTACTCTTCGTCCTGAACAACGACGGCTACACCTCGATCCACGCGTCGCAGAACCGCCACTTCGGCGCGGTGGGCGGGGCGGGCCGCGAGTCCGGCGTGTTCATTCCCGACTATGGCCAGGTCGCCCCGGCCTTCGGCCTGCGCTACGCCCGTGTCGACAGCCTGGCCGCCCTGGACGCCCTGCTGCCGGCCCTCGACGCCGAGGCCGCGCCGATCTTCGTGGACCTGATCATCGATCGCGCCGAATCTCGGGGCCCGACGGTCAAGACGGTGATCTCGCCCGACGGCAAGCTGTCCTCGACGCCGCTGTCCGACATCCAATGGTAGGCCCCACGCTGGCCCGGCTGTTCTCGCTGGAGGGCAAGGTCGCCCTGGTGACCGGCGCGTCGCGGGGCATCGGCGCGGCCTTGGCCGACGGCCTCGCCGGCGCCGGCGCCCGCGTTGTCGGCGTGGCGCGCTCGCCGGCGCCGCGCGATCCGTTTCGCCAGCCGGTCCGCTATGTGTCAGCCGACGTGGCCGCGGGGCTGGATGCGCTGGTCGCCGGGATCGTCGCCGAGCACGGTCGCATCGACGTGCTGGTCAACGCCGCCGGGGTCAGCGTTTCGGCCGCGCCGGATCAGGCCCTCGCCGCGTTCGACACGACGCTGGACGTCAATCTCCGCGCCGCCTACGCCGCCTGCCTGGCGGTGGCGCCGCACATGGCGGCCCAAGGCGAAGAGGGGGGCGGATCCATCGTCAACGTCACCAGCATCAACAGCCTCGTCGGCTTTCCCGGCAACCCGGGCTATGTGGCGGCCAAGGGCGGCTTGCGGCTGCTGACCAAGGCCCTGGCGGTCGATCTGGGGCCGCGCGGCATCCGGGTCAACGCGCTCGCCCCCGGCTATATCCACACCGACATGACCGCCGCCAGCTTCGCCGATCCCGAACGCCACGCCGCCCGCGCCCGCCACACCTGCCTGGGTCGCTGGGGCGAGGTCGAGGACCTGGTGGGGGCGGCGATCTTCCTGGCGTCGGACGCGTCGCGCTACATGACCGGGCAGGACCTGGTGATCGACGGCGGCTGGACCGCCAAGGGGCTGACATGAGCGACCGGGCCCGCCGCATCGGCTTCATGCAAGGTCGGCTGTCGCCGCAGATCGACGGCAAGATCCAGGCCTTTCCCTGGCCCTATTGGCGTGACGAGTTCCCGCTGGCCCGGGACTTGGGCTTCGCGCGGCTGGAGTGGACGCTGGATCACGACGATCTGGCCGCCAATCCGCTGATGACCGCCGAAGGCCAGGCCGAGATCATCGCCCTGTCGACCGCCCACGGCGTCGCCGTCTCGTCGATCACGGGCGACTGCTTCATGCAGGCGCCGTTCTGGAAGGCTGCGGGCGCTGCCCGGACGGCGCTGGTCGAGGAGATGGCGCGCGTGATCCGGGCTGGCGCGGCGGTCGGCGCCTCGGTCGTGGTCGTGCCGCTGGTCGACAATGGCTCGGTGGCGACGCCGGCCGAGGAAGCGGCCCTGGCCGAGGGCTTGGCCCAACTGACGCCGTTGCTGCGTGAACTGGGCGTACGGATCGCCTTCGAATGCGACTATCCGCCAGCCCGCTTGGCGCAGTTCATCGCGGGCTTTCCCGCCGACGCCTTCGGGATCAATTTCGACATCGGCAACAGCGCCAGCCTGGGTTGGGCGCCGGCCGAGGAAATTCCGCTGCTCGCGCCCCGGCTGATCAATGTGCACGTCAAGGACCGGGTGCTGGGCGGCACGACCGTGGCCCTGGGCGAGGGCGACGCCGACCTGCCGGCGGTCTTCAGGCTGCTGGACGAGGTCGGCTACGACGGCTTTCTCATCCTGCAGACCGCCCGGGCCGCCGACGGGGACCACCTGGGCGCGGCGCGGACCTATCGCGATCTCGTCCTGAGCCTGGCGGTGGGGTCATGAAGCTGCGGCTCGACGGCAAGGTCGCCCTGGTCGGCGGCGCCAGTCGCGGCATCGGCCTGGCCATCGCCAAGACTCTGGCCGCGGAGGGCTGCACGGTGGTCCTGTCAGCCCGGGGGCAGGAGGGTCTCGATGCGGCCGTGATCGAGGTCGGGCGCGCAGCCTGGGGCCACGCCGCCGATCTCTCCGACCCGGAGGATTGCGAGCGCCTGGTCGCCGCCGTCCAGGCCCGGCTGGGGCGGCTGGACGTCCTTGTCGCCAACGCCGGCTCCGGAGCCTCCGTGGCGCCGGGTTGCGAAACGCCGGACGAATGGCGGCGGGTGATGGAACTGAACCTGTTCACGGCCACCAACCTGATCGGCGCGGCGAGGCCCCTGCTGGCGCGAGAGGGCGGCGGGGCGATCGTCTGCGTTTCGTCGATCTGCGGTCGCGAGGCGCTCGGCGCACCCGTGACCTATTCCGCCGCCAAAGCCGCGCTGGACGCCACTATCAACGGCCTGTCGCGTCCGTTCGCCGCCGAAGGGATCCGCATCAACGGCGTCGCGCCGGGCAACATCCTGTTTCCAGGCGGGACCTGGGACCGCAAGTCGGCTGAAAATCTCGAAGCGGTCGCGGCCATGCTGGCCCGCGACGTGCCGCAGGGCGTTCTAGGCCGGCCCGAAGACGTAGCCGACGCGGTGGCCTTTCTGGCCTCGCCACGCGCCGGCTTCGTCACGGGCGCTGTGCTGGTGGTCGATGGCGGCCAAACGCGGACGTGAGGAGCCTGCAATGACGCAACCCGTCGGCCTCGCCGCCTTCGACCTGACCGGCAAGACCGCCCTGGTGACCGGCGCCGGCGGGCTGCTGGGTCGGGAGCACGTCGCCGCCTTGGCGGAGATCGGCGCCACGGTGATCCTGACCGATCTTGACCTGGCCGCGGCGCAGGCCGCCGCCGCATCGCTCCGCGGGACTCACGGCGACCGCGTCGTCGCCGCCGCCTTGGATGTCACGTCCGAAGACTCCATCCGCGCCGTGCTCGAAGCGCAGGGTCCGATCGACGTGCTGGTCAACAACGCCGCCGTCGACCCGAAGGTCACCGCCGCCGGCGGGCCGGAACTGAGCCGCCTGGAGCACTTTCCACTGGAAAGTTGGGATTTCCAGATCGCCGTCGGTCTGACCGGCGCCTTCCTCTGCGCCCGGGTGATGGGGGCCCAGATGGCGCGGCGGGGCGGCGGGGTGATCCTCAACATAGCTTCGGACCTGTCGGTGATCGCGCCGGACCAGCGCCTGTACCGCAAGGATGGGGTCGCGGAGCGCGATCAGCCCGTCAAGCCGGTGACCTATTCGGTGGTCAAGGCCGGGCTGGTGGGCTTGACCCGCTACCTCGCCGGCTACTGGGCGGGGCAGGGAGTGCGGGTCAACGCTCTGTCGCCGGGCGGCGTGTTCAACGACCATCCCGACGACTTCGTCGGGCGGCTGAGCCAGCTGATCCCGATGGGCCGCATGGCCGGGGTCTCGGAGTACCGGTCGGCCGTGCAGTTCCTGTGTTCGCCCGCCTCCAGCTACATGACCGGCCAGAACATCCTGATCGACGGCGGGCGGACCGTGCTGTGAACATCGCCGAGCGCTGCATCTGCTGTGACGGTGATCGGCTGCATCGATCGCCCGCGGTGCTGATGCCGTTTGTCGCCAACCGGGTATTCGGCTGGGAACCGGTCGAGATCACACCGGCCTGGGGTATGCAGACGCTGAGCTTGGGCATGGCCTACCCTCTGTGCAAGTCGCTGCAGTGCGAGGTTTGCGGGATGCTGTTTCTCGACATGCGGTTCAGCGACGCCGAGATGGACCGGCTCTACAGCGGTTATCGCGGATCCGAATACACGGCCACGCGCGAGCGGTTCGAACCGGGTTATGCCGCCCGCAACAATCTTCTGATGGAGCGCGCGGCCTATCTTTCCCAGGTCGAGGCGATGATTGCGCCCTATCTGGCGGGCCCGCCGCATGTACTGGACTGGGGCGGCGATACGGGGCTGAATACGCCGTTCCGCGACAGCGCCGCCAGCGTGTCGGTCTTCGATATCTCGGGTTTGGCTACGGCCGAGGGGGTCAAGCCATTGACCCGCGCGGACTTGGCGCGATCGGATTTCGACCTGGTGGTCTGCAGCAACGTCCTGGAGCACGTGCCCAGTCCGGCCGACCTGTTGGACGAGATCGGCGCGGTGATGACATCGCGGACGCTGCTTTATCTGGAGGTTCCGTTGGAGGCCTATGTGGCCGAGAATCTCGGCGTCGAGAATTTGGCCACTGGCAAGAAGCACTGGCACGAGCACGTGAATTTTTTCACCGAGACGGCCCTTCGGACCTTGATCTCGCGCCGAGGTCTCGTCGTCGTCCATCTCGAAGTCATCGAAACCCAGATCTACGGCCGCCTGGGCCGGCAATTCTGCGTGCTTTGCCGGCGGGCCTAGAGGTACTGAACCTCACTGTTGGGGTAGGCTTGCCGAAAGCCCTCCGCCAGGTCCGAAAACTGCGAGACGGTGCAGACGATCAGGGCTCCGTCGATCCGGGCGATCTCGCTCGGATCCATGAATTGGAACGCGCTCCGGCTGCTGGTCGCCAGGGTCGCCGCGTTGCGATCGATCACGGCGATGATGTTGCCTTCCAGGCCATGCAGCGGCCCGCCCGGCGAGAGGCTGCGATGGAAATTATCGCCGAAGCCGTAGATGAAGAATCTCCGGCCGTGGAGTTGCGCGCGGATGTCGGCCCAGCGCTGCGCTTCGGCCTGGAGATAGGCGTCGATCGCTTCAGGGACGGCTTGTTCGTGTCGCCGGTTCTGCAGCACGACGTATTGAGCGGGATAGAAATCCCCCAAGGCGTAGGGCATGCGATACGTCCCGCCGATCAGGACATCGAATCCTTGGGGCGCGATCTTCAGCAGCGCGCGCTGCGAGAAGTGGTTGATGTGCAGCCTGTCGACATAATAGCCGAAATGCGGCTGTGGGACGCTGATGTAGTGCTTGGGGTCCGGCATCTCGATGTGGACAAGGCCGTCTTCGCCGACCAGATCGAACAACGCTTTGATCTGGCTGATGTCGGCCATGTGCTCGATGACATGACTGAGGATCACCAGGTCGTGGCCGTCTTGCGGAAACTGGTCGGTGAACCTCAGGTTCGGCAGGTCCGAGGGGAAGTTGGCGTTTACGTCGAAACCCAGGAACCGGACCTGCGGAAAGCGCTCGGCCAGGACGTGTAGCAGCCCGCCACCGCCACAACCGAAGTCCAACACCGAGCGGATCGGCCGCGAGCCGATCAGGTTCGCCAGGATGTCGGCCTGGGGATGATTGCGATACTGGCCGTGCCGCTGGGCTGTGTCATTGGCGACGGCGGCATAGTAGTCGCGATAGCCGAAGGGATCGCGCGGCCAGGTGAAGGCGAAGTCGCAGTCCGCGCAGCCATGCAGGGTGATGGCGCTTGGCAGGTGCGGCTTGTCGCCGAAGCACAGCCCGGCGATCGCGCTGCTGGCCTCGCGACCGCAGATCGGGCAGGGCGGTGTCAGGGCCATGACCTCACGGCGCCGTAGAGCGGGTGCACGTCTCCGAGGCGTTCAGCCCGCTCTTCAACGGCGGCGATGCTCCGAATGGTCGGTTGCGGCGCGAACGGTCGGATCTGGCTGTCTGCGAGGGCGCACTTGAGTTCGGGCATGGGCTCTCTCGCTGAAGGTCAGGCGGACGCCGGCGCGCGGGCGCGGCAGAAGTCGTGGATGATGTCGAGCATGTAGGCGATGTGGTCGGCGCCGAGACCGGGATAGACCCCGATCCAGAAGGTTCGTTCCATGATCGCGTCCGCCACGGTCAACTCGCCGGCGATCCGGAAATTGCGGCCGGCCATATAGGGCTGGCGCACCAGGTTGCCACCGAACAGGAGGCGCGTGCCGATGCGGGCGTCCTCGAGGCGGCGGGTCAGCTCGTTGCGCGTGAACGGCGCTTCGGGCCTGACGGTGATGGGAAAACCGAACCAGGCCGGATCGCTGTTCGGTGTCGCCTCCGGCAGCACCAGGAATGCCTGCAGGTCGGCAAGGCCGGCCTTCAGGGCGGCGAAATTGCGCCTGCGCGCGGCGATGAAGCTGTCCAGGTGGTCCAACTGCGTCAGGCCCACCGAGGCCTGCATGTCGGTCATCTTCAGGTTATAGCCGAGGTGACCGTAGATATACTTGTGGTCATAGCCGCGCGGCAGATCGCCCATCTTCCAGCCGAACCGCTTGCCGCAGGTGTTGTCCTGACCCGGTGCGCAGAAGCAGTCCCGGCCCCAGTCGCGGAAAGACTCCGCCAGCCGGCGCAGGAACTCGTCGTTGGTGAATACCGCCCCGCCTTCGCCCGTGGTGATGTGGTGGGCGGGATAGAAGCTGAGCGTGGCCAGGTCGCCGAACGTGCCGACCTGCCGGCCGTCATAAGTCGAACCCAGGGCGTCGCAGCAGTCTTCGACCAGCCACAGGCCGTGATCGTCGCAGAGCTTGCGGATGGCGGCCAGGTCGAACGGGTTGCCCAGGGTGTGGGCCGCCATGATCGCCCTGGTCTTGGGGCCGATGGCGGCCGCGACCTTGTCGGGGTCGAAGTTGTAGGTGGTCGGCAGCATGTCGACGAACACCGGGACCAGACCCGCGCCCAGCAGCGGGTTTACCGTGGTCGGAAAGCCGGTGGCGGCGGTGATCACTTCGTCGCCGGGCTTGAGCTGGCGGGCCTTCAGCTTGGGCGAGGTCAGGGCCGACAGCGCCACCAGATTGGCCGACGAACCGGAGTTGACGGTCAAGGCGAACCGCGCCCCCAGGCGTTGAGCCAGCCTGGCCTCGAACGCGTCGTTGAAACGGCCGGTGGTCAGCCAGAAATCCAGGGCGGAATCGACCAGGCTGCGCATGTCCGAGGCGTCGTAGATCCGGCCAGACACTGGGACGGGCGATGCGCCCGCCTCGAACGGCTTCGGCCCATGGGCCAGCGCGTGATACTCCTCGACCAGGGCGAGAATCCTGCCGCGAAGCGCCGCGGTTTCCTCCGAAGGTTCCTGAAACGAGATGACGCGCTCTCCGATCCGCCAGCGATCGACGACCTTGCTGCTCCGCTCGGGCGGAGACGATGATTATCGCCGATTCGGTCCAGGGGCGGCGCGTCAAACTGCCGTGCGCGCTCGGTGGGAATCCCGGTCGGCTTTGGGGACGTCATGACCATCGGCATCGGCGAGGACTTCTGGCGCGGGCGGCGAGTGCTGTTGACCGGCCATACCGGCTTCAAGGGCGGCTGGATGAGCCTCTGGCTGGAGCGGCTGGGCGCGACGGTGCGCGGCGTGGCGCTGCTCCCCGACAGCCAGCCGAACCTGTTCGAGGCGGCGCGCGTCGCCGAGGCGCTGGACAGCATGATCGCCGACGTGCGCGATCCCGATGCGATGGACGCCGCCGTTCTGGATTTCGCGCCCTCGGTGGTGATCCACATGGCCGCCCAACCTCTGGTGCGTCGCGGCTACGAGGCGCCTCGGGAGACTTTCGCCACCAATCTGATGGGCACGGTCAACCTGCTGGACGCCGTGCGTCGCCAGCCGCGTCCGGCCGTGACGCTGATCGTCACCACCGACAAGGTGTATGAGAACCTTGAGCATGGCCAAGCCTATCGGGAGGACGATCGTCTCGGCGGCCGAGATCCCTACGGCGCCAGCAAGGCCTGCGCCGAACTGGCGGTGAGGGCCTATTTCGCCTCCTTCCTGGAAGGTGTCGGCGCGGCGGTGGGAGTCGCGCGGGCGGGGAATGTGATCGGCGGCGGCGATTGGTCGCGCGACCGGCTGTTGCCGGACGTCCTATCGGCCTTTGCGCGGGGCGAGGCGGCGGTGCTGCGCAATCCTGCGGCCGTGCGCCCGTGGCAGCACGTGCTGGAGCCATTGCAAGGCTATCTCCTGGCGGTCCAGACCCTGGCCGCCTCGCCGGCGAGCGGGCTGCGGGCCTGGAACTTCGGTCCCGACGCGGATGGCGCCCGTCCAGTCGGCGACGTGGCTCGGATCGCTGCGGAAATGTGGAGCGGGGACGCGCGGCTGGTCGAGCGGATCGACCCTTCCGCGCCCCACGAGGCGGGCCTGCTGACCTTGAATTCCGACTTGGCCAAGGCTGAGCTGGGCTGGAGGCCGCGCCTGGACCTTGAGCAATCCGTCGCCCTGACGATCGACTGGTGGCGCGAGGCCCTGGCCGGTGGCGACCTGCGCGAGACGACTCTGGCGCAGATCGATCGCTACGTTTCGTCTAACGCGCCCGTCGCCGCCAGGTAAGCGACCGTGTCGGCCACGGTCCGCGCCAGCGGTGTCGGATGCTCGCCACGGCGGAAGAGGGCGCCTTGATAGCGTCGGCCGTCGCCGACGTACCAGTCGCCTGGACCGTCACCAGGCTCCTGGCGTTCGATCGGCGGATCACTTCGAACCAGGGCCTGGCCGACCGCCCTTGCTAGCGCGCCCAATTCGACGACCTCAGCGCCGCCCACATCGAACGGCTCGGCCGACTGCGCCTCGTCCACCGCCATGTCGAGGATCACCCGCGCCATTTCCGAGACGTGGACGAAGCTCCTGAACACCGGATCGGCGGCGCCTATGGTGATCCGGCCCCGCCGTGCGAGGGCCAGGATGAACGCCCCCAGGGCGTAGGCCTCGGTGTGGTTGATGAAGGGGCCGCCGAGGTTGAACACGCGTGGAAGCAGGACGGATTTGCCGGTCCGGCGGGCCCAATCCGCAACGACCGCCTCGTGCTCGCGTTTCATGACGGTATAGGCCACGCGATCCGGCGGACCCATATCAGGGCGGCCGACGGCGCCCGACGAGACTGTGACCAGTCGTCGCGTGTCGGCCATATCAGCCAGGGCCAGAACCCGGCCCAGCAGGGCGTCGTTGCGACGTCGCATTTCCTGTAGATCGCCGCCGTCGACCCGGTCGCCGCCGACGATGGCGGCGTGGAGGATCAGCCATTCGCCGTTTCCGAGGCCAGACAAGGCGTCCAGCGGTTCGATCAGGGGCCGCTGATCCCGAAGTTGCAGGGGACGACGGGATGAGCCGAACAGCCGCAGGCGATCGGGCGGAAGGTCCGGACAGACCGCCAGAACATGGTCGGTCAGCGCCATCCCGATCCAGCCGGACGCCCCGACGATCGCCACGCAACTGGAGGGGCGCGCTAACCATGCGGCGAACTTGCACCTAGGCATTATCGCCGACTCCATTCTAGACAAGGGAACTTAGATCAAGGCCGCAGCAGGATCGGCCGCGATAGATATACCAGCCCGCGCTGGAGCCAAGAGCCCTCGCGGCGGCTTCCGCGCTTCCGAAGGCGATGTCCCGGACGTCGTTCTCCGTACAACAGGACCCGGACCATGCAGACCGTCGACGCCTCGATAAACAAGGCGCTTTCCGTGGAGAACATGGCCACGGAGCGTCTGGCTTCGATCCCGTGGCCGCTGGCGGACCGTCCCTTCGTGATCGCCGAGATCGGCATCAATCATAACGGCGATCTCGAGGTCGCCAAGGCCCTGATCCGAGCCGCCAAGGAGGCCGGGTGCGACGCGGTGAAGTTCCAGAAGCGGACGATCGACATCGTCTACACGCCCGAGGTGCTTGCCGCGCCGCGCCAGAGCCCCTGGGGCGAAACCCAGCGCGCCCAGAAGGAGGGCCTGGAGTTCGGCGAGGCCGAGTACGAGGCCATCGACGCCTATTGCCGTGAACTGGGCCTGGCCTGGTTCGCCTCGGCCTGGGACGTGCCCAGCCAGTCGTTCCTGGCCAAGTACGACCTGCCCTACAACAAGCTGGCCTCGGCCATGCTGACTCATCGTCCGCTGGTCGAGGCGGTCGCCGCCGAGGGCAAGCTGGTGTTCGCCTCTACCGGCATGTGCACCTTCGAACAGATCGACTCGGCGGTGGAGATCCTGCGCGCGGCGGCCTGCCCGTTCGTGCTCATGCATACGGTCTCCACCTATCCGACCCCGCCCGCCGACCTGAACCTGATGGCGATCGACACCCTGCGTCGCCGCTATGGCGCGCCGGTCGGCTACAGCGGTCACGAGGCTTCGGTGGAGCCCAGCCTGGTGGCCGCCATGCTGGGCGCTGTGGCCATCGAACGCCACATCACCCTGGATCGGACGATGTACGGCTCGGATCAGTCGGCCTCCCTGGAGCCGAATGAACTGAAGGTGCTGGTCTCGCGCCTGCGCGACCTTCGCGAATGGCTGGGCGACGGCGAAAAGCGCATCACGCCCGGGGAGGCGTCGGTCGCCGAGAAACTGCGCTACTGGTCGGGAGACGCGACCTAAGGCCTGGCCGGGGCTACCAGGATTTCCACGGCGCGCCCCGGAGCCACAGGTCTTCGAGGTGGAGCTTCTCGCGCAGCGTATCCATGGGCTGCCAGAATCCGTCATGACGGAAGGCCCGCAACTGTCCGCTCCGGGCCAGGCGCTCCAGCGGAGCTTGTTCGAACACCGTCTCGTCGCCTTCGATCAGGTCCAGCACCTTGGGTGACAGCACGAAGAACCCGCCGTTGATCCGCCCGCCCTCCGCCGAGGGCTTCTCGACGAACCGCTCGACGGTGTCGCCCTTGATCTTCAGGGCGCCGAAGCGGGCGAGGGGGCTGACAGCCGTGATCGTCGCCTGGGCGCCGTGCGCCTCGTGGAAGCGGACCAGGGCGCCGATGTCCACATCCGACAGGCCGTCGCCGTAGGTCAGGCAAAAATAGGGGGAATCGGCCACGTAGCGGCCCACCCGCTTGATCCGCCCTCCGGTCATGGTCTCGTCCCCCGTGTCGACCAGGGTGACGGTCCAGGGCTCGGCATGATGCTGGTGAACCTCGACCTGGCCATTGGGCGAGATCGTCAGGTCGGCGTTCTGGTAGGCGTAGTTGAGGAAGTACTCGCGGACCTTGTCGCCCAGGTAACCGCAACAGATGACGAAGTCGTTCAGGCCATGGGCGCTGTAGGACTTCATGATGTGCCAGATGATCGGCCGGCCGCCGATCTCCACCATCGGCTTGGGACGCACCTGGGTTTCTTCGGCGATCCGCGTGCCCTTGCCGCCGGCGAGGATGACGACCTTGGTCTTGGTGTTCTGCGCCATGCGACCGCTTTCGACGGGAATCTCCGGTGAACTCTACCGAAGTTGGAGGCCGGAAACAGCACCGTTCGCAGACGGTCGCCGCGCCTTGTGGTCTGGAGAAATGGCGTCTGGACGGATCGCGACGGCCTGCTAAACTCCACCTATAAGTTCAGTGGGCGAATTGATCTCCCAATCCGCGTAACCTTGACTGTAGGCCGAGATCCCGAAGTTGCGGGATCTGCGGCGCGGCGCGGCGCGAAGGCCGCGTCGGTGAGGAACTGTCGTTCTCGATCCCGGTCGACATCGGCCATTGATCGACCTGCGTACCCGAACTGTCCGGGAGAGTTCCGCGTCACCTGAGTTCTCAAGGAGGGGCCATGAGCGCCTATCGCGGTTTCATCGTGTTGGGGGCCGGGGTCGTCCTGGTCCTGTTGCCGTTCCTGATCTTCGTCGCCGCCGGCTGGCCGGGCAGCCCGGACAGTTGCATGGCCGCGACGCCCAACACCTGCTTCTGCGAGGCCTTCGACCCGGCCGACGTTATCGCCCACGCCCGAGGCGTCCGGCAACCGGTCAACACCTGGTTCAATCTCTACTCGATCCTGACCGCCGGCCTGGTGGCCTTCACGATCTATCTGGATCGCAAGGATGGCGCGCGCGGCGAGAACGTGATGCGGTCCGACAACTTCATCGCCGACCTCTACGTCTTCGCGGTGCTGTTCCTGGGGCTGGGCAGCATGTGGTTCCACGCGTCCATCGTTGGCTGGGCGGGAAACTTCGACGGTCTGTCGATGTATGTCTATGCGGCCTTCCTGGTGTTCTACACCCTGCGCCGCCTGGTTTCTGCAGACTGGGTGTTCTGGGTTTTCTATCCGATCACCGTCGTGGTCTTCCTGATCATCCACGCCCTTTGGCAGTGGGAGTTCAAGTCGCTAATCCTGATCATCGCCTTGGTGGCGGCGTATCTGGCGCTGGAGATCGTCGCCTGCGTGCGGGAGGGCAAGCCGTGGCAGGGCAGGTGGCTAACCATTCTGCTCTGGTGGCTGGCCGTGGGCTGTATCATCGCCGCGACCGTGTTCTGGGCGCTGTCCCAGACCGGCGAGCCAATGTGCCACCCCAAGGACTTCTTCCAGCCGCACGGCATGCTCTGGCACCCGTTGGCCGGTGCGATGGCGGTGCTGCTCTACTTCTATTGGCGAGAGGAGAATCGAACATGAGCACGACTTCGGCGCCCGTGGGCCTGGTCGTGGTCTTCGCGTCGGAGGGGCGGCTCTAGGGCGTCGCAAGGCTTTGCCATGATAGGGGCCGCCGCCCAATGATCTCGCGCCGGGCTTCAGACCGGCGCCCAATGCGCCCTTCTACAACTTGTGCGTTCGTTTTCCGTTTTAAAAAAAGCAAATAAAGGCGCTTTTTGTCGCGCCAAAACACAGTGCGAATTGTAACTAAAATGGCGATATCTCTACTATTTTTGATAAAGTTTGCGTTTGTCTGAAAATCTAATTTAATAAGGCGGTGGTGATAAGTGGTCATCGCTCATCGATGCCTCATGCCTTGCGTTTTTCGCTTAACTAAACGTTGTGATATTTGGAGAAAATTCTTCCGGCAAATATATCTACTCAAAAAACGTTGAAATCCGAGCTTCCCATTTGCGCGTAATTGGGCCTAAGTATGGATTGACGTCTTTGGGTTGTACCCGAGGGGTGGCCGGAAATGACCGAGGGGCTGGAGGAAACGACGCGGGATCTGATCGGCTGGACCCAGGCGGTCTTGCCGGGGCGAGCCGTGGTGGCCCGGTCCCTCAGCGATCGCGATTGCGGTGAAGGGGTCGACCTCCGCCTGATCGGCCTGGCGCCCCAGGCGACGCCCCGTGCGGCTGCGCCGCCGCTGATCCTGACCGCCGACTATTTGGTCACGGTGCGCGCCGCCGATCCCATCGTCGAACAGACCGGCGCCATCGCCTTGATGTTCGCGGCCATGGAGCACGATGAGGCCGAGGTGGCGCTGGACCGCGACGCGCTGAAGCTCTGCGCCGACTTGGACCTGCCGCCGGGACCCGGTTTCGTGCTGCGGGCCACGGTCTCGATCGCGCGGCGGCGGGCCGTCGCCCGGGCCGCTCTGGTTCGCTTTCCGCTCCGGATCGACTCCGGCGAGCTCGGCCTGCTCCAGGGCTCGGTCCTGGGACCCGGCGACACGCCGGTCGCCGGCGCCGTGGTGCGCGTCGAGGGCGTGGATCGCACCGCCCAGACCGATGCATTCGGCCGCTTTCGCCTTCACGGACCGGTCGGCGGCAAGGGCGCGCCGATACGCCTCAATGTTCGCGCCCGCGGGATCGAGATCGACCGCGAGGTCGAGACCGGCAGCCCCGTGATCCTTCGTCTACCGCTGGAGATTTGACATGCCGTCCTATTTGAGCCCCGGCGTCTACGTCGAGGAGATCGACTCTGGAACTCGCCCGATCGAGGCGGTGGGAACATCGACGGCCGGCTTCGTCGGGACCGCGCCGAACCCCGACGCCTTCATCGACGAGGCGGTGGCGATCAACAATTGGAGCGAGTTCAGGCGACGTTACGTGCGCGACGGCGACAAGGGCACCGACCTGGCCAACGCCGTCTACGGCTTCTTCCTGAACGGCGGCTCCCGCTGCTATGTCGTCAACACCAAGGCCGACGGGGCGATCGCCGGCAAGGGGCGGGGGCTGGACGCCCTGGCGGCGATCGATGAGATCGCCATCATCGCCGCCCCCGGTCGCACGGACCCGGCCTCGCACGGGGCCTTGCTCGATGCGGCGGAGTCGCTGAAGGATCGCGTGGCGATCCTGGACGCCCCGCCTCGCGTCGACGATGTCGAGGTGCTGACCCGCGCGGCCGACGGGAGCGCGGCTCCATCCCCGACGCCCGCCGTCGAGGGCGATGCGGCCCCGGCTGCGCCGCGCGGACGGGGCCCCAAGCCGGGCCTGCGCCCCCGGGATTCCGACGGCGGCTACGGCGCCTGCTACTTCCCCTGGCTTCGGGGCCGCGACGCTGTCGATCCGGACAGCCTGGCCCAGATCCCGCCTTCGGGCCACATGGCCGGCATCTATGCCCGCACCGACAGCGAGCGCGGGGTGCACAAGGCTCCGGCCAATGTCACGATCCGCGGCGTCGAGGGGCTCACCCAGATGCTGTCGCGGGCCGAGCAGGACGTGCTCAACCCGGTCGGCGTCAACTGCATCCGCTTCTTCACCCGCGAAGGCGTTCGCGTCTGGGGCGCCCGGACCCTGGCGCCCAGCGCCAGCAACTGGCGCTACCTGAACGTCCGGCGGCTGTTCAACATGATCGAGGAATCGATCGCCATCAGCACCCGCTGGGTGGTGTTCGAGCCCAACGCCGGTCCGCTGTGGAAGGACATCCAGCGCGATGTCGGCGCCTTCCTGACCTTGCTCTGGCGGCAGGGCGCCCTGGCGGGAGCGCGGCCCGAGGACGCCTTCTTCGTCAAGTGCGACGCCGAGACCAACCCGCCCGAGGTGGTCGACGCCGGCCAGGTGGTGGTGGTCATCGGCATCGCGCCGGTGAAGCCCGCCGAGTTCGTCATCTTCCGCATCGGCCAGACGGCGGTCGGATCCACCGTCGAGACCGCCTGACCCCCAAACCTTGAAGAGGATCCGTCATGGCCAACAAGCCTGAAGAAGCAGCGGCGGCGCCCAAGGTCGGCGCGCTTCCCGACGTCTATCGCAACTATAACTTCATGCTCTCGTCCCGCGAGATGGGTGATGTCCGGTTCACCGAGTGTTTCGGGCTGGGCGTGCGGATTCATCCGATCCGCTACCGAGAGTCCGGCAGCGGCCAGATCGTCCGGACCCTCCCCGGACCGGTGGAATACGCCGAGGTCACGCTGCGATACGGCCTGACCAAGACCCCGGCGCTTTGGGACTGGCTCAAGGAGGTGCTGGCCGGGGGCACGCCTCGCCGCAACATCTCGATCGCGATGATGGACGTGAAGGGCACGGCCGAGGTCCTGCGCTGGAACCTCGACAACGCCTGGCCCTGTGAATGGAGCGGGGTGTCGTTCGACGCCCTCGGCCGCGAGGTGGCGATCGAGGAGCTTAAGCTGTCCTTCGACACCCTGACCCGGGCGTAGGCCATGGCCCTTCGCCGCCTGTTTTCGGGTTGGCTGGGCGCCCTGGCCGCCCTGGCCCGTTCTGTCGCTCAGGCCCTGGAGCACGCCGCCGAGGATCGTTCCGCGCCGGCGCCGAACCCAGTCATGGACGCCCTGGCCGAACGGTATCCGGGCGCGCCGGCCCACTGGCTGGCGCACGTCGCGGAGCGGACGTCCCGACTGGCCGAGGCGGGCGAGGTCCCGTTGTCCCTGAACAGTGACCCGGCGACGTGGCCGCCGGCCCAACCCCAGGCCGCGCCGCCGCCGGTCGAGACGATGGCCCGCGCGCCGGTCTCACGCGATCCGGCCCCGACCGGGCCGTCGTCCCGCCGCGAGGCGGCCGTCCCGACCCTGGCGGCGCTGCGTGAGCGACCCTCCGAGACATGGCGACGGCCCGACCTCGCGCCGAAGGGGCGATCAAGGCCGGTGTTCGCGTCTTCGGTTTCGACCGTCAGGTCCGAACCCTCGGCCCATGCTGCGCCTGGGCCGAACGCCGACGCCGTCCGCCGTCCACGCTCGCCGCTGTCGGTCAGGGCTGACATGCCGTCTCGACCGACCTCGGAGACGTCGCGGGCGACGGGTTCCGAAGCGACCGCGCCTCCCGAAGAGATCGTGCGACAGGCCGCGTGGGCGGATGCGCCACGCAACCTCGTCGAGGGTCCAGGGACGGCTCCGGTCCGGCCCATCAAGACGCCGTCAATGGGGGCGGATCCCAGCGTCTGGACGGGCGCTGAGGAGCGAGCGATCCGTGACCCCGGGGCCCATGCTGACCGGACCCGGCCGACGATCCTATCCCGCGATCCCAGACCGTCGACTTTGGGAAGGGTCGTGCAGAGGTCGGTGCGTGTCGCGCGGTTCCTTGCGCCCCGTCCGAAGCCCGTGAAGCGGGCTGAGGCCGCAGACGCCTGGACCGTCGACCGGGGAGGCGCCGTGGAGCACGGATCCGCGGCCCGCGTCGCAGGACCCTCGCCGAGCTCCCCGCGGGCAATACGGGACCTCACGCCCAGTGCGGTGCACGCCTCCTTGCCCCACCCGCGAGGCCTGATCTTTCGAGCGCTCGCCGCCGTCCAGGCGCGATCCCGCGCCAAGCGCGCTCCGGCCGCCGATCCGACTGTGAGGTCAACGCCGCCGTCGGCCGGCTTGATGTCTGTCGATGCGCCCTGGCGGGCGTCCTCGGCGGGTTCGGAACCGCCAACAGCGCCTGTTCCCGCCCGTCGCGCGCCGGCTGTTCCGCGCAGAGGCCACGGCGGGTCGACAGCCCCTGTCCGTGCGGCCCAGCCCAGGACGCGGCGGGTGGGCCATGGGGGGGCCGCCGTCGAACGCACCGCCCTTGCCTTGAATGGCCAGACGACCGAGCGGGCCAAACGACCGACCTTCACCCCATCCGGTGCAGCTTCGCCAAAGGGCTTCATGCACGGGTTAGCCAATTCGCCGCCGGAAGACCGTTGGCCCTCGCTGCCGCCGGCGACCTTCGCGTCGCCGCAGGGCGTCGCCGCCCCGCCGCCGCGCTGGGAGGACCTGGCCCGTGAACAGGAGGAGGGTCGATGGAACGTGTAGCCTTCCTGCTGGAGCGGTCCGGCGAGCGGATCTCGTGTCTGCTCAATCCAGAGAACCTTGAGGCGCGGCGCACGGCCGGTGTGCGGACGCGGTTGGCCGGCGGCGGCTTCCTGACCGGCGTCGCGCGCTCGGAGGATCCGCTGATCGCCACCGGCGGCGGGGTCACGGAGTACGACCTGAACCTGCTGTTCGACGTCGAGGTCGCCCGCGAGGGCCGCTCGCCGACGGCTGCGGAGGACGGCCGAGGACCGGCCGAGGACGACGACGTCCGCGCCCTGACCCGACCGCTGTGGGACCTGACCGAGAACGCCGTGGCGGCCGACGGATTCGCCGCTCCGCCCACGGTTCGGTTCATCTGGGGCAAGTCCTGGAACATTCCCGGCGTGGTGCTGCACGTCGCCGAGCGTCTCGAGCGGTTCAACGCCGACGGGGCACCCCGACGGTCATGGCTCAGCCTGCGCCTGCGTCGCGTCGAGGATTCCGAGCCGCGCCCGGCCCCCGGCCGGCCCGTCACGCCGCAGTTCGAGGCGCCGTCGGAACTCGACGGCGAGTCCGTCGACCAGGCCTCCGCCGTCGACATGCCGGTCGACAACGACGGCCTGCCGCTGAAGCGCTTCGACCAGGTCGCCGACGACGGCTATGGCGACCCCACCCTGTGGGCCGACTTGGCGGCCTACAACGGCGTCGACGATCCCCTCAACGTCCCGGAGGGCACGACCATCGTGTTGCCGTCCCTGGCGGTTCTATTGGGGGCGCGGGCGTGACCTCGATCTTCGCCAACCGCCCCTTGCGGGTCCGCCTTGAGAACGCGCCGCTGGATCCCGACCTGGGACGTCACGCCGTCTCCGCGTTCGTGCGCCAGGCTCTCAACGCACCGGCGATGGCCGAGCTGGTCTTCGCCGACCCGCCGACGGAGACCCTGACGGGCCTGCGCCTCGGCGCTGGCCTGGCCTTTTCGGTGGATGGTTCCGGCGATCTGTTCGATGGCGAGGTCACGGCGGTCGAATACGAGCAGGACGCCGCCCAGGGGCGAGTGGTGCGCCTGCGGGCGCTCGACAAGCTGCACAGGGCGCGGCTGCGCCAGCGGGCCCGGGCCCTGGCCAGCACAACGGTCGCAGATCTGGCCGAGCAGATGGCGGGCGACCTTGGCCTGACGTTCAGTTGCGCCGAGCATCCGCCGACCCGCGCTTTGATCGTCCAGCACGACCAGAACGACTTCGATCTGGTGGTCGACCTGGCGCGCGACGCCGGCCTCTACCTGCAGCTGGAGGCCGACCGTCTGCGGCTGGTCAGCCTGGCCGGCGAAGGCGAGCCGATCCCACTGCGGATGCGCCACGAGATCATTCAGGTCCGCGCGACGGCCGGCGCCGACTCCCTGCGTCCCTGGACCGGCGCCCAGTCGTGGGACCCCGCCCGCGCCGTCGCGGCCAATGCGCGCGCCGGGCTCGCGCGCCAAGACGCCGAGGAGCTGCGAGACGGCGGGCTGACGGCCTTTCCAGACCTGGGCGGCCGGACCCTGTTCAACCGCCTGGCCGCCGACGCCGCCGAGGCCGAGAGCCTGGCTCAGGCCGATCTCGACCGGGCCGTGGCCCGCGCGGTTGTGCTGGAGGCGGTGGTCGAGGGCGACACCCGCCTGCGTCCCGGGCGGCCGGTGACTCTGGAAGGCGTCGGCGACCTGGTCGATGGACGCTGCGTGGTCACCCGCGCCCTGCACCGCTTCGAGGAGGCGCGCGGCTATGTCGTGGAGATCTCGACCGAGCCGCCGGCCCGGCCCGATCGCCCACGCATTCCGGCCTTTACTCTGGGCAAGGTAACCGACGCCGACGATCCCGACGGCCTGGCGCGGGTCCGGGCCCGCCTGCCGGTGCTGGGCGATGTCGAGACGGGCTGGATGTCGGTGTTGCTGCTGGGCGCCGGCGCCGAGAAGGGGGTGGCCATCCTGCCCGAGCCTGAGGACGACGTGCTGGTGCTGTTTCCCGACGGCGACCCGGCCCGAGGGGTGGTCCTGGGCGGCCTCTATGGCGAGCGCACCGCGCCAGGGCCGCGCGGCGCGGGCACGGCCGGCGCCCGAGCCTTCACGGTGCGGACGCCGGGCGGCCAGGTCCTGACCCTGGACAGCGTCGACGCCCTGGCGCGGCTGGAGACCCGCGCGGGCGGGATCTTCGAACTCGGCCCGAACGGCTCGCGCCTGCGCGCCAGCGGCGACCTCGTCATCGAGGCGCCGGGGCGCCGCTTGACGATCCGCGCCGCCGCCGTCGCCTTCGAGGAGGGGTGAGCATGCTGTGGTTGACCCAGGACGCGACGCTGGTCTGCGATCATGGGGGGCGGGTGGGCATCGCCCCGACCCAGACCCTGGTGCGGATCAAGAACCGACTGGCGCTGGTGAATCCCAATCCGCAGTCACGGCCGATCTCAGCCTGTCCGAACGCCAATCCGGTCATCGGCCTGCGGCCCTGCCTGACGACCCTCGTGGTCAAGCAGGGCTATTCGACCTTCGTCACCATCGGCGGTCGGGCTGTGTGCCTGGACACGGTGACGGGGCTTACGGACGGGTCGCCCCCCGGCACGGTCAACTACCGCGTGGTCGATCCCGGCCAGCGTCTCGTGGCGGCCGGGAGTTGAGCATGAAGACGGTTCGGGGCATCCGGTTCGAAGGCGCGGAGCTGGGCGGCGCCACGTCCGAGCTGCGGCGGCCGGCGGGGCTGATCCTGTCGCCCACAGGACGACTGGCCGAGGTCAGTGGTCACGACGCCGTGCGTCAGGCGATCGTCCTGCTGCTGACCACCATACCCGGCGAGCGGGTGATGCGGCCCAGCTATGGCTGCCCGCTGCATCGGCTGATGTTCGCGCCCAATGACGCTACGACCGCCGGCCTGGCCATTCATTACGTGCGCCAGTCGATCAAGCGCTGGGAGCCGAGGATCGAGATCGTGCGGTTGGACGCCGGCGTCGATCCCGCCGCGCCCAGCCAACTGACGGTCTCGCTGGACTACCGCGTGCGCAGCAGCAATCAGCCCGGCCAGTTGCAGTTCGGGCTCGACCTGCAGGGGGAAGCCGCCTGATGCCGCTGCCCACCCCCAAGTTGGATGACCGCTCCTTCAACGACCTCATGGCCGACGCCATCAAGGTCATCGACCGTTCGTGCCCGGAATGGACCGATCGCAATCCCAGCGATCCCGGCATCACCCTGTTGGAGGCCTTCGCCTACCTGACCGACACCATGCTGTACCGGCTCAATCGCGTGCCGGAGAAGCTGTATGTCAGTCTGCTGAACCTCGTCGGCGCGCAGGTCCGGCCGCCGGCCGCCGCGGCCGCCACCCTGACGTTCACGCGCACGACGGGCAATGCGCGGATCATCATTCCCGCCGGGGCGCGCATCGCCACCAGCGACGGCTCGGTGACCTTCGTCGTCACCCAGGCCGCGACCTTGGCGGCCGACCAGAAGAGCGTGGAGGCGCCGGCCCTGCACTGCGACACGACCGAGGCCGAGGCGGCCGGGGTTGGGACGGGCGCGCCGGGCCAGAGCGTGCAGATCAAGCGGCCGCCCATTATCGCGCCGTCCGGCGACGGGCTGGACCTGATCGTGGGCGTCGAGGCCGACAGCGCCGAGCTGGCCGAGGGCGCGGTGTCGCGCACCCTGGGCGACAAGAGCTACCGGATCTGGCGTGAGGTCGTCAGCTTCGCCGACGCTGCGCCGACGGATTGCGTCTACAGCGTGGATCGGGCCGCTGGGCGCATCCAGTTCGCCCCGGCCCTGGCGGGCGAAGGCTCCACGCCCCTGGCCAGCGTGCCCGCCCTGGGACGTGACATTCGGGTCTGGTACCGGGGCGGCGGCGGCCGGGCGGGCAACGTGGTTCCCGGCGCCCTGACGGTGTTCAAGACCCCGATTGCCGATCTGGCGGTCACCAATCTCGCGCAGGCCGCCGGCGGGGCCGACGCCGAGAGCGTGCAGGCGGCGATGAGGCGCGGGCCTCTGGAGCTGACTTCCATGCGCTGCGCCGTCACCGCCCGCGACTTCGAGCGGGTGGCCTTGGGCGTCGGCGCGGTGGCTCGGGCCAAGGCCTACGCCCAATCCCAGGTCTGGGCCCATGCCGCGCCAGGCGTGGTCGAGATCCTGCTGGTGCCGGCCGTCGATGCGGAGAAGCTGCCCGACGCGGGGGTCACCGCCCAGGCCGTGATCCAAAGCCGAAGTGAGGAGCTGCGGGCGCGCGTCCAAAAGGCGGTCGACCAGCGGCGGCCGCTCGGCGTCCAGACGGCGGTGGGCTGGGCCAGGGTGCGGCCGGTGTCGGTGGCGGCGCGGGTGGTGGTCAGCCGCGAGGAGGACGCGCCGGCCGTCGAGGCGCGACTCCGCACCCGGCTCAACAAGCTGTTTTCACCACTGCGCGACGAGCCGTTCGGCCAGGTTCTCCGGGCCTCCGACGTCTATGAAGCCATGCTGGCCGATCCCAGCGTTCGCTATGCCGACCAGCTTCGCCTGACCATCGGCGAGGCGCCGGACCGCGACGTGTCGGACCTGCTGCGCGATCCGCACCAGGCGCGCACCTGGTTCGCCGCCACCAACCAGGGTCTGCATCGCAGCCTGGACGACGGCGGCACGTGGTCGGTGGTGTTCAAGGCTGACGGCGACCGCCCGCTGTTCGTGCGCCGGCATCGCGACCGGCCCGGCCTGGTCGCCCTGGGGGTCGTGCGCAAGGCCGGCGGCGCCATCCACGTGTCGCGCGACTGCGGCGAGACCTGGAAGACCGAGGCGGCGGTATTCAACAGCGAGGTGTCCGACGCCGACTGGGTCGACCGGGAAGGTTCGCCCCTGCTGCTGATCGCTACGGCGGAAGGCCTGCGCCAGCTCAAGCCGTTCGGCGACGCTGGACCCGCGCCCGTGGTGGTCGACAAGGCCCGCGACACCAAGGGCTTCTACGCCGTGACGACCTCGGTGTCGTCGGCGGGTGTGGTCCAGGTGGCGGTGGCGGCCCGGGCCAAGGGCGGGGTCTACCTGTCGGCCGTGGGCGGGGTGTCGGACAGTTTTCACTCGGTGGGGCTGGTCGGCCAGGACATCCGCAGCCTGACAGTGCAACGTTTCAACGCCCGCGACTTCCTCTGGGCGGCCGCCGCGGCCGAGGCCGGCCAGCAGGGGTCCGGCGCCTTCCGCGTGGAGCTGCGTTCCGGCGGCGCCGACGATCCTGAGGGCTTCAAGCCGTTCAATGTCGGCTGGCAGGGTGGCTCCTGCGAAGGCCTGGCGTTCGCCGACCAGTGGGTGTTCGCGGGTTCGAACCGGGGCGGCGTGCTGGCCCTGGACACCACGGTCGCCGCGCCGGCCTGGCGCGCCGCGCCTTTGGACGCCGGCCTGCCGATCCGGGACACCGAACGGCTGCTGCACGTGGTCTCCTGCGTCGCCGCCGCGCCCGCGGCGGGCGGAGCCCCGATGGTGTTCGCCGGCGGCCCCATGGGCGTCTACCGCAGCCTCGACGGGGCCCTGCATTTCGCCACCGCCTCGGCCACGGTGTTCACCGACCGCATCCCGCTGCCCCCCAACTGGCTCTACTGCGCCGACCAGCACCACCTCTCCGTGGTGATTGACGACGATACGGGGGGCTGACCGTGGATCGCGCCCGCATCGCACGGCTCTTGCCGGAAACCTACCAGGCCGCCATTCCGCCGGAAAACCCCTCGGTTCCCGATGGCGCGACGCCGAAGAGGCCTCTGGCCGCGGTGCTGGAGGTGATGGAGGTGCTCCAAGCGCCGGCCGAGAACGCCTTGGCGACCCTCGACTCCCATATCGATCCGATGCGCGCGCCACCGAGCTTCGCCCTGATGCTGGCGCGCTGGCTGGACCTGGATCGTTATCTGGACTGGACCGGGGGACGCCCCGGCGAGGGCGCGCCGCGCTACGCCGCGGGCCTCGGCCGGTTGCGATTGCTGTGCCTGGAAGCGGCCGAGCTGGCGCGCTGGCGCGGCACCCGCAGGACTCTGGAGCGCATCCTGACCGTCGGCACGGGCCTGTCAGGCTTCACGGTGGAGGAAAATCCGCCGGGGCCGAAGGGCGTCGAGAGCAGCTTCCACCTGCGAGTCGTCGCTCCGGCGGCGGCCCGGCCTTTGGCTGACCTAGTGCGTCGCATCGTCGACGAAGAGCGTCCCGCCTACACGACTTACGACATCGAATTTCTTCCAGCCTGACCGCGAAAACGAGGACGAACACCCATGCCGAGTTTCGAGATCCCGGACGGCCCGACGAGCGTGGCCCTGAAGACGGAGGCCGGTTTCCACAAGGCCAACGCCGTGTTCGGCGTCACCAACAAGACGGGGGAGGGGCTGACCGCCCGCTTCAGCGTGCAGATCCAGGGCGGCGGAAAGGCGGAATGGTATTCGATCCAGGGCGAACCGGAGCGGCCCGTCGCGGCTGGCGAGACTCAGACGGTGACGGTGGTGGCGAAAATCCCCGCCGCGACGCCCCCAGGCCAGCATCGGATCAAGTTGCGGGCGACCAATGTCAACGATCCCGACAACGACAGCACCGACAGCGCCGTGGCGACCGTCACGATCCCGGCCGTCGCCAAGCCGCCGACCAAGAAGAAGCCGTTCCCGTGGTGGATTATCGCGGTGGCGGCTGGCGTCCTGGTCCTGGTGATCGGCGCGATCATCGCCGTCGTCTTGCTGACCGGCGGCCCCAAGGTCCCGAAGGTCATCGGGCTGGACTACCCCGCCGCCGTCGCCAAGCTGAAAGAGAAGGGCTACGCCGCCGCGCCGGAAATCAAGGAGCCGGCTCCCGACAAGCCCTTGGGCAAGGTTTTCAAGCAGGACCCCGAAGGCGGCGAGAAGGCCGATCCCAAGACGGTGCAGGTCAAGCTGACCGTCGCGGGGGTCCCCACCGTCGCGACGCCGAGCGTGATTGGGTTGGACTATCCGGCCGCCGTCGCCGTGTTCGAAAAGAGCGGCTTCAAGGTCGGTCCGGCCATCGAGGAGGTTTCGCCTGAAAACAGCCTGGGCCTCGTGTTCAAGCAGGAGCCCGCGGCCGACGCCCAGGCCGATCCGAAGACGGTCGAAGTGAAGTTGACCGTGGCTGTGGGCGAGACCGTGACGGTGCCCGTCGTCACGGGCAAGCCCTTCGTCGCGGCCCAAGCCCTGCTGGAGGATCGCGGGTTCAGCGTCGCGCCGGCCGTGGTGGGAAAAGCCTCTGGCCAGAAGCCCGACGTCGTTCTGACCCAGAACCCGGCGGGAGACGTAAAGGCCGCGAAGGGGGGCGTCGTGACGCTGACCGTCGATCCCGGCGTGGCCGTGCCCGATCTGCTCAGCCCTCCAGTCAACGGGATCGCCGGCATCCAGGCGCTGAAGAACGCCGGCCTCGACATCGGGACCATCAGCTCCAGCTGTCGCGGCGCGCCCAACATGGTCGTGGGGCAGAGCATCGCGGCGAAGACCAAGGTCGCCCTGGGTACGCGGGTGGACATCACGGTCGCCAGCGCGACGGCGAGCCCCACCGCCTTCAGGCTCTGCAACGCGGTCGTGGACCTCAGGACCCAGAACTTCGGCAACCAGGTGCGAGGCGTCAACGCGCTATCGCCCAATACGAGAGCCTTCCAGCCGAAGTGACGACTTATCGCGTCGCGAGCGTGGGGCTCGCGACGCCTGGCGAACACAAGGATCACGATATATGCCGAGTTTTGAGATCCCGGACGGGCCGACGGCCATCGCCCTGAAGAAGGAGGGCGCCTTTCACAAGGGCAGCGCCGTCTTCGGCGTGACCAACAAGACGGGGGAGGGGCTGACCGCGCGCTTCAGCGTTCAGGTCCAGGGCGACGGCAAGGCCGAGTGGTACCAGGTCCAGGGGGAAACGGAACGCACCGTCGCGGCTGGCGAGAACCAGACCGTGACCGTGGTCGGCAAAATCCCTGCCGCGACTCCGCCGGGTCAGCACCGGATCAAGTTGCGGGCGATCAATGTCAACGACCCCGACAACGACAGCACCGACAGCGCGGCGGCGACGGTCACCGTCCCTGCCGCCGAGACGGCTGCGCGGCCGATCAAGAAGCCGTTCCCCTGGTGGATCCTGGCGGTGGTCGGCGGCGTGCTGGTGCTGGTGATCGGCGCGATCATCGCCATCGTGGCGATGAGCGGCGGAGCCAAGGTCCCGAACGTCGTCGGCCAACCCTATGCCGAGGCGGTCAAGGCGCTGGAAAAGGCAGGCTATAAGACGGTCAAGCGGACCGACAAGGCGACGGGCGAGAAACCGCCCGAGGTCGTGCTCGACCAGACGCCGGCCGCGGAGGCCAAGGCCAAGAAGACCGAGGCGGTCCTGCTGACGGTCGCTGTGCCCATGCCGGTGGTCGCGCCGGACGAGCCCAAGGACGAGCCGCCGATCGAGCAGCCGGCCGAGGCCAATTGCGACCCGGCGGTCGGCGCCTGCATAGAGGGCTTCGTTTGGCGCGCCGCTAGTCCCGACGACCGAGTCTGCGTCACCCCCGAGTCGCGTTACCTGGCCAGCCTTGAAAACGGTCAGGCCGGCGCGCGTCGCAATCCGAACGGCGGCCCTTACGGTCCGGACACCTGCCTCCAAGGCTATGTCTGGCGCGATGGCTTCGCCAACGACCACGTCTGCGTGACCGTCGAGCGGCGCACGGTTGTGGCCCAGGAGAACGCGGCAGGATCGTCGCGCTATCGGGCCTGCCGGCCGAAGATCGCCATTCCGCGCCCTACCACCCGTCCGAAGATCACACTGCCTTCGCGTTGAACTCCACCTCGAACAGGCCTGCCGGCTTGGCGGGCTGCAAGGAGACTGAGATATGGAGCGGATTTTCTCTCTGGAGGCCATCCTCGGGTCGCTGGCTTTCGGCGTCCTGGGGGCGGTGCTGGCCCTGATCGTCCGGCTGGCGAAGGGCGACGGCGCCGCGTCGCTCTGGCGAGCGCTTGAGACCTTCCTGACCGCGACGTTCGGGGCCTTCCTGGCGCGAACCTTCATCAGCATCATGCTGAGCGTCGGGGGCGACTCCGACGCGGCCGTGACGGTGACCAGCCTGCTGTTCTTCATCTGGCCGGGCGTGGTGAACCTCGTCTCGCTGGGGTTCGGCCATCCCGTGATCGGCGTCGAGGCCCTGCTGTGGATCGCTCTGGTCGTCGGGGGGCTGGTGGGTCTGTTTGACGGCCTCTGGGCCACCCACAAGTGGGCGGGGCTGGGCGTTCCGGCGTTCCTGCTCGACGTCACCTGGGGGTTGGGCGGCAACACCAACGGCGTGCTGATGCACCTGATCAATTTCGCCTGGGGCGACCATGGCGACGGCCCGACCGAGAACCGCCACGACGCCCACCGCTATGTGAAAGGCTTCGCCGTTCGCTCGGGCTTCGCCTTCACCCAGGGCGCGGTGATGAGCAACACCGACACTTGGACGCCGACCTCCGACCTGTTCAAGCACGAAACGATCCACATCTGGCAGAACCGGGTGCTGGGACCGTTCTTCTGGTTCTCGTATGTGGGCTGGATGGCGCTGACCATCATCCCCGCCCTGATCGCCGGCCTGATCGATTCCGGTCGCCGGATTGGCGACGCCATCACCTGGTGGACGTATTTCGACAATCCCTGGGAGGTGATGGCCTACGGCATCGCCAATCCGTCGGATCGGACGGGGCAGGTATTCATGAGCGGCGGTGGAACAGTGACCGGCTGGGTCTGCTGGCCCTGGCCCCTGGCCATCGTCCTTTCGGCGGTCGGGGTGGTGGGTCTCGGCGCGGCCTTCGTGGCGATCCTGGTGGCCGGCTATGGCTGAGCCGCGTCGATGAAGGCCGTCATCATCATCCTGGTCCTGGTCGTGATCGGCTTCGTCGTGGCGATCGGCGTCGCCGTCTATCGTGCGACCACGCCGCCCGCGCCCCCGGCGGCGCACGGACCGCCGACGACGAGCAACGGCGAGATCGACGAGGACGCGCTCGAAACCTGGGGGCCGCCCCCTATGGCCGAGCTCCTGGGCAAGCTGTCACGGCCGTTCGCGCCGAAGCTGCTGAAGAAGACCGTCGAGATTTCGGGTCAGCCCGGCTCGGGTCTGGCCGGCGACAAGCCCGGCGAACTGCCGATCGCCGCGTCCGACAGGAAAATGCGCGTCGCCCGTCTTCGCCTGGTCGAGGGGCGCGGCGCGGTCGCGACCTACCTGTGCGCGCCCGCGGGGAAGGGGGAGACCTGCGATCAGGTCGTGTGCCTATGCCATGAGAACACCGTGCTGGAGGACGACCAGGTCGAGGCCTGCACGGAGTCCTGGCGAAAAGCCCGGGCGATCGGCGACGACAAGTTCAGCTGTAAGAGGAATGACGACGACGTCTCGGCCGTCATCTATGGACGGGGCGGGGTGATCCAGGTGACGCCGATGGGGGAAAGCGCCGCCACGGTGTCGATCCGGTGATCACACCCTGACGGTGCGGACCGCCGAGATCATCGCCAGCAGCGATCCGATCAGCAAGATCAGCAGCCAGATCGCGCCGACGATGGCGATGATCAGCGCGCCGATGGCGTCGGTGATGCTGGCCAGGAATCCCGGAGGAAAGTCGATCAGGAACGCCAACAGCAGGGTGGCGCCGACCGAGACCGCGCTGAGGATGACGATGCCCTTGTTCTGCAGGAACCGCTCGTGGGCCAGGATCAGCAGGATGCAGAAGGCGATTTTCAGGATCAGGATCAGACCCAGAGTGGCCGTCGCCGCCCCGGTCGGAAAATCGGCGAAGGCGACGAAATAGGCGATGGTGCCGAACGGCACGGCCACCAGCAGGGTGATCATCAGGATCAACAGGCCCAGCGCCGCCAGGGCCATCACGATCGCGCCCAGCAGGCCGAAGAAGGCGATCACCAGGGTGACGATCCCCTGCACCCGCCCGATCACGCTGCGCGACAGCAAGATGCCCAGGCCCATCAGCAGGACGGTATAGAGCAGCAGGCCGTCCAGCACCGGCAGGTAGCGAATGCCCAGCCCTGGCGTCGAAGCCTCGAGGCCGGCCTGATGAACGGCGTCCAGAACGAAGGCCGAGGCGCACTCCACGAGCAGGGCCACCAGCAGGACAAAGCCGGCCAGCCAGAAGAACGGTGCGCGCAAACGGTCCATGGGAGGCACCCCGCGTTAATGCGCAACCTTGCCCGATCTCTACCTGGGCGACAAGAAGTGTTGATTTTGCCCGAAAGGTTGTGCGCTCATGAGCGCCTGGGTTGTTGTTTTTTCTGAGCGGTGAAGCCGCGCTCGCTTGACGCCAACCGACTTCCAAAGCCCCAGTCCCCTGGGCTTGACGGAAAACGCCTAGCCTTGAACGGAGAGGGCGCTTCCGTACGCGGATGACATCCAATAGGTGTGTCAGACCTTGCTTAGCTTTTGCAGGCGCCTACATGCCTGACGCCGGGACCCGGCAGGAGGCTGGAATGAACGGCGCGCCAAACAGAACTTTGACGAAGACACCGCGCGTGCGTACGCGGACCCTGGCGCTGATCGCCGCCGGCGGTCTGGCGGTGAGCGCGGCGAGCGCTCACGCCCAGAACGCCGGCGGCGAGCCGCCGTTGGTGGCCGCGCCGGCCGCAAGCAGCGATTCGGTCGATACGGCCTATGATCCGCTGCAAGGCTTCAATCGCGGCAGCTACGGCCTCAGCATGGCCCTGGACCATGCCGTACTTCGCCCCGTCGCCCACGGCTACATGGCCGTGACGCCCAGCCCGCTGCGCCGCCGCGTCAGCGCCGTGGTCTACAATCTGGGCGAGCCCAGCACGACGGTGAACGACATCCTGCAGGGCAAGCCCAAGCGGGCCGGCCGTTCTTCGGCGCGGTTCCTGATCAATTCCACGATCGGCGTCCTGGGCATCTGGGACGTGGCCACGGGCATGGGGCTGAAGGCCCATGACGCCGATTTCGGCCAGACCTTCGGCCGCTATGGCGTCCGGCCCGGCCCCTATCTCTACGTGCCGGTGATCGGTCCGTCGAACTTCCGCGACGGCGTCGGCCGGGTGCTGGACTTCTTTACCGACCCGGTCGGCATCGTCGGCGGCGGCTACACGACCACCTTCGGCGCCACCCGCCTGGGCGTGCAGACGGTCGACACCCGCGCACGGGCCGACACCGCCTTCCGTGCGCTGGACGACGCCACCGATCCCTATGTGACCGCCCGGTCGGCCTACGGCCAGTATCGCGAGGCCTTCATCCGGGAAGCCACCGGGGAGGTGCAGACCTTGCCGGACTTCGACAACGACTACCCGGCCGACCCCGCCGCCGAGCCTGCGTCCGCGCCGCCCGAGGCGACGACCGCTCCGAGCACAACGCAATGACTTCACCGGAAACGACCATGATTGACGCTCGTCCCACCCGCCGTTTCGCACAGCTGGCCCTGGTCGCCCTGATTGGCCTGGGCGCTTTGAGCCAAGCCCGTCCCGCCTTGGCCCAGGCGGCGCGTGATCCCCAGGCCGAGCAGTTCGTGCAGAGCCGCGCCCAGCGGGTGATCACCGTCCTGGCCGACAAGAACCAGAGCATCGCCCAGAAGAAGGCGACCTTCCACCAGGCGATCGATCAGTTGGCCGACGTGCCGAAGATCACCAATTTCGTGCTCGGCAAGTACGCCCGCACCGTTACGCCCGACCAACGCCAGCGGTTCGCGGCCGCGTTCCGCGTCTACGCCGAAAGCGTGTACCAGAATCGGATCAGCGACTATCACGGCGAAGTTCTGAAGGTGACGGGATCGACGGTTCGCAAGCCGGGCGACGTCATCGTCAACACCACGATTTCGGGCGGCCAGATTGGTCAGCCGCTGCCGGTGGCGTGGCGGGTGCTGGGCGGCGGGACCTCGTGGAAGGTTGTCGACATCCAGTTCAAGGGCGTGTGGCTGGCGATCACCCAGCAACAGGACTTCGTTTCGACCATCGATAACGCCGGCGGCAATATCGACGTGTTGATCAGCCAATTGCAGCGAGACGCCCAGCGTCCCGCCTCGCGGTAACACAAAAGGACGAGGCGGCCGTTCGGGCGGCGCGCCTCGCAGGGCTTCGAAAGGATAAAGGGCTTGCGCGAACAATGGGCCGAGACCCTGATGGGGTTCCTCGTTCTCGTCCTGGCGGCGGGTTTCCTGGTCTATTCGCTGACCGTTGGCGGCGTCGGCGGCCAGCCCGGCGGCTATGAGGTGACGGCCAAGTTCGGGCAGGTCGGCTCCCTGGCGCCGGGCGCGGCGGTCAGCGTCGCGGGCGTGAAGGTGGGCACTGTTTCGGACATCAGGCTGGATCCCAAGACCTACCTGGCGATCACCAAGCTCAACCTCGACCCGGACGTCAAGCTGCCCTCCGACTCCACCGCCAAGATCACCAGCGACAGCCTGTTGGGCGGGGTCCACGTGGCGATCGCGCCGGGCGGCGCGGCCGACGACATCAAGCCGGGCGGCGAGATCGACAACACCCAGGGCGCGGTCGACCTGTTCGGCCTGATCGGCTCGGTGATGCGGCCGCAAGGCGACGCCGCGCCGGCGGCCGGCGCCGCGCCTGCGGCGAACCCGGCCGCCACGGCTCCGGACAGCTACTGAGATGGCCGCGGCCGACGCGGCGCCGCCCGCGATATTCAAGCCGGTGCGCGCCATCGGTCGTTCCACCCTGGGCGCCTTGCGCATGGTCGGCGGGGTCGGGATGTTCGCCCTGCGCGGCGTGATCTCGGTGTTCAGCCCCCCGTGGTTTCCCATCCAGCTGCTTCGCCAGCTGGTCGCCATCGGCTTCTTCTCGCTGCCGGTCGTCGGGCTGACGGCGATCTTCACCGGCGCGGCCCTGGGGTTGAACATCTATACCGGCGGCGGGCGGTTCAACGCCGAGCAGGTGATGCCGCAGATCGTCGCCCTGGGCATCACCCGGGAGCTGGGCCCGGTGCTGGCGGCCCTGATGCTGGCGGGGCGGGTCTCGGCCGCCATCGCCGCCGAGATCGGCGCCATGCGCGCCACCGAGCAGATCGACGCCATGCGCACGCTGTCGACCGACCCGTTCCGCTACCTGGTCGCGCCGCGCCTGCTGGCCGCGACCCTGGTGCTGCCGCTGCTAACCCTGGTGGCCGACATCATCGGCGTGGCCGGCGGCTGGCTGGTGGCGGTGCGGATCCTGGACTTCAATTCGACGATCTATGTCCGCAACACCATGAACTTCATCCAGGGGTGGGACGTCGGCTCCGGGCTGATCAAGGCGGGGGTGTTCGGCTTCATCGTCGCGCTGATGGGCTGCTACCATGGCTACAACGCCAAGGGCGGGGCGCGCGGCGTGGGCCGGGCGACGACGCACGCGGTGGTGTCCTCGGCGATCCTGATCTTCGCGTCCGACTATTTCCTCACAACGCTGTTCACGCACGCATGACCGACATCCCGAAACTCGAGTGGAAGGGCGTCAGCAAGCGCTTCGACGGACCGGTCCTGGACGGGCTGGATCTCAGCGTCGCGGCGGGACGGTCGCTGGTCATTATCGGCGGGTCCGGCCAGGGCAAGTCGGTGACCATCAAGGTGGCCATGGGCCTGGTGCGCCCCGACGCCGGCCAGGTGCTGGTCGACGGCGAGGATCTGGTCGGCGTCAGCGGCGCGTCGCGTCGCAAGCTGTTCGAACGCATCGGCGTGCTGTTCCAGGGCGCCGCGCTGTTCGACAGCCTCAGCGTCTGGGAGAACGTCGCCTTCCGCCTGATCAACGCCGACGGCGTGCCGCGCAAGGAGGCCAAGGCGCGGGCGGTCGAGGCCCTCGGTCGCGTCCACCTGGGCGCCCATGTCGCTGATTCCTATCCGTCCGAGCTGTCGGGCGGCATGCAGAAGCGGGTCGGTCTGGCCCGCGCGGTGGTCGCCAATCCGGAGATCATCTTCTTCGACGAGCCGACCACCGGACTGGACCCGATCACCTCGGCGGCGATCAACGAACTGATTGTCGACCAGGTGAAAGGGCTGGGCTGCACCGCCGTGTCGATCACCCACGACCTGGCGTCCGCCCGGACGATCGGCGACGAGATCGCCATGCTGCACGCTGGCAAGATCGTCTGGCGCGGAGCCCCTGCGGAGCTTGATCGCACCGACAATCCCTATGTGCGCCAGTTCGTCGATGGGCGGGCGGACGGCCCGATGGCCAGCACGGTCTAGGCATGAAGGCGGAAAGGGCGAGAACGGCGCTGCTGGCGCTGGCGCTGGGTTGCGGCCTGGCCGGGGCGGTCCAGGCGCAGGATTACGTCCGCGCCGACTGTCGGGCTCAACTCGACCCAAGCTCGCTGCGGTTCGACACGTCGCTGCACCAGCGCTGGTACAGGCGGTTCTGGACCGGCGATTGCGATCACCTGCCGCTCTGCATTCCCGGCTCGCCGAACTGGAACAGCATCGTCGGCAAGCTGCTGGTTCGCGGCGGTCCGGCCGAGCAGGCCGCTCTGTTGCCCAAGGCCTGCCGGCTGGGACAGATGATCGGGCTGGAATGGGCGCGCGACAAGAAAGTCCGCCGCATCGACACCCGGGACCTGCACGCCTTCAAGGGCCAACTGGAGGCCTCGGGCGACGCTCTGCGCGGCGTCGAGCAGGTCGAGGCGTCAGCCCGCGCGAAAATGGCGCGATAGCGACCGTAGACCGCGTTCGGTGAAGAGCTTCACCGTGTAAGCGGAACCAAAGAATTTTCCCTGCGTTGGACCGTTTCGGGGAGGGCATGGGGATTTCGGTGCGGGTCGTCGAAGCGGGAAAGCGCTTCCAAACGCCGCGACCGGCTTTCCCAACAGCGCCGCCCACGTAGATCGAACGATTTCGACGTGGAGTATTTCTATGCCGGCGGCACAGTCCAAGGCGCAGCAGCGCGGGCTCGACAACCACCAGCTTCTGGCCGCCTTGCGAGCCTTCCGGCGCGGGGACTTCTCGGTGCGCTTGCCGACGGACCTATCCGGCCTGGATGGTGAACTGGCCGAGGCGTTCAACGATGCCGTCAATCTTAACGATCAAATGTCGAAAGAGTTCGAGCGTCTCGGCGACGTCGTCGGCAAACAGGGCAAGATCAACCATCGCGCTCGCCTGCCGGGGGCCACCGGCTCGTGGGCCGCCAGCGTCGACGCCGTCAACAACCTGATCACAGACATGGTTCACCCGACCGCCGAAATGGCCCGGGTGATCGGAGCCACCGCCAAGGGCGACCTTTCCCAGACCATGGACCTGGAGAACGAGGAGCGCCCGCTGCGCGGCGAGTTCCTGCGCATCGGCAAGGTGGTCAACACCATGGTGGGCCAGCTGGGGTCGTTCGCCTCGGAAGTGACCCGGGTGGCGCGGGAAGTCGGCACCGAGGGCAAGCTGGGCGGCCAGGCTCAGGTGAAGGGCGTGGCCGGAACCTGGAAGGACCTGACCGACAACGTCAACCTGATGGCCGCCAACCTGACCGGTCAGGTCCGTAACATCGCCGAAGTCACCACGGCCGTCGCGAACGGCGACCTCTCGCGCAAGATCACCGTCGATGTGAAGGGCGAGGTGCTGGAGCTGAAGAACACCATCAACACCATGGTGGACCAGCTCAACAGCTTCGCCTCGGAAGTGACCCGGGTGGCGCGGGAAGTCGGCACGGAAGGCAAGCTGGGCGGCCAAGCCAACGTGAAGGGCGTCGCCGGCACCTGGAAGGAGCTGACCGACAACGTCAACCTGATGGCCGGCAATCTGACCGGCCAGGTCCGCAACATCGCCGAGGTCACCACCGCCGTGGCCCGCGGCGACCTCTCGCGCAAGATCACCGTCGACGTGAAGGGCGAGGTGCTGGAGCTGAAGAACACCATCAACACCATGGTGGACCAGCTCAACAGCTTCGCCTCGGAAGTCACGCGGGTGGCGCGGGAAGTCGGCACCGAGGGCAAGCTGGGCGGCCAGGCTCGGGTGGAAGGCGTGGCCGGCACTTGGAAGGACCTGACCGACAACGTCAACCTGATGGCCGGCAACCTGACCGGCCAGGTCCGCAACATCGCCGAGGTGACCACCGCCGTCGCCATGGGCGATCTCAGCAAGAAGATCACCGTCGACGTGAAGGGCGAGGTGCTGGAGCTGAAGAACACCATCAACGTCATGGTGGACCAGCTGAACGCCTTCGCCTCGGAAGTGACCCGGGTGGCGCGGGAAGTCGGCACGGAAGGCAAGCTGGGCGGCCAGGCGAACGTCACCGGCGTCGGCGGCACCTGGAAGGAGCTGACCGACAACGTCAACCTGATGGCGGGCAACCTGACCGGCCAGGTCCGCAACATCGCCGAGGTGACCACCGCCGTCGCCATGGGCGATCTCAGCAAGAAGATCACCGTCGACGTGCGCGGCGAAATCCTGGAGCTGAAGAACACCATCAACACCATGGTGGACCAGCTGAACTCGTTCTCGTCCGAAGTGACCCGGGTGGCGCGGGAAGTGGGCACCGAAGGCAAGCTGGGCGGCCAGGCCCAGGTGAAGGGCGTGGCGGGCACCTGGAAGGACCTGACCGACAACGTCAACTTCATGGCCGGCAATCTGACCGGCCAGGTCCGCAACATCGCCGAGGTCACCACCGCCGTCGCCAACGGCGACCTTTCCAAGAAGATCACCGTGGACGTGCGCGGCGAGATCCTGGAGCTGAAGAACACCATCAACGTCATGGTGGACCAACTGAACGGTTTCGCCTCGGAAGTGACCCGGGTGGCGCGGGAAGTCGGCACCGAGGGCAAGCTGGGCGGCCAGGCCCAGGTGAAGGGCGTGGCCGGGACCTGGAAGGACCTGACCGACAACGTCAACCTGATGGCCGCCAACCTGACCGGTCAGGTCCGCAACATCGCCGAGGTCACCACCGCGGTGGCGATGGGCGATCTCAGCAAGAAGATCACCGTGGACGTGCGCGGCGAGATCCTGGAGCTGAAGAACACCATCAACGTCATGGTCGATCAGCTGAACTCGTTCAGCTCGGAAGTGACGCGGGTGGCGCGGGAAGTGGGCACCGAGGGCAAGCTGGGCGGCCAGGCCCAGGTGAAGGGCGTCGCCGGCACCTGGAAGGACCTCACCGACAACGTCAACTTCATGGCCGCCAACCTGACCGGCCAGGTCCGAAACATCGCCGACGTGACCACCGCCGTCGCTAAGGGCGACCTCTCCAAGAAGATCACCGTCGACGTGAAGGGCGAGATCCTGGAACTGAAGTCGACCATCAACGTCATGGTGGACCAACTGAACGGTTTCGCCTCGGAAGTGACGCGGGTGGCGCGGGAAGTGGGCACCGAGGGCAAGCTGGGCGGCCAGGCCCAGGTGCCCGGCGTGGCCGGCACCTGGAAGGACCTGACCGACAACGTCAACATGATGGCCGCCAACCTGACCGGTCAGGTGCGGAACATCGCCGATGTCGTCACCGCCGTGGCCCAGGGCAACCTCAAGCGCAAGCTGACCCTGGACGCCAAGGGCGAGATCGCTTCGCTGGCCGACACCATCAACGGCATGATCGAGACCCTGGCCACTTTCGCCGACCAGGTGACCAACGTGGCCCGCGAAGTGGGTTCGGAAGGCAAGCTGGGCGGCCAGGCCCGGGTGCCTGGCGCCGCGGGTCTCTGGCGCGACCTGACTGACAACGTCAACGAACTGGCCGCCAACCTGACCACCCAGGTCCGCGCCATCGCCGAGGTGTCCACCGCCGTGACCAAGGGCGATCTGACGCGGTCGATCACCGTCGAAGCGTCGGGGGAAGTCGCGGCCCTGAAGGACAACATCAACGAGATGATCCGCAACTTGAAGGATCAGACGTTGAAGAACACCGAGCAGGACTGGCTGAAGACCAACCTGGCCCGGTTCAGCCGCATGTTGCAGGGCGAGCGCGACCTGTCGACCGTGTCGAACCTGGTGCTGTCGGAACTGGCGCCGCTGATCAACGCCCAGCACGGGGTGTTCTACGTTTCCGACCACGACGTGAACGGCGAACCGGTGCTGAACCTCGCCGCCAGCTACGCCGCCAATCCGGGCGACCGGCCGCCGGCGCGGCTGCGCCAGCGCGAAGGCCTGATCGGCCAGTGCGCGGCCGAGCGCCAGCGGATCCTGCTGACCAATGTTCCGTCCGAGTACATCAAGATCAGCTCGGGCCTGGGCGAGGCCGCGCCGCAGAACATCATCGTCCTGCCCGCCCTGTTCGAAGGCGAGCTGAAGGCGGTGATCGAGCTGGCCACCTTTGGGACCTTCAACGAGACCCAGCAGGCCTTCCTCGACCAGCTGATGGAATCCATCGGCATCGTGCTGTCGACCATCGCCGCCAACATGCGGACCGAAGGCCTGCTCGAGCAGTCGCAGCTGTTGACCGCCGAACTCCAGGCCCAGCAGGAAGAACTGAAGAAGACCAACGACCGCCTCGAGCAGCAGGCCGCGTCGCTGCGGCAATCTGAGGAGCTGCTGCGGTCCAAGCAGGACGAACTGCAGCAGACCAACGCCGAGCTGGAGGACAAGGCGGTCCTGCTGTCGGCCCAGAACAAGCAGGTGGAGGCCAAGAACACCGAGGTCGAGCAGGCCAAGGCGGCGCTGGAGGAAAAGGCCGAGCAGCTGGCCTTGACCTCCAAGTACAAGTCCGAGTTCCTGGCCAATATGAGCCACGAGCTGCGGACGCCGCTCAACAGCCTGCTGATCCTGTCCAAGATGCTCAGCGAGAACGCGCAAGGGAACCTGAGCGCTAAACAGGTGGAGTTCGCCCGCAACATCCACAGCGCCGGCGCCGACCTGCTGGGGCTGATCAACGACATCCTGGACCTGTCGAAGATCGAGAGCGGCACGGTCACACTCGACATCGGCGAGATGTCGTTCGCGTCGCTGCGCGACCAGACCGACCGCACCTTCTCCCAGCTGGCCCAGGACAAGAAGCTGGACTTCTTCATCAACATCGATCCGGCGCTGCCCCGCTCGATGTACACCGACGACAAGCGCCTGCAGCAGGTGATCAAGAACCTGCTGTCCAACGCCTTCAAGTTCACCCAGACGGGTTCGGTGCGCCTGACCATCGCGCGGGCGGAAGACGGCTGGGCCAGCGGCAACGATCACCTGAACAAGGCCGGCCAGGTGCTGGCCTTCTCGGTCGAGGACACCGGCATCGGCATTCCCGAGGACAAGCAGCGGATCATTTTCGAGGCCTTCCAACAGGCCGACGGCACCACTAGCCGCAAGTACGGCGGCACGGGCTTGGGCCTGTCGATCAGCCGTGAGATCACCCGCCTGCTGGGCGGCGAGCTGCGGGTCGTCTCGACGCCGGGGCAGGGCAGCACCTTCACCCTCTATCTGCCGCTGAACTTCAGTCCGGCCGCCCAACCGCAGATGACCCAGCCGCTTCGTCCCGCCACCTCGCCGGTCCAGACCTTCCGCCTCTCGACGACCGAGGCCGGATCGGTCGAACCGGCCGAGACCGTCGTCGACGACCGCGAGCAGATCGAGCCCGGCGACGCCGTGGTGCTGATCGTCGAGGACGACACCCGCTTCGCCTCGATCCTGCTGTCTCTGGTGCGCGACAGCGGTTTCAAGGGCGTCGTCACCGGGGAGGGCTCAGCCGTGCCGTCGCTGGCTCGCCGGTTCAGCCCCGACGCGATCATGCTGGACATCGGCCTGCCCGACATGGACGGCCTGGCCCTGCTGGACCTGCTCAAGCGCACGCCGGACACCCGGCATATACCGGTCCAGGTGATCTCAGCCGACGACCACGGTGGGCTGGGCCTGTCGATGGGCGCCTTCGGTTTTACCAGCAAGCCGGTGGAACGCGAGGCGGTCGCCTCGACGCTGGAGAAGGTCAAGAAGCTGGTCGCCGAGACCGGTCGCGCCCCGATCCTGGTCGGCGGAGCAGGCCAGGCGGCCGACACGCTGCGTCACGCCATCGGCGCGGTGAAGGTGGTGGCCACGCTGTCGGAGTTGCCCGACGAGGCCTTCACCGACGAGGGGGATTGCCTGGTGATCGATGTGGGGGCGGGCCCGGTCGGGCCGTTCATCGACACCCTCAAGCAGCGCGGCGCGACTTCGGGCGTGGCGGTGCTCTACGCCCCCGAGGAGCTGGATCCCGAGGAGGATCGCCGGCTGCGGCTTGCGGTGTTCTCCGGACTTGCGCGCCTGGCCCGTACGCCCGAGCAACTGATCGACCACGTCACCATGTCGCTGCACGCGCCGCTGGATCGCCTGTCGACGCCGGCCAAGGCGATGATCGCCCACAGTCGCCACGCCGACGCCGTCCTGACCGGCCTGACCGCGGTGGTGATCGACGACGACATCCGCAACATCTTCTCGCTGGCCAGCGCGCTGGAGGAGTACGGCATCGAGCTGCGCTACGCCGAAAGCGGCCGTGAAGGGCTGGAGCTGCTCGACAGCCTGCCCGAGGTGGATATGGTGCTGGTCGACATCATGATGCCCGACATGGACGGTTACGAGACCATGCGCGAGATCCGGGCCCGGCCACGCTTCTCCGACCTGCCGGTGATCGCCGTCACCGCCAAGGCGATGAAGGGCGACCGCCAGAAGTGCATCCAGGCGGGCGCGTCGGACTATGTGTCCAAGCCGGTCGACATCGACCAACTGATCTCGGTGCTGCGTGTCTCGGTTCAGCGCACCGACGCCCAGCGCCTGGCCGGCGACAATATCGTCACCATCCATAGCGCCGCAGCGCAATGAGCGTACCCGCGGTCAAGCATCAGGCGGTCGCGCCGCCCGAAGACCGGCTCAGGACCCGGATTCTCATCGTCGACGACGATGAGCGCAATGCTTTCGCCGCCATACAGGCGCTGGAAACCTTGGGCCAGGAGCTGGTGGTCGCCCGTTCGGGCGAGGAGGCTTTGCGTCATCTGCTGACCGACGACTTCGCGGTGATCCTGCTGGACCTGCACATGCCCGGCATGGACGGCTACGAGACGGCTGAGCTGATCCGTCAGCGCCGCCGCAACCGCGACGTGCCCATCGTCTTCCTGACGGCGGTGTTCCGGGACGAGGCCCACATCTTCAAGGCCTATTCCGCCGGGGCTGTCGACGTGGTGTTCAAGCCGGTGGACCCGTTCATCCTGCGCTCCAAGGTGCAGGTGCTGGTGGACCTGCACATCAAGACGCTTGAACTCGAGCAACAGTCGGAGAGCCGGCGCCTGTTGATCGAGGAGAACGCCCGCATCCATGCCGAGAAGCTGGCGGCGGAACGGGCCCTTCGCCGCACCCAGGAGCGCCAGGAGGCGATCCTTCGGGCGTTGCCGGTGGTCTTCCACTCGCGCACCGCCGACGCGCCCTACGAGCCGCTGTTCGTCGGCGGCAATGTCATGGAACTGACCGGCTTTTCGGCGGAGGACTTCCTGGCCACCGCCGACTTCGGCATCAGCCGGGTCCATCCCGACGACGTCGATATCGTGGCCCGGGCCCAGGCCGAGGCTCGCAAGTCCGGCGCCTATGCCTGCGAATACCGTTGGCGGTGCGCCGACGGCTCGTACCGTTCGCTGATCGACCAGGGCGTTCTGGCCCAGGACGAGGAGAGCGGGCGTGCGGTGGTGTTCGGCACTTTGCTCGACAACACCGAACGCCGAGGGCTGGAGGAGCAACTGAGCCATGCCCGCAAGATGGAGGCGGTCGGCCAGCTGACGGGCGGCGTCGCCCACGACTTCAACAACCTGCTGACCGTGGTGCTAGGCAATATCGAGCTGATCAAGCGGCGAACCGGCGAGCAGCACGAACTCGCCCGTCAGATCGAGGCGGTGCGGCTGGCGGCCGAGAAGGGCGGGGCCCTGACCCGTCAGCTGCTGGCCTTCTCGCGCCGCCAGCGCCTGAATCCTCTGACCGTCGATCTCAACGGGTTGATCGCCGACTTCGCGCCGCTGCTGCGGCAGGCGGTCGGCGAGGCGGTGAGCATCGACCTGAATCTGGCCACCGAACCGCTTCCAGCTCACCTCGACCCAGCCCAGTTCGAGAGCGCCCTGCTGAATCTGGCGGTTAACGCCCGCGACGCCATGGAGGGCGGCGGCGTGTTGTCCATCGCCACCAGAACCGTCGACGGGGACGCCCCCAGGATCCTGGTGACCGTCCGCGACACGGGCCAGGGCATGGACGCCGATGTCGCCTCGCGCATCTTCGAGCCCTTCTTCACGACCAAGGAGATCGGCAAGGGCTCGGGGTTGGGTCTGTCGCAGGTCTACGGTTTCGTGCGGCAGTCGGGCGGCGAGGTTTCGGTAAGAAGCTCGCCGGGCCAGGGCGCGATTTTTGAAATCTCTCTGCCCCGGAGCCTGTCGGCGCCCGGTCCGCGCGGTGTCGGCGGGGAGCCTGGGGAGGCCGTGGGCGGCTCCGAGCGGGTGCTGGTGGTCGAGGACGACCCGGCGGTGCTGGCCATGGCGGTCGAGACGCTGGAAGGCCTGGGCTACCAAGTCACCACGGCGGATACGGCCGCGGCCGCCCTGAAGCGCCTGAAGGGGCGCAAGACCTTCGACCTGCTATTCTCCGACGTGGTCATGCCTGGCGGCGTCAACGGCGTCCAGCTGGCCCACCTGGCGCTGCAGGAACGGCCTGGGCTCAAGGTCTTGCTGACCTCCGGCTATGTGGGGGACGAGGCTGCGTCCTGGGCCAACGAATTTCCGATGATCGACAAGCCCTATCTGGGCCCGGCCCTGGCGGCCAAGATCCGCGCCGTGCTGGACGCCGACGCCCTCGCCACCGAAGAGCCCAAGCTAAGGCAGGGCTAGGAGAGACGATTTCTGTCGAAGCGCGCCTTGTCGCCGCGCCGACCGGCGCCATCTGACAAGCTGGGCCGCGCCGGCGGGGGCGGCCTCCTACTTTCGGAGCCGTCCATGACCGATCTTTCAGCCTTCCCGATCACCCGGCGCTGGCCCGCCCAGCACCCCGACCGGCTGCAGTTGTACAGCCTGCCGACCCCCAACGGGGTCAAGGTGTCGATCATGCTCGAGGAGATCGGCCTGGCTTACGAGCCGCACATGATCGACATCGGCCAGAACGAGACCTGGACGCCGGAGTTCCTGTCGCTGAACCCCAACGGCAAGATCCCCGCGATCATCGATCCCGACGGTCCGGACGGGAAGCCGTTCGGCCTGTTCGAGTCCGGCGCGATCCTGGTCTACCTGGCCGAGAAGACCGGCAAGTTCCTGCCCAAGGATCCGGCCCGACGCTACGAGACCCTAGCCTGGGTGTTCTTCCAGATGGCCGCGGTCGGGCCGATGTTCGGCCAGGTGGGGTTCTTCCACAAGTTCGCCGGCCGCGAGTACGAGGACAAGCGCCCGCGCGATCGCTATGTCGCTGAATCCAAGCGCTTGCTGGGCGTGCTGGAGAGCCGACTGGCGGACCGCGACTGGATCATGGGCGAAGACTATACGATCGCCGACATCGCCACCCTGGGCTGGGTGCGGAACTTGGTCGGCTTTTACGGCGCCGGCGATCTGGTCGACTACGCCAGCCTCAAGCACGTGCCGGCCTGGCTGGAGCGTGGCCTGGCCCGCCCGGCGGTGCAGCGTGGCCTGGAGATTCCCAAGCGCCCTTGAAGCCGCGCTCCGCCGCCCACGCCGGGTCCCGACCCGCTTTGTCGGTCCGCTCGGGCGGCGCAGGTCTACCCGCGCGCGATTGTCGCGGCCCGCCTTAACCCGTTTTGCGGACCTTGCGGCCTATGCTGGCGGCTTGGAGGTCCAGATGAACGACAGCGAAGTGAGGCGAATTCGGGCGTTGCGGGCCTACGGCGTCCTCGACACCTCGCCGGACGCCGCGTTCGATCGGGTGACCCAATTGGCCGCCGATCTGTTCGATGCGCCTGTCGCCCTGGTGTCGTTGATCGACGAGACCCGGCAGTGGTTCAAGTCGCGCCAGGGCCTGGACCTCTGCTCGACGGCGCGGGAAGACGCGTTCTGCAGCCATGCAATCGAGCTGGGTCCCGACGCGGTGATGGTCGTCGAGGACGCGACCCTCGATCCCAGGTTCGTCGCCAATCCGCTGGTGATCGGCGAGCAGGGAATCCGCTTCTACGCCGGCGCGGTCCTGACTTCGCCGGAGGGGCACAATCTCGGCACGCTCTGCGTCATCGACACCCAGCCTCGCGCCTGTCCGACGGATCGCGAGCTGAACCGCCTCCGCGCCCTGGCGCGCATCGTCCTGGACGAACTGGAGCGGACGCGGCTCGACCGCGTGCGCTGGGAACAGGCCCGCCTGTTGAAGTTGGCCGAGACCATGTCAGGCGTGGCGCACTGGCGCTACGACGTCGTAACGGGCCATGTCTACTGGTCGGACCTGCTCTACGAGATCTGGGGCGCCGATCGTCGAACCCATGTTCCGACCTATCGAGCGGGGCTCGAGTCCTTCCACCCTGACGACCGCGACGGAATTTCCAGCCTGATGGATCAGGCGATCGCGATGAAGACGACGATCAGCTTCCAGGCGCGGATGGTCCGGTCTGATGGCGAGCTCCGGGTGGTCCAATCAAAGGCCGGTTGCGAGCTGGACGAGCGTGGCGAGGTGGTCGCCCTGATCGGCCTGTTCCAGGACGTCACCGATCAGGTCCGCAGTTTCGAGAACCTGAGCGCCAGCGAGGCCCGCTATCGCCTGCTGGCCGAAAACACGTCCGACGTCATCGTCCGCTGCGGGCTCGACGGGACGCTGCTCTACGTGTCACCCGCCTGCCGGGCGATGGGCTACGAGCCCGAGGACTTGGTCGGCACCCGAGCCGATCGCCTGGTTCATCCGGACGATCGCGAGCGTTTCGTCGCCAATAGCGCCCAACTCTATGCCGGCCAAACGCCCGATCCGGCCGCCAATCGGCAGCATCGTTATCGCACCGGCGACGGACGCTGGGTCTGGTTCGAGGGCAATCCCCAGCTCGTCCGCGACGCCGAGGGGAGGGCGACCGAGATCGTCAACGTCTTTCGGGACGTCACCGAGCGGCGGGAGTTGCAGGAGCGCGCCGAGCGCATGGCCCGCATGACCGCCCTGGCCGAGGAGGTCGCGGGCATCGGCTACTGGCGGGTCGACGTGCGGACGGGGGAAACGACCTGGTCGCCGCACGTCGCTGTTCTGTACGGCCTGGACCCCGGCCTCGACCTTCGACTGGAGCAGTTCGTCGACGCCGTTCACCCCGATGATCAATCGGCTCTGCGCGCGCGGCTGGAAGCGGCGCGGCACGACGGGCTCGATTGGAAGCTGGCCGTCACCCGGATCATCTTGCCGGACGGGCAGCTGCGCTATCTCGAAGGTCACGGCAATTGCGAACGCGACGAGGCCGGCCAGGTGGTCGCGCTGTTCGGCACGGTAATGGACGTCACGGCCCAGGTCCTGGCCGAGGCTTCGCGCGCGGAGGACGAAGCACGCTATCGGACCATGTCCGAGCGCGTGCTCCTGGCCACTCAGGCCGGCCAGATCGCCGTCTGGGAATGGAACGTCCAGACCGGCGCCCTGGCTTGGGACGACCGAATGTACGCTCTCTATGGCCTAGTCCCCGGCGAAGCCCTGACCGCCGATCGGTTCTATGCCTGCGTTCACCCCGACGACCGCGCGGAGGAGCAGGCCCAGGCCCGGACCACCTTGTCCGGCGACAAGCGTTACGACACCGAGTTCAGGATCGTGCGCCCCGATGGGACCGTGCGGCACGTTCGCGCCCAGGCGACGGTGGTGCGCGACGTCGCGGGCGCGCCGATGCGGATGGTGGGCGTCAACTGGGACGTCACCGAGGTGCGCAATCTCGAACAGTCGCTGCGGGCCAGCGAGGACCGGGCGCGCAAACTGATCGCCAATGCGCACCAAGCCATCGTCACCGCCGATGAGGCCGGCCGGATCACCGGCTGGAATCGCCACGCCGAGCTGACCTTCGGCTGGACGGCTGACGAGACGATCGGCGCTCCTCTGGCGATGATCCTGCCCTCGGGTAAGGCCGGCGTGTCGGCGTTCCTGGGCGGGGGCTTCGGTGACGAGATCGACCAGCGCATCGAGACCACCGCCCGACGCAAGGACGGAGTCGAGATCCCGATCGAACTGGCGGTCAGCGCGGTGCGCGATGCGGCCGGCTGGGAATTGACCGCGCTGATGCAGGACATCAGCAAGCGCAAGGAACAGCAGGAGCTGTTCGAGACCGCTTTTGCCCACGCGCCGATCGGCAAGTGCCTGGTCGGACTCGACGGGGCGTTCCTGAAGGTCAATCCCACGCTCTGCAGGATGGTCGGCTACAGCCACGAGGAACTTCTGGGCCTGAACTTCCAGGCCATCACCCATCCCGACGACCTGGACGCCGACCTGGGCCTGCTGGCCGATCTCTACAATGGCCGGATCTCGACCTACCGGATGGACAAGCGATATATCCGCAAGGATGGCTCGATCGTCTGGAGCCAGCTGGCGGTGTCGCGGGTCGACAATCCCGACGGCTCGCCGCGCTATTTCATCTCGCAGATCGAGGACCTGACCGCCCGGCGGGCGGCCGAAACCGCACTGAAGGACAGCGAGGCCCGCTATCGGCTGATGGCCGAAAACACCACCGACATGATCCTGACCGCCGACCTGGGCGGAAAGGTCACGTTCTGCGCCGCGTCGTCCCGCGCCTTGCTGGGCTACACGCCGGACGAGATCATGGGCCGCAGCGCGCTGGAGCTGGCCTATCCCGAGGATCGCCTGAGGGTCAGGCGGGTTTATCGCAACCTGACCAAGGGCAAGCGGCCCGAACGGGTGCGCTGGCGTGTGCCGCATAGGTCGGGCAAGCGCGACGTCTGGCTGGAATCCAACCCGTCCCTGCTGCGCGACCCGGCGACCGAGGCCGCGGTCGGGTTCCTCGACGTGATCCGCGACGTGACCGCCCAGGTCAGTCAGGAGGAGGCCCTGGCGGCCGCTCGCGCCGAAGCCGAGGCGGCGGCGGCGGTCAAGGGCGAGTTCATGGCCAATATGAGCCACGAGATCCGCACCCCGCTGACGGCGGTGATCGGCTTTTCGGGACTGCTGGCCCAGCGTCCCGAGCTGGACGAGATTTCGCAGCGCTACGTCCAGCGGGTGTCGAGCGCGGGTCAGGCGCTGCTGGCGATCGTCAATGACGTGCTGGACTTCTCCAAGCTCGAGGCCGGCCAGGTCGAGATCGCGCCGCGCGCCGTCTCGCCCCTGGCCGTGGCCCAGGACGCCCTGGCTCTGTTCGCGCCCCAGGCCGACGCCAAGGGATTGTGGCTGGAGTGCCAGGCCGACGGCGAGCTGCCCGAACGGGTCATGATCGATCCGGATCGCGTCCGGCAAGTGCTGCTCAATCTGGTGGGCAATGCGATCAAGTTCACCGAGCGGGGCGCGGTGCGGCTGTTCGTCGGCTACGATCCTGAGGCGGCGAGGCTGCGCATGCGGGTCGAGGATACGGGCGCGGGCATGAGCGCCGAGCAGCAGACCAAGCTGTTCCAGCGCTTCTCGCAGGTCGACGCCTCGTCGACGCGCAAGCATGGCGGAACCGGCCTGGGCCTGGCGATCTGCAAGGGCCTGACCGAAGCCATGGACGGCGGCATCGCGGTGAGCAGCGTTCCTGGCCAGGGCACGGTGTTCAGCTTTCATATCGCGGCCAAGGTCGCTGTCGGTTCGAACGACGAGCTGGCCGCCGTGGCCCCTGAAACCGCCGGCCGAAACCTGGATGGGGTTCGAGTGCTGGTGGTCGACGACAATCCCGTCAACCGCGAACTGGCGCGCACCGTGCTGGAACAGATGGGCGCCGAAGTCGCCGAGGCCGGCGGTGGCCGTGCGGCGATCGAGAGCGCCGCCGTCACGCCGTTCGACTGCATCCTGATGGACCTGCGCATGCCCGGCGTTTCTGGCGTCGACGCCCTGGGCGAGATCCGGAATCGGTCGGGTCCCAACCAGGACGTGCCGGTTCTGGCGTTCACCGCGGATTCGGACCTGGGGCTGCTTGGCGTCGACCATGGGTTCGACGGCCTGGTCTCCAAGCCGATCAGGGCGGCGGATCTTGTCGACGCCGTGGATCGCTGCACGCGCTGGGACGGCGCCGTCGACGACGGCGATCCTCTCGACCGCGCGGAAGCGTAAGGTGGGGCGGACGCGCGTCCTGGTCGTCGAGGACGACCAGATCATCCTCGACCTGATCACCACCCGTCTCGATATCGCCGGCTACGACACCTATTTCGCCCGCGACGGCTTCGAAGGCCTCAAGCGCCTGCACGAACTGCGGCCATCGGCCCTGGTGTTGGACCTCAACATGCCGCGCCTCGACGGCTTCGGCCTGCTGCGCAAGATGCGTCAGGAGGGACTGAACGTTCCGACCATGGTGCTGACGGCCCGCAACCAGCCCGACGATGTCAGGCAAGCCATCACTTTGGGCGCGCGCGACTTCCTGGCCAAGCCGTTTCGGGACGACCAACTGCTGCAGAGAGTCGGCCGACTCTTGCGCCGCGCGCCGAGCCGGCCCGCCAAGGCTCCGGCGCCGGCCGAAGCCCCGCCGCCTGTCCCGCCCCCCATCGACGATGGGCCTCAGCCGTTCCTGCTCTGAAGGTAACGGCGGCGATAGTCTCCGCGCCACGTTCACTTTTTATTCTCGACGCCGCTTGAACCTGGCGGGGGGAACACTCAAGTTGCTTATTCGTTGAGCTCATCGGGCGGCGGCAAGCTCCCGACGCAGGGCGGCAGGAGAGCGCATGAGTCCCGACGACACCCCCTCGCGCGAGGCCTCAGAGGCCCGCGCCATCGCCCTCGCCGATCGCTATCTGGCGGTCCGGCGACGGACCGAGTCTCTGGCCAGGCCGCTCTCGCCCGAGGACCAGGGCGCGCAGTCGATGCCGGACGCCAGTCCCGTCAAATGGCACAGGGCCCATACCGCCTGGTTTTTCGAGACCTTTCTGCTGACGCCCTTCCTGCCAGGCTATCGGGTGTTCGACCCGGCGTTCGCCTATCTGTTCAACTCCTATTACGAGGCGGTCGGACCTCGCCAGCCGCGGCCCTTGCGCGGCCTGATCACCCGCCCGTCGGCCGAAGAGGTCGGCGCCTATCGGACCCACGTCGACGCGGCCATGGTCCGCTTGCTGACCACCTCGCCGACCGCCGAGGTCATCGAGCGCCTGGACCTCGGCCTGGCCCACGAGGAGCAGCATCAGGAGCTGATCCTGATGGACCTGCTTCACCTGTTCGCTCAGTCGCCGCTGGAGCCGGCCTATCGCGAGACCTCTCCGCCGGATCGTTCGGCCGCGACTGGCCTCCGTTACCTCGCTTTCGAGGGGGGCCTGATCGAGATCGGCGACGACGGTCCCGGATTCGCCTTCGACAACGAGCGCCCGCGTCACAAGGTCTATCTAGAGCCCTATCGTCTGGCTGATCGCCTGGTCACCAACGGCGAATGGCTGGCCTTCATCGAGGACGGCGGCTACCGCCGGCCGGACCTCTGGCTTTCCGACGGCTGGGCCGCCGTCAACGAGCAGGGTTGGGATGCGCCGCTCTACTGGCGGCGGGAAGAGAACGGCGCCTGGACGGTTATGACCCTGTCGGGCCGGCGTCCCGTCGATCCCCACGCGCCGGTGGGCCATGTCAGCTATTACGAGGCCGCGGCCTTCGCCGCCTGGTCGGGCCGCCGGCTGCCGACCGAGGCGGAGTGGGAGGCCGCGGTCAGGGCTCCGGAAGGGCAGGGGCTGCGCCAGACGTCCGACGAGGCCTGGCAATGGACCGCCAGCCCGTATGGCGCCTATCCGGGCTTCAAGCCGGGGGCGGGCGCGCTGGGCGAGTACAACGGCAAGTTCATGGTCAACCAAATGGTCCTGCGGGGCGGGGCGGCCGAGACGCCGCCCGGCCACACGCGACCGTCCTATCGCAACTTCTTCCACCCAGCCCAGCGCTGGGCTTTCATGGGGGTCCGCTTGGCCGACGACATGAGCGCGCTGGATCGCGAGACGGCGACGCCCGCCGCGACCTTCCTCGAGGACGCCCTGGCGGGCCTGACCGCGGATCGCAAGACCCTGCCGGCCAAGTACTTCTACGACGCGGAAGGCTCTCGCCTGTTCGAGGCGATCTGCGATCTGCCCGAATATTATCCCACCCGCACCGAGACGGCGTTGTTGCGACGGATCGCGCCGGAGATCGCCGCCCGGGTGATGGAGGGCGCGGCCCTCGTCGAGTTCGGCAGCGGAGCCAGCACCAAGACCCGGATCCTGCTCGACGCCATGCCGCAGCTGGCGGTCTATGTTCCGATCGACATCAGCCGATCGGCGCTGGATGAGGCCAGCGAGGCGCTACGGCGAGACTATCCCGGCCTGGTCGTCGCCCCGCTGGTTGACGACTTCACGCGCGCGGTCCGGTTGCCGGCGGCGGCGCGGGGACGGCCCGTGACCGGCTTCTTCCCCGGCTCGACGATCGGCAATTTCGCGCCAGCCGAGGCCGAGGACTTCCTGCATGGTGCGCATGGCCTGCTGGGCGATGGCGCGATGTTCGTGGTCGGGGTCGACATCGCCAAGAGTCCGGACGTGCTGGTGCCGGCCTATGACGACGCTCAGGGTGTGACGGCGGCGTTCAACAGGAACGTTCTGGTGCGCATCAACAGCGAACTGGGCGGCGACTTCGACCTGGACGCTTTCGATCACCGCGCGGTCTGGAACGCCGAGGAAAGCCGCATGGAAATGCACTTGGTCAGCCGCGTCGACCAGACGGCGCATCTGGCCGGGCGGGAAATCCGCTTCAACGCCGGCGAGACGATCCACACCGAGAATTCGTACAAGTACGCGCCGGAGATGTTCGTGGAACTGGCCCGCCGTGCAGGCTGGAAGGTCGCGGCGCGCTGGGTCAGCGACAGCCCGAGCTTCGGCGTCTTCGCCCTGGCCGGCTGAGGCGGGCGATCCTCGTCATGGCCGAAACGCGCGCCGCCCCGGGGGACGGCGCGCGTCAGGTCACGCGTCGCGGCCCGGGATCCGCCCGCCGCCGCGCGACGAGGAGCCGCCCTTGCGGCCCGCATTGGCCGCGAGGTCGCGGTCCTTGGCGAAGCTGCGCTTTTCACTGGGAACACTGGCCCCCCCTTTACGCGCAATCTCGCGGCGGCGTTCGGGGTCCATGGCGGCGAAGCCTCGGCGGCCGCGCGGCCGTTCGGTGTCGAGGTCCATAGGTTGCTCCTAATCGGGACTGGTCACGGGGGGGAACGGCGTGGCGGAGCGGTCATAAGGCCTGTCGTCGCCCGGTTGCACCGGCGGCTGGCGCATCGGCTCCTCGTCGGGCACGGAGCCCGGGTCGTAGTCGGGTTGCGTCGGCTCGATCGGCGGCGGGGCGTCGGGGTCGGTCATGGCGTCTTTCACGAGTTCCGGTGAAGTAACCAGTGAAGTCGCGTTCGGTTCACCCGACAGGCGAGACAAAATTGCAGAGTTTGGTGTTAACCCTGCTGGAGCAAGGTGAACGACATGACCAAAGCTCGCATGAAAAAACCTGAAAGCGCAGCAATATCACGACATTGGCGGCTGGTGGCCGCCGGCGTGGCCGGGCTTCTGGGATGGCTGGCGGCCCGTCATTTAAATGCGCCGGTCAGCAGCCATATCCTGATCGGCTGGGACGCCTGCGCCCTTGTTTACGTTGTCACGACCTGGCGCCTCTTCCTGACGGCGGACGAGGCCGAAGTGCGTCGCCGGGCGGCGGCGGAGGATGAAAAGCCGTCGGGAATCCTGCTGCTGGTGCTGGCGGCCATCCTGTCCAGCCTCGTGGCGGTGGTGGTCGCGATGCTGAACGCGCGAACGGCCGGGCCGGAGATCAAGGCCGTCACCGCCGCCTGCGCGGGCGTCACCCTGGTGCTGTCCTGGGTGGTTCTGCATTCTGTGTTCACGTTGCACTACGCCCATCGCCACTTCGGCGACGGAACGGACAAGCCCGGCTTTCTGTTCCCGGGCGAGCCCGCCAGCACCTATCTGGACTTCGTCTATCTGGCCTTCAGCATCGGGGCGACGTTCCAGGTGTCGGACAACAATGTCCTGACGACCAAGCTGCGCAACCTCGTCACCGCCCAGGCGGTCTGCGCCTATTTCTACAACACCGCAGTCCTGGCGTTGGGGATCAATATCATCGCCAGCCTGGTGGGCAGCTAGCGGCGGTCCGCGCGCGGGCCTTCCAGGCGGGCCTGCAGCGGGGTCTGGGGCAGCTCGGCCAGGCGCAGCTTGCCGTCGCCGTCCTTGTCGAGCAGGCCGAAGCGGGCCTTGGCGGCCTTGGTCGCTTCGGCCCGGGTGATGCGACGGTCGAAGTCGCCGTCGGACGCCATGACCGGCTCCGGCTCGGCCAGCAGGCTGTAGGGCGTCGCGCCCTGCAGCATGCCGCCCATCAGGCCGCCGCCGCCGCGTGGGCCGCCACCACCGCCGCCGGGAGGATCGCCACCGCGATGTCGCCCGCCGCGGTGGCCGCCACCCTCGCCACGCGGGCCGCCCCGGCCCTGTGCGCTCGGACCCTCTCCGCCGCCCTGGAAACCTTGCAGGATCTCGGGCGCGACCTGGGTCTCGTAGGTCGAGACCTCGAAGCCGTCGATGACGCCGTTATGGTCGCCGTCGATCCTGTCGAAGAACCGCAGGGAGTCGGCGACGAACTCGTCACGGGTCAGGGCGCCGTCGTGATCGGCGTCGGCGCCGGCGAACCAGACGGCGACGGGGTAGGGCGCGCCGGGCTCGGCGCGGAACGGCTCGCCCGCCGGGCTGATGAACAGGCTGCGGCGCGGCTGGCGTGGCGGTCCGCCCGGCTCGCCTTCGCCGGACACGCGCGGACGCGGCGCCTTGCCCCAGTCGCCGCGCGGGCCGTCCTGCGGCGGGCCGGAAGCACAGGCGCCCAGGCACAGGGCGGCGAACATCAGAATGCAGGTGGCGCGGAGGCGGCTGAAGGTTTGCATGCCTTGATCAAACCCGCGGACATGTCGTGCGTATGGCGCAGCTTTTGCGGACCCGCAACAAACAGGCGACTTGCTTGTCCATAGCGTATCCGAGATCTAGCTGGCGCTAGAACGGCAGCTCGACCCGGGCGCGCAACCCACCTTCCGGGCGATTGTGCAGGGTGGCGTCGCCGCCGTGGGCGCGGGCCACCGAGCGGACGACAGCCAGGCCCAGCCCGATCCCGCCCGTCTCGCGGTTGCGCGACGGCTCGCTGCGGAAGAACGGCTCGAAAACGCGGTCCAGCTCGGCTGGGACGATGCCGGGGCCGTTGTCGTCGATCTCGATCACCGCGAGACGGCCCTCGGCGCGGACCCGCGCCTGCACGGCGCCGCCATACTTCAGGCCGTTCTCGACCAGGTTGGTCAGCAGGCGGCGAAGTGCGACCGGGTCCCCGTCGATGACGATCTTCTCGCCCAATTCCACCGAAGCCTGGCCACCGGTCTCGGCCGCCTCGTCGATGATGCTTTCCAGCAGCGAGGCCAGTTCCAGTCGGGTCCGTTCGGCCGGGCGAGTGGTGTCGCGCACGAAGGCCATGGTGGCGGCGATCATCGCCTCCATCTGGTCGATGTCGGAGGCCAGCTTGGCGCGGACATCGTCCGGCACGGCCTCGATCCGGAAGCGCAGGCGGGTCAGCGGCGTGCGCAGGTCGTGCGCCACCGCGCCGATCATCGCGGTGCGGTCCTCGACGTAGCGGCGCAGGCGCTCCTGCATCATGTTGAAGGCGTTGGCGGCGGCGATCACCTCGGCTGAGCCCTTCAGCTCCAGCGGCGCGGCGCGGGGATCGCGACCCAGCCGCTCGGCGGCGCCGGCGAAGGCGCTGATCGGACCTGACAGGCGGCGGGCGAACAGCCAGGCCAGGGGCGAAACGCACAGCATCGACAGGACCAGGATCAGCAGGATCCGCTGCTGCCAGCTGTCGAAGCGAATGGCGGGCTTGGGTTCGACGACCGTCCAGCGTCCATTGTCCTGGTGAATGGCCAGCTTGAAGTCGCCGACGATGAATGGCTCGTCGCGCGGACCGTCGGGCCGCTGCGCGCGGGGCGGGCCGCCGAAGCCGTCGGGGGGACCACCGGGGCCGCCGGGGCGGCCTGGATCGTTGTCGCCGCGCGGACCGCCGGGTCCGCCCAGTCCGTCCCGTGGCCGGCGCTCCCGCGGCAGATCCTGGACGAAGGTGCGCTTCTGGGCGCGGACGAAGAAACGGGGGCCGGTGTCGATGTCCATCTCGATCCGCGCCGGATCGACCCCCAGCTCGCGGGCCAGAGCGGTCTTGAACTCGGCGCGGCGGCGGTTGTCGACCAGACCCCGGATGGGGCCGGCGTGGCGACGGATCAGCAGGGCGCGACCATCGCGCGGCTGGACCGTGGCGCCGCCCTTGACGACGCGGACGATCTCGCTCAGCCGGTAGACCTCGGGCGGGGGCGGCGGCAGGTTGAAGACCACGGCGATGGCGATCAGCTGCGCCGCCACCAAGGTCGCGATGACCAGGCCCAGGGCCTGGACGAACAGCGGCGCGCTGCCTGGACCCTTCACCCGCGCGGGTTCGGTCATGGCGTGCGGGTCACCTTCGAGGTGAACATGTAGCCTTCGCTGCGGATGGTGCGGATCAGCTCGCCGCCGCCGCCGTCGTCGAGCTTGCGGCGCAGGCGGCTGATCTGGACGTCGATGGCGCGGTCGTAGGCGTCGCTTTCGCGGCCCCGAGCCAGGTCCAGCAGCTGGTCGCGGGTGAGCACCCGCTGCGGCCGCTCGACGAAGGCGCGCAGCAGCGAGAATTCGCCGCTGGACAGGTTGACGACCACCGACTGTGGGGAGCGCAGTTCGCGGCGCACCAGGTCCAGGCGCCAGCCGGCGAACTCGCAGGCCGCGCCCATGCCGTCGTCGACCGTGCGGGGCTCCTGTCGGCGGCGCAGCACGGCCCGGATGCGGGCCAGCAGTTCGCGCGGATTGCACGGCTTGGGCAGGTAGTCGTCGGCCCCCAGCTCAAGGCCGACGATGCGGTCGGTTTCCTCGCCCATGGCCGAAAGCATGATGATGGCCGGGCCGTCGGCGGCCGACAGGCGGCGGCAGATGGCCAGGCCGTCCTCGCCCGGCAGCATGACGTCCAGAACCACCAGGTCGACCGGGCCGCGGGCCAGGGCCTGCTCCATGGTCCGCGAGTCCGACGCGGTGTCGATGGTGTAGCCGTGTCGGCCCAGGAAGTCGGCCACGACGTCGCGGATGCCCGGATCGTCGTCGACGATCAGGACGCGGGCGCCGCGCGCTGGATCGGTGTTTTGGCCATGCGCGTTCTGGCCGGCCGGGGAGGCGGCGACCGAGGTCGTCGCGGGATCTTGCGAACTTTCCATGACTTGCTCTTTCCACGCCCCTGTCTCCAGCAGATTTCACGCCTGCAACAGGGACGCAACCCGGCCATGCGACCAATCTTCCCGAATTGTCGCCTGGAGACAGCCCATGCCCCGCCTATCGCCGACGGCCCTGGCCGGCCTTTCCTTCATCGCCGCCGCGAGTCTGGCCCACGCCCAGGGACCGCGTGGCGGTCAGGACGCCAATGGCGACGGCGTGGTCAGCGCCCAGGAGTTCGAGGACGCCGCCAAGGCGCGGTTCCAGCGCCTGGACGCCAACCATGACGGCGTGATCGACGCACAGGAGCTGGCCGCGATCCAGCAGCGGATGGAGGCGCGTCGCGCCGAGCATCCGGAGGCGGGCAAGGGCGGCGGCGGGAGCGCCGCCTTGAGCGCCATGGACGCCGACCACGACGGCAAGATCACCGAGGCCGAGGCCCTGGCCGCCGCCAAGGCCCGCTTCGCCGCGCTCGACGCCGACAAGAATGGCGAGCTCAGCCAAGCCGAGCTGCCCGCCCGGCGCGGACCGCCGAACTAGCGATCGCGCTAGCCCGGCGAGCGGTTGACCGGCGTCTCGTAGGCCTTGCCCTGGAGGGCCATCGCCTCGATCGCCCGGTCTCCGACAAACGGGTTAGACCGCCGCTCGGCCCCGAAGGTCGACATCGGGCCATGGCCCGGCACGAACTGGACGTCGTCGCCCAGCGGCCAAAGCTTGCCGGTGATGGCGTCCAACAGGTCCTGATGGTTGCCGCGCGGGAAGTCGGTGCGGCCGATCGAGCCCTTGAACAGCACGTCCCCCACCTGGGCGAAGCGCGCCTGGCGGTGGAAGAAGATCACGTGACCGGGCGTATGCCCGGGGCAGTGCAACACCTCGAACTGGGTCTCGCCCAGGGTGACCACGTCGCCGTCGTCAAGCCAGCGGTCGGTGACGAAGATCCGCGCCTCGGGGATCCCATACATCTCGCCGCTCTCCTGGATGCGGTCGATCCAGAACTGGTCGTCCTTGTGCGGACCCTCGATCGGAACGCCGGTCAGGCGCTTGAGCTCGGCCGCGCCGCCGGCGTGGTCCATGTGGCCGTGGGTGATCCAGATCTTCTCCAAGGTCAGGCCCTGGTCCTCGATGGCCTTCATCAGGCGCGGGATCTCGCCGCCGGGATCGATCACCGCGGCCTTCAGGGTCTTGGCGCACCAGACGATCGTGCAGTTCTGCTGCAGCGGCGTGACCGGCGCGATGACGGCGCGGATCGGCATGTCGGCCATTGCGGGACGGCTCCAAACGAAAACGGGCGGAGACCCGAGGGTCTCCGCCCGTCCGAACTAAGCGTTATGGACGCCTGTTCAAGTCCTAATCTCAGTCCACGCCGGGCACGCCGGTCGGCGGCGCGTCGGGGTCCAACTCGTGGACCTCGTCGGTGATGCCGCGACCGACGTGGCTCTTGCGATAGCCGTAGGCGAAATAGACCACCAGGCCCAGGGCGCCCCAGATCGGCAGCACCAGCATCGATTCCAGCGGCAGGTTGAAGTAGAGGCCCGCGCAACCGACCATGGCCACCGGGGCCACGATCCAGACGGCCGGCGTCTTGAAAGGACGCGGACGGTTCGGATCCTTCACCCGCAGCACCATCACCGCGATCGCCACCATGAAGAAGGCGAACAGGGTGCCGGAGTTGGAGATGTCAGCCAGTTGGCCCACCGGGAAGAAGGCGGCGGCGATCGCGACGCAGACGCCGGTGAAGATCGTCACGATGTACGGCGTCTTCCACTTCGGGTGGATGTTGGCCAGGCTTTGCGGCAGCAGGCCGTCGCGGGCCATGACGAAGAAGATGCGGGTCTGGCCGTAGATCATCATCAGGATGACCGAGGGCAGGGCCAGGTTGGCCGCCAGGCCCAGCAGGTTGCCGACGACGGGCCAGTTGATCTCGCGCAGCACGTGGGCGAGGGCCTCGTTGGAGCAGACCAGGCGGTCGGCGTTGGCGGCGGTGGCGCAGGCGGCCTGGAAGGCGGCCGAGCCGGGCTGGACGACGGAGCCGTCGAGGGCCAGCACGGGTTGGGCGCCGATCGCGCCGACCGCGCCGGCGGCGACCAGCAGGTAGAAGATGGTGCAGATCCCCAGGCTGCCGATCAGGCCGATTGGCACATTGCGCTGCGGGTTCTTGGTTTCCTCCGCCGCGGTGGAGACCGCGTCGAAGCCGACATAGGCGAAGAAGATCGAGGCGGCCGCGCCGACCACGCCCATGCCCGTCGTCCCGTGCGGGCCGAACCAGCCGTTGGGGGTGAAGGGCGAGAAGTTGCCGGTCTTGATCACCGGCAGGGTCAGGATGACGAAGGCGGTCAGGGCCGTCACCTTGATCACCACCAGGATGGCGTTGACGCGGGCGCTCTCGGTCGTGCCGCGAACCAGCAGGGCGGTCACGGTCAGGGCCACCAGGATGGCCGGGATGTTGACGACGCCGGCGCTGAAGTCGGCCACCGGGATGAAGCCGTTCATCGACCAGGCGGGGCCGGATCGCAACGCGTCGGGCCAGTGGAAGTGGAGGGCGTTCTCGATCAATCCGAGGAAATAGCCGGACCATCCGACCGAGACGGCGCTGGCGGCGACCGCATATTCCAGGATCAGCGCCCAGCCGACCATCCAGGCCAGCAGTTCGCCCATCACGGCGTAGGTATAGGTGTAGGCCGAGCCCGAGACGGGCAGCATCGACGCCAGTTCCGAGTAGCAGAGCGCGGCGATGGCGCAGACGGCGCCGGCGATCACGAAGCTCCACATCATGCCCGGGCCGGCCTTCTGGGCGGCGGCGGCGGTCAGCACGAAGATCCCCGTGCCGATGATCGCGCCCACGCCCAGCAGGGTCAGCTGAATGGGGCCGAGCGAGCGATGCAGCGACTTCTTCTTGGCCGTTGCTAAAATCGCATCCAGTGACTTAACGCGCCACATATTTCCTCCAGAGACCCGCGGCCACCCCCGGGGGCCGCGTAGATAAATTTTGCGGACCGTGGCCCGGTTAGCGGGACGCGGTCAAGGTAAAGCGGAGGGCGTGCGTAATTGTTCGCCCCGCTGTGCGCAATATGAGCCATGCTCTGCCGAGGCGATGTTGCGTTGCAGCACGCTTCTTGGCCTGGGTTGCCTTCGGGTTGGGCGATCGGAGAAAGACCAGGGCGCGGCGACCGGTGCTTGGTGATTTCAGCCCGCGCCCTTAAACCACGCCGCGTGACCCTTCCCATCCACGAAGCCTTGCCGGCCTTGAAATCCGCGCTTGCCGGGCGCGAAGCCGCCGTGCTGGTCGCGCCGCCCGGTGCGGGCAAGACCACGGTCGTGCCGCTGGCCCTGTTGGACGAGCCTTGGGTCGCCGGCGGCAAGATCGTCATGCTGGAGCCGCGCCGCCTGGCCGCCCGCGCCGCCGCCTCCCGTATGGCCCAGAGCCTGGGCGAAGGCGTTGGCGAGACCGTGGGGTTCCGCGTCCGGCTGCAGTCCAAGGTCTCCGCCCGGACCCGGGTCGAGGTGGTGACCGAGGGCGTCTTCACCCGGATGATTCTCGACGATCCGGGCCTTGAGGGCGTGGCGGCGGTGATCTTCGACGAGTTCCACGAGCGCAGCCTCGACGCCGACCTCGGCCTGGCGCTGGCCCGTGACGCGCAAGGCCTGATGCGCGAGGACCTGAAGATCCTGGTGATGTCGGCCACCCTGGATGGCGCCCGGATCTCGGCCCTGCTGGGCGACGCGCCGATCGTCGAGAGCCAGGGACGGATGTTTCCGGTCGACACCCGCTATCTGGGCCGCGACGAGCGCCCCCAAGCAACAGGAATGCGCCTGGAGGAGCGGGTGGTTCGCGCCGTCGAACGCGCCTTGGCGGAGGAGGGCGGCGGCCTGCTGGTCTTCCTGCCCGGCCAGGGCGAAATTCGCCGGACCGAGACCCTGCTGCGCGAGCGGTTGCGGCGGCCGGACGTCGATGTCGCGCCGCTCTATGGCGCGCTCGATCCGGCCGAACAGGACCGCGCCGTCGCCCCCGCCGCGGCGGGCCGGCGCAAGGTGGTGCTGGCCACTTCGATCGCCGAGACCAGCCTGACCATCGAGGGCGTGCGGGTGGTGATCGATTGCGGCCTGGCCCGCGTGCCGCGCTTCGATCCGTCCAGCGGCCTGACCCGGCTGGAGACCGTGCGCGTCAGCCGCGCCGCCGCGGACCAGCGCCGGGGCCGCGCCGGCCGCACCGAGCCGGGCGTCTGCTATCGCCTGTGGGACGAGCCGGAGACCCGGGCCCTGCCGGCCTTCGCCCGCCCGGAAATCCTCGAGGCCGACCTGTCGAACCTGGCCCTGAACCTGGCCCGTTGGGGGGCGCGGGACGTGGGCGACCTGGCCTTCCTCGACAAGCCGCCGGCCGCCGCGTTCAACGAGGCGCGGATCTTGCTCAACCGCCTGCAAGCCCTGGACGGGCAGGGCGGCCTGACCGCCCACGGCCGGGCCCTGGCCGACATGCCGCTGGCCCCGCGCCTGGCCCACATGGTCGTGCGCGCCGCCGCCTCCGGCCAAGCCGAGCGGGGGGCCAAGGTCGCCGCCGTACTCAGCGAGCAGGGCCTGGGCGGCCGAGACGTCGACCTGCGCCACCGGCTGGAAAGCTTCGATCGCGACCGTTCGCCCAGGGCCCGCGACGCCCGGATCTTGTCGGAACGCTGGGCCCGCTCGGCCGGCCGAGCCTCGGGCGCCGCGACGCTGGACGACGCCCTGATGCTGGCCGAGGCCTATCCGGAACGGGTGGCCCGAGCCCGCGGCAAGCCAGGGGAATACCAGCTGGCCGGCGGGCGCGGGGTCTATCTGGAGGCCACCGACGCCCTGGCCCGCGAGACCTGGCTGGCCGTCGGCGAACTGGGCGGCGGCGAGGCCCGCGACCGCATCCTGCTGGCCGCGCCGCTGGACGAGGCCAGCCTGCGCGAGGCCTTCGCCGACCGGCTGGTGGCCGAGGACAGGCTGGAGCCGGACGCCAAGGGCAAGGTCCGTGCCCGCCGCCTGCTGCGCCTGGGAAAGCTGGTGGTCGAGGAGCGGCTGCTGGACAAGGTCGATCCGGGCTTGGTCGCCAAGGCGCTGCTGGACCAGGTCGCGCGCGAGGGACTGTCCGCCGTGCCGCTGGGCGAGGGCGCTCAGGCCCTGCGTCGCCGCGTGGCCTTCCTGCGCGAACGCGACGCCGAGACCTGGCCGGATCTGTCGGACACGGCCTTGCTTGGGCGGCTGGACGAATGGCTGGAGCCGCTGCTGGCCGGTCGCTCGGCCCTGAGCCAGCTGGGCGACGGGGCCTTGGCCGACGCCATCCGGACCCTGGTCCCCTGGGACCTGCACCGCCGGCTCGACGCCGACGCTCCAGCCCGGTTCACGGCGCCGACCGGCTCCAGCTTCGCCATCGACTACGCCGCCGACGGCGGCCCGCGCGTCGACGTGCGGGTGCAGGAGCTGTTCGGCCTGACGGCCCATCCGACCGTCGGCGGCGCGCCCCTGGTGCTGGCCCTGCTGTCGCCGGGCCACAAGCCGATCCAGATCACCAAGGACCTGCCGGGGTTCTGGAAGGGCTCTTGGCGCGAGGTGAAGACGGAGATGAAGGGCCGCTATCCGCGCCACGTCTGGCCGGACGACCCGGCGACGACGGCGCCGACGACGCGGGCCAAGCCTCGGGGCACTTAAGGTCGGCGATAAAGCTTGTCCATGGCCGGGGAAGTTGCATCACTGCGCCTGCGGCAGAGTCGCCGCCTTTTCGGGGGACTACCATTGCGTCGATTGATCACTAGCGCCGCCCTGGCGGGCGCGCTCCTTGCGCCGGGCATGGCTTGCGCCGGCGTCTATGCCGACGACATGTCCAAATGCCTGGTGCGCTCGACCACCGATGCCGACCAGGCCCAGCTGGTGGGTTGGCTCTTCGCGGCGATCAGCTCGCACCCGTCGGTGAAGCCGATGACCAACCTGACCGACGCCCAGCGCGACGCCGCCGTCCAGAAGGCGGGCGCCCTGATGCAGCGCCTGATGCTGGTCGACTGCCGCAAGGAGACCGTCGATGCGCTGAAGTACGAGGGTACGGGCTCCATCGGCCAGGCGTTCGGCGTGCTCGGCCAAGCGGCCATGCGTGGTCTGATGAGCGATCCCAAGGTGACCGAAGGCATGGCTGGACTGGGCAAATCCATGGACGAAAAAAAGTTCGAGGAAATGCTCAAGGAGGCGGGGATCAGCTCGTCCTCCGCCAAATAGCGACGACCGTCGCCGACCCCGCTCCAGCGAAGGGCGGGGTCGGCGAGGCGGTCAGAGCGGCGCGCAGACCGCTTCCAGCCAGGCGCGAATCTCGCCGTCCACCAGCGGACCGATCTCGCGCACGACCCGCGCGTGATAGGCGTCGAACTGGGCGATCTCCTCGGGACTCAGCAAGCTCTTGTCCACCAGGCGCCGGTCGATCGGGGCCAGGGTCAGGGCGTGGAACCGGTGCATCGGGCGGTCGCCTGTCCCGACGGCTTCCGCCGGCATCACCACTTCGAGGTTCTCGATGCGGATGCCGTATTCGCCGTCCTTGTAATAGCCCGGCTCGTTGGAAACGATCATGCCTGGCTGCAGGGCGATGGTGTTGGGCGCCTTGCTGATCCGCTGCGGGCCTTCATGCACGCCCAGATAGACGCCGACCCCGTGGCCGGTGCCGTGGTCGTAGTCCAGGCCGTGGCTCCACAAGGCCGCGCGGGCGAAGGCGTCGATGGCCGAGCCCGTGGTGCCGGCCGGGAAACGAAGGCGGGCGATGGCCAGGTGACCCTTGAGGACCAGGGTGTTGCGGGTGACCATCTCGGCGGTCGGTTCGCCGATGGCGACCGTGCGGGTGACGTCGGTGGTGCCGTCCAGGTACTGGCCGCCGCTGTCGACCAGCAGCAACGAGCCCATGGCCGCCCGTTCGTTGCTGCGCTCGGTCGGGCGGTAGTGGGGCAGGGCGCCGTGGCCGTTGGCTGCGCCGATGGTGTCGAAGCTGAGGTCCTTCAGCACGCCCGTCGCCTCGCGGAACGCCTCCAGCTTGGCCACGGCCTCCTTCTCGTCCGGCGGACTGACCTGGCCCTCGGTGGCCAGCCAGTGCAGGAACCGGGTCAGGGCCGCGCCGTCCCGCTTGTGGGCCTCGATCGTGCCGGCGATCTCGACCGCGTTCTTGCAGGCCCGGGGTAGGGTGCAGGGATCCATGGCGCGGATCACCGCAGCGCCGGCGGCGGCCAGGGTGTCGAAATACCAGGCCGACGATTGAGCCGGGTCGACGAGCACCTTCTGGCCCGCCAGGTCGGCCAGAGCGGCGTCGAGCGCTTCGGGCGCTTCCAGCGACACCTGGTTGCCCAGCCAGGCCGGCAGGTCGTCGGTGACCTTGGCGGGGTCGAGGAACAGCCGCGCCGTGCCGTCGGCGCGCAGCACCGCCTGGGACAGCGGCAGGGGCGAGCGGATGACGTCGCCGCCGCGGATGTTGAACAGCCAGGCGATCGAGGCGGGGGCGGTGATCACGGCGGCGTCCGCGCCCAGGGCCGCGACGGCCGAGCCGACGCGGGCGCGCTTGGAGGCGGACTCCTCGCCGGCGTACTGCACCGGATGCGGCACGACCGGCGCGGCGGGCTGGGAGGGACGCTCGGCGCCCCAGGCCTCGTCGATCGGGTTGACGGCCACGGGCCTTAGCGCCGCGCCGGCCCGGGCGGCCGCCGCCTTCAGGCCGTCCAGCGCCTGGGGGCTGTGCAGGCGGGCGTCATAGCCGATCACCGCGCCCTTCGGCGCGGTCTCCAGATAGGCGGGCACGCCGCCCTCGACCAAGTCGCGGATCTCGAACACGCCTTGGTCGACCTGGTCGCGCACCTGCAGGGTGTAGCGGCCATCGACGAACACGGCGGCCCGGTCCTTGAGGATTACCCCGGCCCCGGTCGAACCGGTGAAGCCGCTGGCCCAGGCTAGGCGGTCGTTGGCGGCGGGCAGGTACTCGTTTTGGTGCTCGTCCTCGTGCGGCACGAGGAAGCCGTCCAGGCCCTGGCGGGCCATGGCGGCGCGGATCAGGGGAACGTGGCGGGGACCGAAGCCCGGATCGGTGGATTCATCGAAGGTCTGGCGCATGCCTCCGATTTAGTCCCGCCCCTCCGCGCTGGGAAGGGGCGGGTTGCGATCGGCAGTCTAGTTCACCGGCTGCGATTGCTGGGCCGGCGGGGCTTGGACGTTCGGGTCGGCCGACGGGGCCAGGGTGTCGTCGCGCGACGAGGCGGCGCGGGCGGCGGCGTCGTGGGCGGCCTGGGCGGCGTTGGCGGCCGTGTTCTCGGTCGAGCGGCGAGCGCTGTCGGCGGCGGCGCTCGCGTCGCGGGCCGCTTGCTGGGCGACGATCGTGGCCTGTGCGGCCCCGGTCTGGGCGTTTTCGGCCACGGCGGCGGCGCGGCCCTGGTCCTGGGCCTGGGCGATCTGGTCGTCGCTGGGCGTACGCGCCCCGACCGTCAGCATGAAGGCGATGGCGACCACCGCGACGATGGCCACGGCCCCGGCCACGAACCAGCCGGTGGCGCCGCCCTCGCGGCGGACATGCACGACGCGTTCGGGCGGCGGGGCTTGGGGATCGACATAGGTCATGACGTTGCTCCTGGAGCGAGAGTGTCCCGCCTGGAGAAACGTGGGTGGAGGCGGAGGTGTTCCGCATTCGAAAACCCTCTCCCTTGGGAGAGGGAGGGACCCATGGCGCAGCCATGGGAGGGAGAGGGTTTAGGGCCTCGCCGTTCTGAGCGCCGCCAGGATCGCATCGGCGACGCCGCCGGGATCGCTCAGGACCTGCTCGTTCGGAAACCGCATGACGAGAAACCCGCAGCCTTCCAGCACTTCGGTTCGCTCGAGGTCGTAGAGTTCGCGCCCCTCGTGCGCCTTGCCATCGAGTTCGATGACAAGACGCCTTTCGCTACACAGGAAATCGACGAAGTATCGATCGATCGGAACCTGGCGCTTGAACTTGAAGCCTTGGAGGCGGCCAGCGCGGACGATGGCCCAGAGCTTGGCTTCCGCCATGGTCTGGTTGCTGCGTAGCCGACGCGCGTTGGCGGTCCGATCCATGGCGGCAGCTTGGCCGTCTGGCGTCGAGGCGCAAGGGAAGTAACCGCCATTTCTGGCGGCGTAATCCCTCTCCCTCCCACGCTCTTCGAGCGCGGGCCCCTCCCTCTCCCAAGGGAGAGGGTGTTATTCTACGGTCGCTGCAGCACCAGCGCCGCCCAGGCGTCGCGGTGGATGCGATTGACCACCTTGAAGCCGCGCGAGACGTAGGCGGCCTTGACCATGCGCTCCTGGGTGCGCAGCAGGCCCGACAGGATCACCGTGCCGCCGGGGACCAGGGCGGTCTTGATGTCCTGGGCCAGGCTGACCAACGGCCGGGCCAGGATGTTGGCGAACACCAGGTCGTAGGGGGCGTTGTCGGCCACCAGGCGGTTGGACAACCCCGAGGCGTGGACGAAGCGGGCGTTCGCCCGGTTGACCTTGGCGTTCTCCTTGGAGATCCGCACGCTGGGCTTGTCGATGTCGGTGCCGACGGCGATCTTCGATCCCGTCCGCGCGGCGGCGATGGCGAGGAGCCCGGTGCCGGCCCCGACGTCGAGCACCTTGTTGAACTTGCGCGCCTTGATCAGCCGGTCATAGGCCAGCAGGCAGCCGACGGTGGTGCCGTGGTGGCCTGTGCCGAAGGCCGCGCCGGCCTCGATGCGCAGGTTGACCGTGCTGGCCGGCAGGCGGCCGCGGTCGTGCATGCCGTAGACGAAGAACCGGCCGGCGCGCACCGGCGGCAGGCCCGACAGCGCCATGGCCAGCCAGTCGGCGTCGGCCAGCTGCTCGCGCAGCACCTTCAGCGGATAGCCGGCCAGGACCTCCAGCAGGCCCGCGTCTTCCTCGTCGGTGGTCGGGAAGGCGTCGATGCGCCAGACGCCCTTGTCCTCGTCCTCTTCCAGGATCGAATAGGTCGCGCCCTCGAGGCCTGGATGGTTGTCGATGGCGTCGGCGGCGGCTTCGGCGTCGGCGCGCGCGCCGCGGGCGACGATCTGCTGGGGCGTGTAGTCGGTCATGGCGCTCCAGTAGCGGGCTAAGCGCCGAAAGGCGAGACCGCGCGCTTGCCAAATATCGGCGCGGGGTCTGGACGGCGCGCCAGCGCGGGCGTCCAGATCTCGGGCTCAGGCTGGGGCGCAGGCTCCAGCTGGGCCAGGCTCCAGGCCAGGGCCGGAGCGGCGTCCAGCGGAGGCATGTCCGGCGTCCGGCGCCTGGGATCGGCCCATACAGGTCCCAGCAGGCGGGTCACCGCCGCGCAGGCCAGGGACCAGACGATGCCGTTGCGCTCCAGGATGAAGCTCTCGGAGAAGGTGGTCATCAGGAAGATGGCCAGGAACAGGGTGGCCCAGTAGCCGTCCTGCACCTGGCGAAACCGGAACAGGGCGACCAGCAGCGGCCCGCCCAGCACCAGGGCGCACAGGCCCACCCCGATCCAGCCCAGTTGGGCCAGGATGTCCAGCCAGCCGTTGTGGGCGCTGGGCACCAGCCAGCCGGTCTCCTTGCGGATCCAGTTGGCGGGGACGGAGTCCAGGGTCCAGAACACCCCGTAGCCAAAGCCGGTCAGCGGATGCTTGGCCGACTGCCGAAGCAGGGCGGCCCAGATGTCGGTGCGGCCGGTCAGGGACGGATCCTTGCCCAGGGCCTTGAACAGCAGTTCGGGGGCCAGCCACATGACCATGGCGGCGGTCACGGCGACCGTGACGCCCAGCCAGACGACGATCACCGCCGTGGCCGGACCGCGTCGCATGGCCGCCAGCAGCATCGAGCCGCACAGGCCGATCATCAGGGCCAGCAGCGAGGTCTTGGACTTGCTCATCAGCAGCATCGCCGCGCACAGCACGATGGTGAAGACCATCTGCTTGCGCCGGGGCGAGCCGGCCAGCAGCGCGGCCATGGCGGCCAGGGCGCCATAGACCATCATTGCCCCCATCTGGTTCTTCTCGTACCAGAGGCCGCGCCAGTCGCCGGCGTTGATGTCGTGCTGCACCCCCATTTTCGGATAGGCGACGGCGGCCAGGAGACCGGCGGCGGCCAGCAGCAGGAAGGTGTCGGCGATGATCTCGGCCATCCGCCGACCGTCGAAGCTGGCGGCGAAATAGAAGCCGAACAGGGTGGTGAACGCCGCCGCCATCGCTCGGCGGTTGGTCGTCCCGGGGTTCAGCGACCACGACGCCGAGGCGTACACCCAGAAGACCAGCAGGCTCAGCAGCACGGCGGGCAGCCAGAACCGCATCAGGCGCGGCGCGCGCCAGGCGGCCAGGCCCAGGGTCAGGGCGTAGACCGGCAGCCACATCAGCCGCAGGACGGGAATGTTCTCGCCGCCCGCCTGCAGCGGATCCAGCAACGGACCGATCAGGGCGTTGGACAGCATGAACAGCACGAAGCCGCAGGCCAGCGCTTCCAGCTTGCGCCAGAGGTCGGGCGGTTGGTCGTGCTGCTGTTGCGTGTCCGCCATTTCGATCCAGGTCCTGGCGCGAAATGGGACAAGCGCCGTGGGTTGGAGCGATTGGCAGCAAGGGCGGGGCCGAGCTTGACCTTGGGTCCGGCTCGGGCGGTCCGGGACTAATAGGCCGCCGCGACCGCCAGCGGCGCGGTGGGAGCTTCCGGCGCGGCGATCGCCGGCGGAGGTTCGGGCGCCTGCGGGGCGTCCTCGGGCAGGCGGGTGTCCAGGATGTCGCCGGCGGTCGACGGCCAGCTTCGGGTGGCGGGCTCCGTGGGCCGGACAGGCTGGGCTTCGATCTGGCTCTCCGGCTCGGACCAGGCGGCCGGGACGTATTCGGGGACTTCGTACGAGGCGACGACCACGGGCGGCTGTTCCGGTTGCCGGCCAGGGAGGAAATCGGTGCCGACCACATAGTCGGGGACCTTGCCGCTGGGCCAGGTGATCGGCTGGACCGCGTCGCCGGCGGGCCCGGATATGAAAGCGGCCTCGATCTGCGGCGCCGTCTGGGAACCCGTCCGCAGGATCAGGCCGCCCGTCAGCCCGATCGTCAGGGCGACGGCGGCGCCGGTCAGGGCGGCGCGGTGGGGGAGGAGAACCGAAGCATCCATGCCGACAAAAGCGCACCGGACGACAAAACGTTCGATCGCGACCGTGCGAAGAGCGCCCGGGATGCTTGACGAAACCGGCCTGTCCTTTCGGCTGTCACGCTCTAGGCTCGCGACTCACCAGAGGAAAACCGCCATGTCCCGCCGTCACATGCTCCGCGACCGCGCCTCGGGCGGCCATGCGCGGGTCACCTATGTCGAGCTGTTCTTCGACCTGGTGTTTGTGTTCGCGGTCACCCAGCTGTCGCACGGGCTGATGGCCCATCCCACCCTGCTGGGCGTGGTCGAGACCGGCCTGTTGCTGATGGCCGTCTGGTGGGCCTGGATCTTCACCGCCTGGGTCACCAACTGGCTGGACCCCGAGCGGGCGCCCGTGCGGATCATGCTGTTCGTGGCCATGGTGGTGGGCATGGTCATGACCATGTCGATCCCCAAGGCGTTCGGCGATCGCGGCCTGGTCTTCGCCCTGGCCTTCGTGGCGATCCAACTGGGCCGCAGCCTGTTCACCGCCTGGGCGATGCGGGATCATCCTTTCCAGAGCCGCAACTTCATCCGGATCTCCGTCTGGTTCGCGACCTCGGGCGTGCTGTGGATCACCGGCGGCCTGGCAGAGGGCGGGGCGCGGCTGGCCCTCTGGGGCGGGGCGCTGGCCCTGGAATACGTCTCGCCGGCCCTGGGGTTCTGGGCCCCCGGCCTGGGCCGGGCCCGCGCCGAGGAGTGGGACGTCGAGGGCGGCCACCTGGCCGAGCGCTGCGCCCTGTTCACGATCATCGCCCTGGGCGAGTCGATCCTGGTCATGGGCGCGACCACCGCGACCCTGGCCTGGACGCCGCTGGTGATGGCCGCCTTCCTGGCCGCGTTCGCCGGCAGCCTGGCCATGTGGTGGATCTATTTCTCGTTCACGGCCGAGGCCGCCAGCGAGGCGATCAGCCACGCCAAGGACCCCGGCCGGGTGGCGCGCGAGGCCTATACCTACATCCACCTGCTGCCGATCGCCGGCGTCATCGTCACCGCCGTGGGCGACGAGTGGACGATCCACCATCCGCTGGGCCACACGGACCTGAAGACAGCGCTGGCGGTGATCGGCGGACCGTTCCTGTTCCTGCTGGGCGGGGTGCTGTTCAAGCGCGCTATGTTCCGCTCCTGGCCGAGGGCCCAGGTGGTGGGTCTAGCGGCGCTGGCGGCCCTGGCGCCGCTCAGCCTGGCGGTCGGACCGCTGGTCCTGTCGATCGCCACGACGGCGGTGCTGCTGGGCGTGTCGGTGCGCGAGGGGCTGGTCCGGCGCTCGAACGCTCGGCGCCTAGACGTTTAGCGCCGCATTCGTGGCCCGCACCAGGCCGTCGATGACGCCCGGCTCGGTCGAGGCGTGGCCCGCGTCCCAGACGATCTCGAAACGGGCTTCCGGCCAGGCGCGGTGCACGGACCAGGCGCTGTCCAGCGGCGTGACCACGTCGAAGCGGCCCTGGACGATCCAGGCCGGGATGTGCCGGATCCGGTCGATGTTCTTCAGGATCCAGCCGTCTTCCTCGAAGAACCCGCCATTGGCGAAGAAGTGGCACTCGATCCGGGCGAAGGCGATGGCGAAGTCCTCTTCATTGAACTTCGGGGGCCGCGCCTCGGGGCCGCGCAGCGAGATCGTGTCGCCCTCCCATTGGCTCCAGGCGCCGGCCGCCTGGGCCTGGACGCGGCGGTCGGCATGGGTCAGGCGCTTGTGGTAGGCGGTGATCAGGTCGCCGCGCTCCTCGACCGGGATTGGGGCCAGGAACCGCTCCCAGGCGTCGGGGAAAAGCATCGAGGCGCCGTCCTGGTAGAACCAGCGCAGTTCCTTCTGGGTCAGCAGGAAGATGCCGCGTAGCACCAGGGCCTCGACCCGTTCGGGATGGGTGATGGCGTAGGCCAGGGCCAGGGTCGAGCCCCACGAGCCGCCGAACACGGTCCACTTCTCGATCCCCAGGTGCACGCGCAGCCGCTCGATGTCGGCGATCAGGCTCCAGGTGGTGTTGTCCTCGAGGCTGGCGTTGGGGCGCGAGCGGCCGCAGCCGCGCTGGTCGAACAGGGCCATGCGCCACCGAGTGGGGTCGAAGAACCGCCGCATGGTCGGATTGACCGCCCCGCCGGGGCCGCCGTGCAGGATCACCGCCGGCTTGCCGTGCGGGGCGCCGCATTCCTCATAGTAGATTTCATGGGGAGCGTCGGCGCCCAGCCAACCGAACGAGAAGGGTTCGATATCGCGAAACAGGCCGCGGCGACCGTTGACGGACATGGGCGAGGCGGAAGCGTTACGATCCATGGCGCAACCCTAAACCGGTTTCGGGCCGGGAGGGAACGCGCGACGGGCTCATTTGCCCACGCCGGTCGTGCGCCCGGCGTCGCCGCCCAACAAACCGGGCCCGGACCGTCGCAACCCGCGCCGCTTTTCCGTATTCTCCCGAGTCATGAACAACCCCGAAGACCTCAGCGACGACGAACTGCTGGAGATGCTGACTCCGCGCCAGCTGGCCGAGCTGGACCGTGCGATCGCCGAGATGATGGGCCCCGAGGGCCTGGACAAGGTCATCTCGCTGCAGGTGATGGCCCAGCTCTACACCGTGCGCGCCGCCGAGCGCGATGAGACCTCGGCCCTGGCCATGTTGCAGATGGCCGCGGCGATGCGACGGCGCGCGGAGATCCTGGCGGCGGCGAAGGGGTAGGGGGCCCAGGCAAACGGCCCAGCCTCGCGGCGAATACCGAGAAACGCCCTCATCCTTCGACAGACTCAGGACGAGGATTTCTTCCGCTGTCGTTCAAGGTCGGCGAACTGAAGGCTCGAACAGGTCGGGGTGCGGCCACCACGGTCAGTTCGGAAATCGTCGCCCCAGCCAGTCGATCAGGATGGCGTTCACCTCGTCGGGCTTTTCCTGCTGGGTCCAGTGGCCGCTGCCTTCGACCAGCACCTTCTCCAGGTCCGAGATCTGGTCGCCCATGCGGTCGGCCAGGGACGGCGGCAGCACCACGTCGTGCTCCGCCATGATCATCAGGCAGGGGATCCCGTCGATCCGGGTGGGCAGGTGTTCGGCCCGCTCCCAGTTGCGCACGAAGTTTCGGTACCAGTTGATCCCGCCGGTGAAGCCGGTGCGCTGGAAGGTCTCGACGAACACCTTCAGCTCCTCGGGCGCCAGCAGTTGGCTGGAGTCGTCGGCGACGTCGTAGCGGGCCAGACCGTCCTGCAGGGCCAAGGACCGGCCGCTGGTCTCGCCGCTGGTGAAGGCGGCCTGCACGCCCGTCGGCTTGCGCATGAAATAGCGCATGGTCCTGTCGACGTCGGCGGCCAGCTGGGCGTCGGCCACGCCGGGCTTCTGGAAGTGGACGATGTACATGTCCTCGCCGAACGCGTGGCGGAACATGGTGATCGGGTCGATAGGCAGGCGTGGCAGGAACGGGGTGTTGAGGCCGACGATCCCGGCCACGCGGTCCGGATGCATCAGCGGCAGCTGCCAGACCACCAGACCGCCCCAGTCGTGACCGCAGAACACCGCCTTCTCGACGCCCAGGTGCTCCAGCAGCCCGACCAGGTCGCCGGTCAGGTGGGCCATGTCGTAGTCCTCGACCGCCTCGGGACGATCAGTCAGGCCGTAGCCGCGCTGGTCGGGAACGATCACCCAGCGTCCCGCCGCCGCCAGGGCCGCGATCTGCCAGCGCCAGGAATAGGAGAACTCCGGGAAGCCGTGACATAGGACGATGGGGACGCCCGTCCGCGGCCCGGCCTCATAATAGGCCATGCGGATCCCGTTGATCTGCGCGAACGAAGGTTCGGGCATCGGCGGCGCGAGCTGGGCCATGGCGTTTCCTGCTGTATGTTATTGTTGATCACTTTGCCGGCGGGCGTCGCGCCGGGCAAGGCCGCGATTCCTACGGTCAAGGACTTACCCCTGGGGAAAACAAGCGTAAAAGCGCCTCCATGACCGACAACGCACCGCCCGCGCCCGCCGCCACCCCCTGGCGGCTCGTCCTGATGCTGGGCGCCCTGACGGCCTTCGCGCCGATGTCGATCGACATGTACCTGTCCAGCATGCCTGACATCGGCCGGACCCTGCACGCGGGGGCCGAGGACGTTCAGGCCACCCTGGCGGCGTTCTTCGCCGGCATGGCGATCGGCCAGTTCCTCTACGGACCCGCCTCGGACCGGTTCGGACGCCGCCTGCCGTTGTTGCTGGGGATCGGCATCTTCATCGCCGCCTCGGTGGTCTGCGCCACCGCGCCCTCGATCCAGGTGCTGATCGCCGCGCGCTTCGTCCAGGCTCTGGGCGGCTGCGCGGGCGCGGTGATCGCCCGGGCGGTGGTGCGCGACAAGTTCAATCACGCCGACACGGCGCGGGTGCTGTCGCTGATGACCCTGATCATGGGCCTGGCCCCGGTTCTGGCCCCGCAGTTCGGCGGCGTCGTCCAGTTCTTTGCCGGATGGCGCGGCGTGTTCTGGACGCTGGTGGCCTTCGGCCTGCTGATCGGCCTGTGGATCAGCCTGAGCCTCGGGGAGTCGCGGTCCGAGGCCACGGCCGTGCAGGCGCGCTCGGAGAACCCTTTCCGCGCCTACCTGGCCCTGCTGCGGCAGAGGCGGCTGGTCGGTTACTGCCTCGCGGGGGCCCTGAACGGCGCCACCCTGTTCACCTACATCTCGACCGCGCCGGACCTGGTGATGGGGACCTACGGCCACACCCCGCTGGTGTTCAACATCATCTTCGCCCTCAACGCGGTCGGCATCATCGGCGCCAGCCAGGTCAACCGCCTGCTGCTGCGCCGCTCGACGCCCGACCGGGTGCTGGTGCGGGCCAGCATCGCCTCGATCGTCGCCGCCCTGCTGCTGGCGGCTGCGGCCTGGAGCGGCCTGGGCGGACAGTTCACGGTTCTGCCATTGCTGTTCGCGGCGCTGTCGACCTACGGCCTGATGAGCGGCAACACCATGGCCGGGGCGCTGAGCGTCGATCCCAGCCGGGCGGGCTCGACCTCGGCCCTGATGGGGGGCATCTCGTTCGGGGCCGGAGCCCTGGCCTCGTGGGCGGGCGGCCTGCTGCACGACGGCACGCCCAAGCCCGTGGCGGCGGTGATGTTCGCCTGCCTGGTGGGTTCCAGCCTGGCGATCTTCGGCCTGGCGGTCCCCAAGGACCGGCGCGGCAAGATGGCGGCCTAAGCCTTTCGATCCCCGATCGTACCCGCTCGCCAGGCCAGCAGCAGCCAGCCGGCCAGGAAGCACAGGCCGCCGAACGGCGTGACCATGCCCAGAGCGCGCGGCGCGCCGAAAGCCAGGGCGTACAGCGATCCCGAGAACAGCACGGTTCCGGCCAGGAACAGCGAGGGGACCTCGACGCCGACCTTGCCGCCGGCCCCATCCTGGCCGGCTTGGCGCACCGCCAGCCAGCCGAGCACCGCCAGGGCGTGGGTCATCTGGTACAGCGATCCGGTGTGCAGCAGCTCGGCCGCCCGGGCGTCCTTGGCGCCGTGGGCCGCGAAGGTCCCGAACACCACGGCCAGGAAGCCGCTGAGAGCGGCCAGGCGGACGACGAGGGCCGGGCCCCGCATCACTTCTTGTGCTTGTTGTGCGCGGCCAGCTCGTCCGGCTTGATGTCGAGGAACGCGGGGGCGGCGGCGTTGTAGGCCTCGGTCTTGTGCAGGTCGATGACCACGCTGCGGTGGCCTTCCCAGATCATGTGCACGGCGACGTACAGCACAATGGCCAGGCCGATGAAGCCGATCCAGCGGTGCTTGTGCAGCAGGTTGGCGATGGCGGTGGCGGCCACGCCCATCAGGATGATCGACAGCAGCAGGCCGAACACCAGGATGGCCGGATGCTCCCGGGCCGCGCCGGCCACGGCCAGCACGTTGTCCAGCGACATCGAGACGTCGGCGATCAGCACCTGCAGGAAGGCCTGCTTGAAGCTCTTGGCCGGTTTGGCTCGTGGTTCGGTGGCCGGATTGTTGTCCAGGATGGCGCGGGCGTCCTCCTGGTCGTGGGTGATCTGCTCGCGCAGCTCGCGCCACATCTTCCAGCAGACCCACAGCAAGAGCACGCCGCCGGCCAGCAGCAGGCCGATCACGCCCAGCAGCCAGGTGGTGATCAGGGCGAAGCTGATGCGCAGCACCACGGCCGCGCCCAAGCCGTAGAGAATGACCTTCTTGCGGTCCTTGGCCGGCAGGCCGCCGGCGGCCAGGCCCACGGCCACGGCGTTGTCGCCAGCCAGGACGAGGTCGATCATCAGGACGGACAGGAAAGCCGCGAACGGACCGTTCAGTCCGCCCACCTGGGCGAGGAGCGCGTCAAACATGCGGCCTCAATGCGTCAGGCGGGCGGGTCTGGCAAGCGTCCGTTAGTCCACCGACTCGAGTTCCTTGCGCGCGGCGCCGTCGCGGCCGGGCGCATCGGACGCGGGGGTCTCGAACGGGTTATGCTCCGGTCGGCCTGGACCGCCGTGCGGGGGCGGCGTCGCCGGGCTCCTCGGGGTGTCGAACACCATGTGGTCCTGGCCGTAGTCGGTCTGGGTGCGGACCCTGCGCCGGCGTTCGGCCTGGGCCCTGGCCTGGGCCGCGGCGGCGTTGCGCGAGATCACCACCAGGATCAGCAGGGCCAGCAGCACCAGGGCGCCGCCCAGCAGCGACTTGCCCGGGATCTTGCCCACGCCCGGCACGTCCACCGTCGCGTAGCGGCTCAGATCGGGCAAGGCGCCCTTGAGGCGCCCGGCCTTGTCCTTCACCGCATCCTGGATCGGCGCCACCTGCCTGGCGATCGAGCCCAGGGTGAGATCCTGGGCCGGCTTGGCGCCGCTCAGGTTCACGCCGAACTCGGCCTTCAGTGGGCCCTGGGCGGCGGCGGTCGGCTTGACCTGCCAGGCGAAGGTGGCCGGCTGGCCGGGCTTGACCACGGCGGTCTGGCGGCCGCTCGGCGCGATGTCGTAGCCCTGGCCCTGCAGATCGGCATGGGCGCTGATCTTCCGAGCCGTCTGGGCCAAGCCCAGCCTGGCGGCCTCCGCCTTGATCCGGTCGCCCAGGTTGGCGGGCAGGGACAGGGTGACCTGGCCTTCCTGGCCTGAGGTCAGGCTTTGCGCCACGGCCAGGGTCGCGGCCCGGGCGGTTTCGGGCCCGACGGCCGCCTGCAGCGCCTGCAGCGGGGCTTGCGGCTTGCCGGTTGGCGCGGCCGGGGTGACCGGCGCGACCACCGGCGCCGGCGCCGGGACCTTGGCCGGCTGGACGGCGGCTATCGGCTTCAACGGAGCCGGGGCGGGGGCCACGGCCACCGGCCTGGGCGCGGGCGCGGCGACCGGCGCCGGTTTGGACGCAGGGCGGGCTACGGCGCGGGCGACCGGGGGGGCGGCCCGGACAGGCGCGGCCCGGACAGGCGTGACGGGCGCCGACGCCACATGGGCGTGGCGGGCAGGCGCGACCGGCGCGGACCGCTCATGGCGGACGCGGACGCGGGCGTGAGCGGCCGCGCGGACATGGGGGCGCACGGGCCCGCGGACGGAGGACGGCGAGTCCTCCGGATCGGCGATCGGCTCCATGGCCGTGACCAGGGTTCCGTCGGGACGCCGCCAGGTCCTCAGGGGGGACTCGGTCGCGGCGACGGGAACCTGGGAGTCCGCGGCGCTGGGCGGGCCGCCCAGCAGGCCGTCGGCCGGCGTATCCCTCGGGTCGGTGGCCTGCGGGGTGTCGTAACCGAACTCCGTCGGGGCGGCGGGCGGGGCCTCGACCGGCGCGCGCGCGCCGCAGCCGGCGATCATCAGGAGGCTTGCGGCGCAGCCGGCCAGAAACGCCGAACGGAGCGCCGCCGAACGAACTGTGTTAGGCGCCATCGGCTCCCTCGATTTGCTGTCTGATGTCTGCGCCAAGCCGAGCCTCGCGTCCCCGCTTGAGAAAACCATGTCGTGGCCCTGAAATCAAAACGGTTAACGGCGATTCACGAACCGGTTTCTTCTCAGGCGCGAACTTTGGACGCCTCGTAGAGCGCTACTGCCGCGGCGGCGGACACATTCAGGCTTTCGAAGCCGCCTGGCATGGCGATCTTGCCCATTACGTCGCAGTGCTCGGCGACGAGCCTGCGTACGCCCTCGCCCTCGGATCCCAGCACCAGCACAGTGGGACGATCGTCCAGCACCTGGTCCAGCGTGCCCTCGGCCTCGCCGGCCAGCCCCACGGCGCGCCAGCCCAGGTCGGCCAGTTCCTCCAGGGCCCGCGAGAGATTGACCACGCGCGCGTGGGCGATCTTGTCCACCGCCCCGACGGCGGTCTTCGCCAGCACGCCGGTCAGGGCGGGGGCGTGGCGGTCCTGGAGAATCACCCCCTTGGCCCCGAAGGCGGCGGCCGAGCGGAAGATCGCGCCGATGTTTTGCGGGTCGGTGATCTGGTCCAGCATCACCAGCAGGCCCTGGGCCGGGGTCCCCAGGTCGTGGACGCTGAGCATCTCCGGCTCGTCGATCTTCAGAGCCAGGCCCTGGTGCACCGCGCCGGCCGGCAGCTGGCGGGCGATGTCGGCGCCCTCCATGATCTGCAGGAAGGGCGCGCGGCTGAGCGCCGGAGCGAGTCGCTTGGCCCGATCGGGGGTGGCCAGAAGGCGTTTTGGAACCGGCCTGGCGGGGTTGGAAAGCGCGGCCTCGACGGCGTGAATCCCCCAGATCCAGTCCTTGGCGTCGCCCTGGCCTTTAGAAAACTTGTTGTTTTCCCGAGGGTTGGAACGAAAATCACGTCCGGGCGAAGAAGGCTTTTTCCGGTCGTTGCGTTCGGAATGAGAGGACACTATAAGACGCGCTCCGATTTGGGGCCCTGAGGGTTTCCAAGAGCCAGGGCGGCGCTGCTTTAGCACCGTCTCACCGGTCTCGAGGAAGCTTTTGTTCCTTTTTCGTGACGGGCGGTCCGCCGCCGGTTTCGAGGAGGGGAGGGCCGCTTTGAAGGAACTCTGTCGCGCGCTGGGGGAATGTCCCGAGTGGCAAAGGGGGGGGACTGTAAATCCCCTGGCGTACGCCTTCGTAGGTTCGAGTCCTACTTCCCCCACCACGCGCGACGAGAGCTCCAACGAGGCCTGGACCCCAAAGAAGCCAGACCGGGAGCCGATCGCGACCCCGCTAGCTTGGCGGGTATAGCACAATGGTAGTGCAGCAGCCTTCCAAGCTGAGGATGCGGGTTCGATTCCCGCTACCCGCTCCAGCTCCCAATACTGAAATTCCCTGAAACAAGCCCGCCGGCGCGAAGGTAGAGACGATGGCCAAGGAAAAGTTCGAACGCACTAAGCCGCACTGCAACATCGGCACGATCGGTCACGTTGACCACGGCAAGACGACGTTGACGGCTGCGATCACCATCACGCTGGCCAAGTCCGGCGGCGCGACGGCGAAGAACTACGCCGACATCGACGCCGCGCCGGAAGAAAAGGCCCGCGGCATCACCATCAACACCGCGCACGTGGAATATGAGACGGCCAACCGTNCGGCCGCCGACGGCCCGATGCCCCAGACCCGCGAGCACATCCTGCTGGCCCGTCAGGTCGGCGTGCCGGCCCTGGTGGTCTACATGAACAAGGTCGACCTGGTCGACGACGCCGAGCTGCTGGAACTGGTCGAGATGGAAGTGCGCGAGCTGCTTTCGTCGTACGACTTCCCCGGCGACGACATCCCGATCACCAAGGGCTCGGCCAAGGTCGCCATCGACGGCGGCGACGCCACGATCGGCGAAGGCTCGATCCTCGAGCTGATGAAGACGGTCGACGCCTACATCCCGCAGCCTGACCGTCCGGTCGACCTGCCCTTCCTGATGCCGGTCGAAGACGTGTTCTCGATCTCGGGCCGCGGCACCGTGGTCACCGGTCGCGTCGAGCGCGGCATCGTCAAGGTCGGCGAGGAAGTCGAGATCGTCGGCATCCGTCCGGTCCAGAAGACCACCTGCACGGGCGTCGAAATGTTCCGCAAGCTGCTGGACCAAGGTCAGGCGGGCGACAACGTCGGCGTGCTGCTGCGCGGCACCAAGCGCGAAGACGTCGAGCGCGGCCAGGTGC
>NZ_LMFX01000007.1:102984-196722 GCF_001426985.1 Caulobacter sp. Root1472 | reverse complement strand
TGGCGCGCCGAAAGCGACCTGGCGCCGAACATCACCGACGTCTCCGCGCCCATCATGGCCGACGGCGCGGCCATCGCGGCCCTGACCATGCCCTACATCTGCAAGCGTGGCGTGCGGCCGGTGGAAGAGACCATCGCCGAGGTCCAGGCCACCGCCGCGGCCATCTCCCGCGAGATCCAGGGCGTCGCCTGAAACACCCCCGACCGGCCGGACGTGGCCCAGCCGGTCCAGATCAGATCCGCTGAGCCGACCGCCGCCGACCGGCTCAGCGGATCCAGGTCATTTCACCGGCGTCCGGCACAGCCGGCTGATGGGATTGGGTCCCGTCGCCGTCAGGAGGGCCAGATTGTAGGGCAGGTTGATGTAGTCCGTGCCCGGCGGGTGGGACGCCAGGCCTTGATAGAGAAACCGCAGAGGCTTGCACGGATCGATGGTCAGGGTCTGGTCATGGCCGCTGCGCACGAGCTCGCCGTGGGAAACGCCTTCGGACCAGGCCGGTCCATCGAAGGTGACATTGTCCGAGCCCGCGAACGAATTCGAAGCGCTGTCGGCGAGCGGGCGCCATTCGCCGTCGAGCCGGTCGCTGATCCACGAGCGGAAGTAGCGCCCCCGCGGGCTGATGGCCTCGATGGCGGTGAGATAGGTGTTCGTGCCCGCGATCTTGTAGTGCATGCTGGCTTCGAAGATGTCGTCGCGAGCGCCGGTCAGGACCATCTTGGTGTCCGCGAAGCCCTCGGGAAAGCGGCCGATGGGCGTCTGCGACCGGTACAGGTGGCCGTTGTCGTCCGTGTTGAACAGATGGCAATTGACGTCGTCGCAGATGACCCAGAAATCGAGCCACGACGCCTCGCCCGCGGCGTTTTTGACGGCCGCCGGCGTTTCCGCGAAGAAGGGTTTCGGCGCGCTCCAGGACATCGGGTCTTCGATGTTCGCCGTTGTCGAATAGAGGGGCGGCCCGCCCTGATAGACCAGGTACCAAAGCTTTTGCGGCGCGAAGTAGAAGACCTGCGGGGCCGCGCGATAGCCCGGGCCAATACCGGATGGCTTCAAGCTGACGACCTTGGCCTTGGGCGCCTCGGACCAGTCCTTGAAGCGGGCGTACGCCATGTTCCACCCGTCCGAAGCGGCCGTGGTCATGAAGACGTGATAGGCCCCGTTGAAATAGACGACCGAAGAGTCCTTGAGGCCGGAATAGGCCTGAGCGCCCGCGTTCGAGGGGGTGATCAAGGGCGCGGACGAGCGCCATTCGAACCGCCCCTTCGTACCCGCGCCGGCCTGAGCCTGTGTCGCACCGGCCGCGGAGAAAGCGCCGAGAAAGGCGGCCGCGACGCATGCCCAGGTCCGGTATTTGGTGATCGCCACGATGTCAGTCCTGTTTGAAATTGAAAGTAAGTTGGATGTGAGGGGAGGATCAGTTCGGCGTCCGCAAGCGAGGCCCGGCCAGCAGCTTGCCGCCCAGCCAGCGCCGAGCCGGTTCGTCGTAGAATTTGAGGCAGGCATAGGCGATCGTGACCGCGGCCACGAACACCCCCGCCCCGACCAGGGCGCCCTGGGCCGGGGGGACCTTCTTGTCCACCACCCAGCCGGTGTAGATGTAGATCAGCGGGTAGTGGGTGATGTAGAGCGGATAGGACAGGTCGCCGAAGAAGCGGGCGATCCGCACCGACGGGCCGTCCGCGTCCTTTTCGCCAGCGCCGATGAGGACGATCAGCGGAAACAGCACGATCACGCACAGCGCTTCGTAGAGGCCGTTGACCCACAGTCGCTCGGTCCCGCCGAACCGCGGCAGCGCCAGCGCCGCGACCAGCAGCAGGCTGCAGACGGCGAAGGCGCCGCCGACCTTGATCCGCCGGCCCAGCCGCATCAGCAGTACGCCGGCCAGGAACGGGAACAGCACGCGCGTGAGACCAATGCGGACGCCGCTGGCGTCCAGGGCCCAGCCGCCGATGACGTCGCCGCGCGGACCAAGCACCAGCAGGTGGACGAGCGCCAGGGCCGCGAGCCCCACCAGGACCCCGAGCACGCGATTGGACAGCTTCCGCAGTCCCGTCGCGTAGAGAATGTTGGCGACATATTCGTAGAACAGCGACCAGGCCGGGCCGTTCAGCGGATAGATCTCGGTCCATCCGCGGATCTCGGCCGACGGCGTCAGCGGGATCATCAGGCAGCCCAGCAGCATGACCGCCACGATCTGCAAGGCCGAGGCCGCTTCCAGCTTGGGAAAGATGGAGAAGTGCTGGAAGGCGACCAGGGCCGCGCCGATCAGGCTGCCCATGACGATCATCGGCTGCAGCCGGACCAGGCGGCGCTTGTAGAACCCCCATGGGCTCATGCCCGCCGCCCAGCGGTCGTCATAGGCGTAGGCGACCACGAAGCCCGACAGCAGGAAGAAGAAATCCACCGCCAGATAGCCGTGGTTGATGATCTGCCTCTGCGGACTGCCCCCCGCATAGGCTTCGAACAGATGGAAGACGACCACCATCAGGGACGCGACGCCGCGCAGGCCGTCCAGCACGGCGTAGTGGCTCTTGGCGGGCGTGGCCGCGTCGGTCGAGGTCGCCGCGTCCGACGAAGGTTTGGCGAGCAACGAGGTTTGCTGAGTCATGGCCTTCCCAAGGCGGCGCGCCGGTGGCGCTGAACGGCGGTTGTCGATCTCGCCGACGCTGTCGGCGGCGGCGTCCCCCTTCGATCTGAACCAGACGAAGGGGGAGCCAAGCTCTAGTGAACCGGCTTGATGGCGATGGCGGCGCCGCCCCCCGCGCTCAGGGGAATATCGAGGACGTCGCGGCTGGAAACCGATTTGACGACATGCTCGACGTCATTGGGCCCAGCGCCGTCCCGCCAGATCTCGGCCTTGAACGTTCCCGCCCCCAGGAAGGCCAGCGGTATGGCGACGGCCCGGGCCTGTTCGTTGGTCATGGCCCCGACGTACCAGGTCTCGCCCTTGCGCCGCGCCAGCACGACGTGGCTTTCCGGCGTTCCGTCGACGAACCGCGTCTCGTCCCAGGCGGTCGGAACCGCCTTGAGGAAGTCGAAGCCCGGCGCGTTCTCATAGGCGGCGGGGTCGTCGGAGACCATCTGCAGCGGGCTGTCGAACACCACGTACTGGGCCAGGGCCTGGCCGCGCGTCGTGCGGGTCATCGGCATGACCTCCCGGGCGACATAGGTCTGCGGCGTGGTGTTGCGGAAGCCGCCCGGCGTGTAGTCCATGGGGCCCAGCAGCATGCGGGTATAGGCCAGCTTGACGTTGTGCCCGGGCGTGACCGGTCCCCACGGGAACTTGTTGTATTCCAGGCCCAGCACCCCTTCCTGGGTGATGTAGTTGGGATAGGTGCGCGCCAGGCCGGCCGGCGGAAAGGCGCCGTGCATGTCCAGCAGCAGATGGCGCTTGGCGGTCTCCCGGGCCAGGCGGACATAGAACTGGACCATCTCCTGGTCGTCCCGCTCCATGAAGTCGACCTTCACGCCCTTGATCCCCCAGCGCTGGTAGGTGTCGAGGACCTCCGCCATCCTGGGTTCGACATGCTTCCAGTGCGCCCACAGAATGAGCCCCACGCCCTTTGAGTCCGCATATTTCACGAGGGCCGGCATATCGACCGCCGGGTTGCTCTGGGTGATGTCGGTCTTCGGGTCCGCGTCGCAGCAGGGCGTGGCGTTGAGGGGCCATCCCGCGTCGATCAGAAAATAGGGAAAGCCGGACTCGGCCGCGAAATCGATGAAGCGGCGGAACCGCTCCGTGGTCGGCTTCTCGCCCGCGGTCGGTCCGGACCACCAGTCCCAGGCCGCCTTTCCGGGCCTCACCCACGAAAAATCGCCGCTGGCCTGGGTCGCCAGGTTTCCGATCAGGGGCGACTCGATCAGGTCGCCCGCACGGTCGCCCATCATGATCACCCGCCAGGCGCTCGTCAGGCCGGCGGCGGACTTGATCGCCACATCCTTTTCGCCGGGAAGCGGCGTCACCCGGACCTTCAGCCCGCCATCGACCGGGACCAGGCCTGAGCTCGCATAGGCGTCTATGCCCGACTGCGCGATCGCATAGTGGGTGCGACCGGAGGCGGACGAACAGACCACGGGAACGTCATAGAGCTTGGCGCGGTCCAGTTCCGAGATCTTCTTCAGGGCCCATGTGTTCTCATGGGAGCCCCCATATTCGCTGACTTCGCAGGCCGGGTCGTTCGGAAGACGGTACGCCGTCTTTTCTGCCTTCAGCACCACCGGCGCGTCCTTCGGCAACAGGTAGCGGAACGCGACCCCTTCATTGGCGGCGCGCGCTTCCACCGACAGCGTGCGACGCGCGCCGGTCTTTTCGCGGAAGGTGACGACGACGCCGTTGTACACGTCGCGCGCCGTCTTGGACTTCGTCGCCGTCAGCGGAATCTCGCGCCGCTGGCTCTGCTTTTTGACGTCGACGACCTCCAGGTCCGAGAAGTCGGCCGCGTTCGCCAGTTCCAGGCCCATCGGGGACGCCGCAACGATCGGCTCGCCCTTGCGCTGGACCGAATAGCTGGCCCCGTCGGCGGCGATCCTGATCTCGGCGCTCTTGTCCGGCGACGCCACGATGATTTGCGAGGCAGCAAGCGCCATCACGATATTGAACACTGGAGGACTCCCTTGGAGTGCGAATTCGAAAGCTGAGACGGCGATGGGTCGCCGACGACGCCGCTACTGCAGCAACTCGACGCCGTAGGGTTTGAGGTCGATCTTTCCCGCATAGGTCTGGTGCGTGAGCGCGCTCGATCTGGAGCCTGAGAAGGTCACGGTCGCGGGGGCGTTGTTGGTGTTCACGTACATCGTCCGCCCCTCGACCACGCGCGCGACGACGCCCTTCGGCGTCTCCGGGCCGCGCTCGATTCCGAGCTTGGGATAGAGCGACCGCAGCAAGGGACCGATCAGGCCGGGCTGGGCCGCGGTGGCGAGATAGATGGCCTGGCCCTTGCCGAAGTGGTTGATCGAAACGGCGGCGCTCTTCTCCGGCGTGTTCTCGAACACCGCCAGGGGCTTGGCGGCGCCAAGCTCGAGCACTTCATAGTAGCTGTCGCCGCCGGTCAGGGTTTCGCCGTTGAACCGGACCTTCAGCGGCTCCCAATGCCGATAGAAGGCGTTGGTGCGCAGGCCGAACACGTCGGCCAGGCGTCCCGGCAACGGCGTCTCGAACCATTTGCCCGTTTCGTCGACCTTCGCCGAATAGCCCGTCATGACGACCGTGCCGCCATCGGCGACGTATTTGCGGACCGCCGCGGCGGTCTGGGCGTCCATCACATAGGCGCTCGACAACACGATCAGCTTGTACTTGTCGAGCCGGTCGTGTCCGAAGTCGATCACCGCCGCGTCGATATTGTCCTCGAACAGCGGCTGGTAGGCGGCCTTCACCTGCTCGGTGTAGTTGCCCTTGAAGTACTCCTGAATCGTGTTGGGACCTGGAGGCGGATTGGTCAGCCACATCGTGTCGAACGAATAGTTCACCGCGACCTGGGGCTGGCGGTCGCGCGGGAAGCCGAGGGTCTTGAGGGTCTGGAACTCGCTGGCGATCCGCCCGAACTCGTCGACCTTCCAGGACGGGCGGCCGTCATGATCGACCAGGCCGAACAGCGCCTGCTCCTCGCCGCCGATATGGGAATTGAACGTCCAGGCCAGGAAGGTCTGGCCATAGTAGAGCAGCCCGAAATAGGCCCACATGCGCGATCGTCCAGGATCGCCATAGAAGCCGCCGCCGCCGGCCGTGAATTCGTTGAACCAGACCGGCGTCTCGTGCGCGGCCCTGTTCATCATGACCTCGAAGCCCGCGCCCAGCGCGTCGCCGGGATAGAAGCCCTGGGCGCCATAGGTCGAGACCTGGTCCCATGACCGCAGATAGTCGAAGCCCTTGGTCCCGGCGGTCGGCCAGAAATTCGACGCCACGGGAAGGTCGGGGGCGTACTGCTTGCGCGCGGACTCCAGGTCCTTGAGCGCGCCGATCGCGTCGTCGGACCAGTACCGGCGCAGGTCCAGATAGCGCTCGTTGGGCCCAGGGCCGCGGATATAGGGCAGGTCGACCTGGTCCCAGCTGGTGATCCGGCGCGACCAGCGCTGCGTCGCCCAGGCCTTGTTGAGGGCTTCGATCGTCCCGTATTTCTTCTGCAGCCAGGCCACGAAGCGCTCGCGATCCGCGGCGGAATAGGAGACCTGGCCGTTGCCGATCTCGTTGTCGTATCCGACGGCGATCACCGCGGGATTGTGGGCGTAGCGCTCCATCATCTTCTGCCCGAGCCGCTTGGCCAGGCGGCGGTAATCGGGGTCGCTGATGTTGTCCCAGTAGCGCGTCGCCGCGTTCAGCCTAACGCCGTCCTGGTTGATCAGGTCGACGCCGGGATAGCGCTTGTGCAGCCAGATCGGGGCCGGCTGGCCCGGAATGTCGACGATCACCCTGATCCCGGCCGCGTGCATCTGGGCGATCACCTGGTCGAACCATTCGAAGGTGAAGCGGCCTTCCTCCGGCTCGAAGGAGTCCCACGATAGGTCGCCCATGCGGACCAGGTTGAACCCGGCCGCCTTCATGATCGCGATGTCCTGGCGGATCTGCTCGGGCGATCGGTCGATGGGCTGGTAGCAGGCGCCGACGAACAGTTGGCCCTTGCCCGGCCAGTCGGGATGGCCCGCCGCGCTTTGCGCCCGGGCGGGCGACGGCTGGACGACCGGCGAGAGGCCGGTCGCCAGCATCAGCGCCAGGGTGACGCCGGCCAAGCGGGCGGGGCGATGTCCCATGAATCTCAAGTCCTGGTCGGGTTGTGGAATGGCCGTGACGCGCCGTTCGGCGCCTCAGGCGAAGCTGATCTTGAAGACGCTGGCATGCCGCGTCGCCGCGCGCGCCGGGACGTCGATCGACAGCGCGGCGGGGCCCTGGCGGAACTTGAGCGGCCCGCGGACACTCAGCATCTCCACCCGCCGGACGCGCCGACGCTCATGGGGATTGTTCGCGGCCAGCGCCGTGATCTCGGTGGACCCCGACGGCTCTCCCAGCGTGATCGCGTAGAGCGTATCGCCCTTGGTCGTGAACCTGATGTCCCGCGCGGTGTAGGCCGCACCCTCCTGGAACGCGCCGCTCGCGGCTTCGGTCGGCCCCTCGCCGAACAGCTTCCACGGCCGCGTCCCGTGGATGGCTTCGGCGTTCACCGCCATCCACGGCGCCAGCTCTTCCAGCAGAAGCTGCGACTCCGGCGGCAGGCTGCCGTCCGGATACAGCACGACGTTCAGCAGCAGGTTGCCGTTCTTGCTGACGATGTCGGCCAGCATGGCGATCACTTCCGACGTGGTCTTGTATTTGAAGCCGTCGCTGTAGAACCAGTCGCCGTTGGAGGTGTCGGTCTGCCACGGCAGCGGATTGATGCCGTTCAGGACCCCGCGCTCGACGTCCTGGACCGCCCATTCCTTGTGGAATTCGCCCGAACCCAGGTCCTTGCAATTGTACACGGCCTCGAGCTTGCCGCCGCGGGCGATGCTGCTGTTGTACATGTGCGCGACCAGGCTTCGCCCGACCACGCCGAACGGCAGCCCGCCGTCCGAGTACAGCAAGTCCGGCTCGTAGGTGTCGAGCAGGTCACGGATGCGGTCGAACCAGATCTGATGGAACCTCGGATCCTTGGTGTACCAGGTGTCGCCGCTGCCCCGGTAAGGCTCGTTGTGCGGCGGGTGGTAGAGGTCGGCGTACCGCGGGTCGGCGCCGTCGTAGGCCACGCCGTTCTCGGGCCAGGTCTGGTTGTAGAGATGGCTGGGGTGATACCAGTTATGGCTGGCCCCCAGGTGCTCCGACACCCCGAACCGCAGCTTGCGCTTGCGGGCGGCCGCCTTCCACGCGCCGACGATGTCGCGCTTGGGCCCCATGGCCGCGGCGTTCCAGCGGTGGTGCTTGGAGTTCCAGAGGTCGAAGTTGTCGTGGTGCACGCCCATGCTGACGAAGTACTTGGCGCCGGCGGCGGCGTACTTGTCCATCAGCGCTTCGGGATCGAACTTCTCCGCCGTCCACAGCGGAATGATGTCCTTGTAGCCGACCTTGGAAGGCTGGCCGTAGGTCTTCAGGTGATGGTCGTAGTGCGGATGGCCGGGAACGTACATGTACCGGGCATACCAGTCGCCCTGACGCGGCACGGCCTGCGGCCCCCAGTGCGCCCAGATCCCGAACTTGGCGTCACGGAACCAGTCCGGCGCTTGATAGGTCTTCAGGGAGCCGGGTTCCGGACCGAACGGGCCCTTGGTGATCGGCAGCCGATAGTCCGGCGCCGGCAGCTTGGCGCAGGCGTCCGCGGACGGCGCGTCCTTGGCCTGGGCGGCTCCGGCCAGGCCCAGCGCCGCCAGCGCCGGGACGCCCAGGAAGGTTCGCTTGTTCAAGGTCACCATGTTCACTCCCCAAGGTTCTCAACTGTTCGCAAGGCGGTTCTATTGGCCGTCCGAATGAAGCACGCGCCCGAAGAACGGGAGCACGTTGCTCTGGAAGCGGCTGGCGACGGCGCTGCCGTGATCGCCGCTGTAGATCTCGAAGGTGTTCCTGACGCCGAACGCCTCCATGCGCTCGTGCAGGGCCGCGGCGTCGACGCGCAGCCCGTCCCGATCGCCCACGTCGATGGCGATCGCCTGGTAGCGCCTGAGGTTAAAGACGTACTGGTCCAGCATGCTCAGGGGCGCGTTGGCGGCCCAGCGGGCCAGCACCGACCGGTCTTCGACGCCGTTCGATGTCGGCAGATCGACATAGAAGGGCGGCTTCTTCGGGTTTGGCGACCAGGCGGCGGCGACCGCGAAGGTGGCGCGCGGGAGGAAGTCGAGCCTGGCCGCCGCCTCCCGGGTCGTGACGCCCTCGACCACCGCGGCGGTCTCCGCGGGCGGCGCCTCTCGGGCCGAAAGGCAGCAGGGGCTCATGATGTACAGGGCGCCGAAGGTCTCGGGATATTTCATGCCGATCCGCGCGACGCCGTAGCCGCCCATCGAGTGGCCGGCCAGGCCGCGGCTCCGGCGATCGGGAAGGGTGCGGTAGTGAGCGTCGACATAGGCGACCAGGTCGCGGGTCAGGAACCCTTCCCAGTCGCCCGTCGTCACCGAGCTCGAATACATCGAGCCATTGTGCAGGGTCTGGGTGTCGGGCAGGACGACGATCATGCCGGGCGCGCCCGCGGCGAAGGCGCTCTCGGCGGTCCGCGGGGTCTGGAGCAATCCCGCGAACCCGTCGGCGGTCAGGCCGTAGCCATGCAGCGCATAGACGACCGGATAGCGGCGCGCCTTGTCGGCGGCGTAGCCGGGCGGGAGATAGACCACGACGTCCCGGTCGGGCGACTCGCCTTCGAGATTGCCCTCCAGGGCCGCGCCGTGGACCTTGATGCGCTCGACGGTCACGGCCTTGGCGCTCGCCGTCACCGGCGCCGCGGCCGCCAACAGAATGGCCATCGCCATGGAAGCCCAAACCGCCTTCATCTGTCTCCCCGCCTCCTTCATGGGTGGAAGCCCAAACCGCTTCACCGCTTGTGCTTCTCGCGCCCCTGTTCAGGGCTTCGCCGAGGGTCAGTTCGGATTGCCGACCGGAATGATCGCCGCGCCCTGGGCGGCCCCGAACTTGATCCGCAGGACCTGCTGGCGATCGACGAGGTTGAGGCCATTGTCGGTCTGGTCGCCGTTCCAGACCCGCCGGAAGATCCATTTCCCGTTCTCGAACCGACCCTCCTCGACGCGGAGCATCTGGCCGCTTTCGGGCTTGGACGGCTCGAACTTCACGCGGGTGTTGAAACCGGTCAGCAGGTAGTCGCCCGGTCCCAGCTCGGCGATCGCGGCGCCGCCCACGGGCTGGGGATTGCCGGTCGGCTTGTCCCCGCCGAACTGCCATTGGCCGAAGGTGGCGATGGCGCGATAGGGGCCGAGCTCCATCACCTGGGTGTGGTTGGCCTTGGGGTCGGTGGGCTCGGAGACGCCCCAGGTCTTGCCCGCGAACGCCAGGGCCGCCCACTCGCGCGCCATCGGCTCGAACAGGGTGTAGTTGCGGGCGAACAGCTTGGCCTTGGACTCGTCGAAGTCCTTGGCCCCGAGCGGGTAGTTGAAATAGCCGGTGTCGTCCATGCCGAACGGCGAGAACCCGATCGCGCCCTTGCCGATGGTCGCGAAGAAATAGCGCGCGAACTCGGTGTCGTTGCCGGTTTCAGGCACGAAGAGCGCGTTGTCGGGCCTGGCGTAGAAGTCCAGATAGGCCAGGTACGCCGCATGGTCGCGGACATAGATGTCGGGCGCGACCAGGTCGATCGACGGCGCGGCGGCCTTGTAGACATCGATCACGTGATGCACGGGGCCGCCGCTGGCGTAGGTCGTGGCCGGCTGCCGGCCGAACGCCGAGGCCAGGGCGGCGTTCATGTACATCGGCAGCGGCTTGACCGCCTTGCCGGCCTTGGCGATCTCCTCGACATAGGCGGCGATCGACCAGGCGTTGAAATATTCGTCGGCGTCGGTCCCGAACACGGCCTTCCAGCTTCCCGGCGACTTGCCTAGGCGCTTGAGCAGGGCGGCCGGAACGGGGCCGTCGAACAGCTTCTGGGCCGCGGGCGAGAAGTCCCGGACGCTGCCGTAGGAACCGACCTCGTTTTCCGGCTGGATCATGATGATCGTGTTCTGCGGGTCGATCTGGCGGATATGCTCCATCAGCTTGACGAAGGCGCGCTTGTCGGCCTCCAGGGTGGTGCGGCTATGCGGCGACAGCACATAGTGGGGCTGGCCGCTGGCGGTGATCATCCGCGGGAAGCGCTTGCCGTCCAGCTTGACCCATTCCGGGGTGTAGCTGGGCCCGGTGTTCTTCCAGGTGCCGAACCATAGCAGCACCAGCCGCACCTTGTTGGCGCGGGCCTGCTCCACCAGCGTGTCGACGAACGAGAAGTCGAACTGACCCTCGACGGGCTCGATCTGCTCCCAGGCGACCGGGACCTCGACGGTGTTGGCGTGGATGCGCTTGATCGTCGGCCAGACCTCCGGAAGCATGTCCGGATAGTTGCTGCTGTTGTTGACCTGGGCGCCCAGCATCAGGAACGGCGCGCCGTCGACGAACAGGGCGTGACGGCCGTCACGCGTCACGATGCGCGGAAGGGGATTGGCCTGCGGCGTTTCGGCGGCCGTCGCCGCCCCGCCGGCGAGGGCCAGGACCAACACCGCCAAGCCGGCTGTGACACGCGGCGTCCGGCGCCGGCAGGACGAATTCCAGAGGGTCATAACAACTCCATGCCGCTGGGGCGGCGAGATCGACGCTAGGGGGCAGGGCGGTGTCGTCGGGCGGTGTTCAGTCACGTTCATCGACGACCGCTGCGGCAAAGCATTTTCCATCCCTCCCATCGCCCGCCAGGGGTTCGCCGCTCTCTGGGCGGCGCTTAGCGCACAGACCGGCCATGGAATGGCAACGCTGTCATCGCATTTATCGACGTACCTCATCGCCGCAAATTAGCAAGTTAATTCCTCAGACAAATGTGCTCAGGATTCCGGGTTGGGACCCAACGTCGCTGACACCGGTGGCGCCCCGCGGGCACCGTAGTTCTGACCGGAGCAGGTTTGGAAAGACGCGCTCGCCAATTGGATATTTGAAACTGTTCCATTTAACCGATGGCGCCGAAAAGTTGTCTAGGTGGTCAGCGGTCAGGTCAGTCCGAGTTCGAAAGAAAAGGATAAATCAGACAATTAACGCGACAAGCGCGCTCACGCCGCAGCCCTTGACGTTCCGCGCCGGCGTTCGATGGACTGTCCCAGCTTTCAGGCGACGCTCTTGCGGCCTGCCGTCGACGGACGCCACCAAGTCGACTTGGCGCCAGATTATTCGGGAATTTTACTGATGCAACTATTTTTATATCTGGCGCCTCCGCTCGGCGATGTCCCCCGCCGCCACGCTGCACAGGCACCTGTTCGCGCCGATCGGCAGGCGTGACGGCGCCCAACCTTATCTCCGCGGCAGGCGACGCCCCGATCACTAGCGCGGAGGTCCTGCCGAAACCGTCGGTCGCGACCTCCTGCTCCCGAGACGCGGCGGCGCTGCTGCGGTGAGCGCCTGCGGTCCCGTCGGGCCTCCGGATTGAGCGCCGCCAGATCAACCACGTTTCTTCTGACCTGAGAAACACCCCCGGCGCAGGCTGGGGATGTCCTGACCGCGTCGGGATACGGCCGGCTCCTGCATCGTCCCCCAATGTCGGGGAGCCGGCCACCTTCTGCCCACGAACAGCATGGCAGGGCGGCCGTGCGCGATGCGGGCGCCTTGTCCCCCAGCAACCCGGGAAGGTCCCGGAACGTCGGATCGTCGCCAACGCGGAGGGGCGGTAAGCCGCGTCAGAACCGGAGGCTCACGCCGCCGCGCAGCGACTGGTCGGTGGACCTGTCGGCGAACTGGCCGTCGTAGGACAGGCTCAGGCGCAGGCGCGCGGAAACTTCCGCCGAGAGGCCGACCTCGACCATCAGGGCGTCTTTCTCGATGGGCAGGCCGGTGACCGTGAAGGCCGGGCCGCCCGCGGTGAAGGCCGCCGTCGCGGTCGGGTCTACGTCGCCCGAGGCATGGCGCCAGGCCAGGGTTCCCCGCCCGGTCAGGGCCCGGCCCGGCCCGAGGTCGAAGTCGGACGCCAGGACGGCGAACAGATCATGGCCGACCCCGCCGATCTCGAAGTCGAAGATCACGTCGGCGCCCGAACGGGAGTCGAAGGCGAAAACGTCGGCTCAGGTTTTGCGGTGCTGCATCTTCAGATTGTGCGTTTATCGGCCGCCTGAGGACGGCGCACGGATCCGTTGAATTCAAAGGGGCGGCGCAATTCGCCAAGTTAACGCCCCGACCTAAGAGCGTTCGCGGATCGAGCGCTTCGCGACCGACGTCCAGCGGCGCGTCCCGGCCGGCAACGGCTATGCCAACCGCTCGATGACCCGCGCCGTGGTCGACGTCCAGCCGTTCGGCGGCCGAGCGGTCGAGCGGGCGCTCAGCATCAGCACCACCACCCGGGGCGGGGATCCGGCGCTGCTGAACCCGTAGGCGTGACGCGTTCGCCGGCTTGCCCACGCGGCCAAGCCGGCGAAACGCCCCGCTGAAAGAGGCCCGGCGGCGCGATCATGGGTGAAACAAATTTCACTCTTGCAAACAATACCGCTCCCATGGATAGACATTTCCGGCTCAATCCGTCCAAACGAGGCGGACGACCGGGGAGTGACAGCCATGACCAACCCGACCCGCCGCGCCGTTTTCCTGGCGGGCTCGGCCATGGCCGCCTTGCCCGGCATGGCCCAAACGACTCCACTAGAAGCCGCCACGGGCCTGCGCCTCTGGTACCGGCAACCGGCCAGGGAATGGGTCGAGGCCCTGCCCGTGGGCTCGGGCCGGCTGGGCGCGATGGTGTTTGGCGGGACCGCCGTCGAGCAACTGCAGCTCAACGAGAGCACCCTGTGGGGCGGCGGCCCCTATGACCCGGTCAATCCCCAGGCGGCGGGCGCCTTGCCGGAAATCCGCCGGCTGATCGACGCGGGCCAGTACGCCGACGCCTCGGCCCTGGCCGCCGCCAAGTTCATGGCCACGCCGCTCTGGCAGATGCCCTACCAGACCCTGGGCGCGCTGAAACTGTCGTTCCCGGGCCTGCCGGACGCCGGCGAAGGCTATGTCCGCGACCTCGACCTCGACGCGGCCACAGCTCGGACGCGCTTTTCGCACGGCGGCGTGGCCTTCGCGCGGGAGGTCATCGCCAGCGCGCCCGACCAGGTGATCGCCGTGCGGCTGTCGGCCGACAAGATGGGCGCGATCTCGGTGGACCTGGCCTTCGACAGCCCCCTGAAGCCGACGGTCGCGGCGGAGGGCGGCGACACCCTGGTGCTCAGCGGCCGCAACGCCGGCCAGCACGGGATCGCGAGCGCCCTGACGGTGGACTGCCGGGTCAAGGTCGTCGCCAAGGGCGGCAAGGTTCTGGCCCAGGACCAGGGCCTGTCCGTGCGCGGCGCGGACGAGGTGCTGCTGCTGATCGTCGCCGGCACCAGCTATCGCCGCTTCGACGACGTCTCGGGCGATCCCGCCGCCGACAACCGTGCGCGGCTGGCCCGCGTCGCGCGCAAGCCGTGGCCTGTCCTGCTGGCCGACCATCAGGCCGACCATCGCCGCCTGTTTCGCAAGGTGGCCGTGGATTTCGGGACGACGGGCGCGGCCTTGCGGCCGACCGACGAGCGCATCCGCCTGTCGCCGACCACCGACGACCCGGCGCTCGCGGCCCTCTATTTCCAGTACGGCCGCTATCTGCTGATCGCCTGCTCGCGCCGCGGCGGCCAGCCGGCCAACCTGCAGGGCCTGTGGAACGACAGCATGAACCCGCCCTGGGGCAGCAAGTTCACGATCAACATCAATACCGAGATGAACTACTGGCCCGCCGAGCCCACCGGCCTGGCCGAATGCGTCAAGCCCCTGGTCGAGATGGTCCGCGACCTTTCGGTCACCGGCGCGCGAACGGCCAAGGCGATGTACGGCGCGCGCGGCTGGGTCGCCCACCACAACACCGACCTTTGGCGGGCGACGGCGCCGATCGACGGCGCGGAATACGGCGTCTGGCCGACCGGCGGCGCGTGGCTGTGCAAGCACCTGTGGGACCACTACGACTACGGCCGCGACACGGCCTATCTGGCCGACGTCTATCCGCTGATGAAGGGCGCGGTGCTGTTCTTCCTCGACGCCCTGGTGGTCGATCCCAAGTCCGGCCGGCTGGTGACCAATCCGTCGATCTCGCCGGAGAACAACCACGGCCGCGGGTCGGCCCTGGTCGCGGGTCCGACCATGGACGAGGCCATCCTTCGCGACCTGTTCGACAACTGCATCGCCGCCGCGCGGATCCTCGGGCGCGATGCGCCGCTGGCGGCGGAATTCGCGGCGACGCGCGACAGGCTGGCCCCCTACAGGATCGGCAAGGAGGGCCAGCTTCAGGAATGGCAGGAGGACTGGGACGCCGGCGCCATGGACATCCATCACCGCCACGTCTCGCACCTCTACGGCCTGTTCCCGTCCGACCAGATCGCCTTGGACCTGACGCCCGATCTCGCGGCGGCGGCCCGCAAGACGCTGGAGACCCGCGGTGACCTTTCCACCGGCTGGGCCATCGCCTGGCGGCTGAACCTGTGGGCCAGGCTGGGCCAGGGCGACCACGCCCATGGCATCCTCAAGCTGCTGCTGAGTCCCGAGCGCACCTATCCCAACATGTTCGACGCCCATCCGCCGTTCCAGATCGACGGCAATTTCGGCGGGACCAGCGGCATGACCGAGATGATCCTGCAGAGCCGCAACGGCGCGGTGCACCTGTTGCCGGCCCTGCCTTCGGCCTGGCCGAACGGCAAGCTGACGGGCCTGCGGGCGCGCGGCGGCCTGGGCGTCGACGTGTGGTGGAAGGACGGGAAGCTGCTGCGGGCCCGGCTGACGGCGGACAAGCCCGGCCGCCACATGGTGCGCGTCGCGGGGCGATCGTTCGTCGCGGACATGCGACCGGGCGAGAGGATCGAGCTGGTGATGCGGGACGATCAATTGCGACGCGGCTAAAGCCCCCAGCGGTGAAGGTTCTTTCTGCAATCGACCCTGATGGGCCGGTCGCCGTGGACAGATCGCCCATCTTCCCTCGAAGGCGCGTGATCTCTGTTACGCGGTCTTCGAGAGGCGCTCTATGCATCGATGGCCAGCGCCTGGCTGGACGACTTCATGGCGCGCCTGGCGTCCCCGCCCTACGCGACGCCCCTGAAGGATGAAAAGGGACAAGCGCAGGTCTTTTGTGAGCGGCTGTTTCAGGCTTTCGGGCACAAAGGGTATCTCGAAGCAGGGGCAGTCCTGGAGGATCGCGTCACCAAAAAAGGCGGCAAGGGCAAGAAATTCATCGACCTAATTTGGAAGCCTGTATGCCTCATTGAGATGAAAAGTGCGGGGCAAAAGCTCAATCTACATTATCAACAGGCCTTTGACTATTGGATCGCAGCCGTCCCAAACCGTCCCCGGTACGTCATTTTATGCAATTTTAGAGAGTTTTGGATCTACAATTTCGACAAGCAACCAGATGAACCTGTCGATCTGGTTACGCTAGACGAATTGCCGCATCGCTACACGGCCCTAAACTTCCTATTTCCTGACAGCCCGAAGCCAGTCTTCAACAACGACCGTGAAGAAGTTTCACGTGAGGCCGCCGATCAGATGGCGGAACTGTACCGGCGCCTGGTAAGCCGCCCTGCGAACAAGGTCTCGCATGAACAAGCGCAGCGTTTCGTTCTCCACCCACCGCAACCGCGTCGTCGCTGCCGAGGCTGTGATCCGCGATCGGTTGCTGAAGGCCGGCCTTGTCTATGGCGCGCTCGACGAGCCGTACGCTCAAATGTGCTTGGCCGAGGTCGTGGTCGGGGACGACGAGTGACCGCCCGGCGGCTCGACGACATCATGGACGCCATTGAGCGGGTCCTGCGCGCTGAGACCGCAGACTTGCGCGAGCTGGCGAGGCTCGCGGGTGCCGATCCGCGCAGCTTCTACATCGGTACCAAGCTCGATGGCGCGGATCTGCGCGGTCAGAATTTGCGCGGCATGCTCCTGCCCAACCTCAATCTTGACCACGTGCGGCATGACTCTGAGACCTTGATCGATCCCGACCAACTTGTGGCGTCGGTCAATCGTGCGGCCGGATCCGTTTTTATTGCGTCGCCGCTCATGGCGAATGGCCCCCTAGTCGGCTTTTTAGCCGGCTTCGGTGCCAAGGTATTCCATCCCAATCAGATCGAAGAATTTCAGGCTTCACTTGGGCCGCGCGCGTCGGGCATCGCTTTAGCCTGGGCCGAAGAACTCCTCTCGTCCCGCTCGCCTCTAGACCAGCTGGAGCGACTAGGTGGCCAACTGATCCATGTCGTGATCGGTAGGCATACCGCAGGACTTCGGGAGCAGTGGCGAAGGTCATGGCCGTCGGCAACAGTGGTCTTTTGTGCAAATTCGCAGAGATCTGGCAAGGTGCTTGCGGGGCGGTCCAAGGCGGACGTGCGAAGCCTCTGCTCGCTGTTGCTTGGGCATTGGGATGAGGCAGCCCGGAATTCGTCGCCGTTCTCGACCAGATGACGATGACCTAGCTCCCACATCAGCTGTTTGTAGAAGTCGGCGACCGACAACTCCGTCAGAGCAAAAAGGGCTTTGGCGGACAGGCTTTCCTCACCACCAGATTTCAGCAGGTTAGCCAGATAGGGCTTGTCGCGAACATCGGAATCCAGACGGGATTTCAGGATACGGCTCATCTCCACTGGTCCTTCCTGCTGAGGGCCGGCGGAAGCCGGCGCCCAATCATTCTCCGCGGTCGTGGCCCGCAGCCGCAACTCCGCGAGCGTCGTTCGGCTCAACCCCTCCAGCGCATTTTTGGCGAGTTCGCCGCGAAACGCCTGCGACAGCAACGTTTCCCTCAACCTCTCAAGGTTGTCGAGCGCCTGCATCGCGATCCTCGTTAGCGCATCGATGCGGCCGAGCGATTCATGCAGAATTCGGACGATTTCATGCTGCTCCTCGATCGATGGCAGCGGGAGCTTGTGGTCGATGACGTCGGCTTGCCGGATCTTCCAGATGCCCGCCGTCGTCCTCGCTTTGCGTTCTATCCGGCGCCGGACCTGAGGCGCGTTCCAGACGAACGCCAACCAAGCCGAGTCAGCGCGCGTCGGATCAGGCCGCAACCGAAAGGCGGTGTCCGGATAGATGGTCAGCTCACGCGGTGCCTCCATCAGCGATGCACGCCCCACCAGAGCCTTGGTTCCGTTGCCGCGACTGACGAGAATATCACCGCTCGCCAACTCATATCGCGCGGCTTGTGTCGGCGAAATGGGAAGATATCGAACGTCGTCCAGGTCAACCCGCGTTGATCGTAAAGCGCTGAGGCGCAAGGCGCGAACGCCCGGCGGCGTGTCCTGTCCCCGAGACTAGGAAGCCGCCGGTGCCCGCTGCTGGATCTTGTATGACCTCACCCGGTGCCGGGCGCATCAGCTCAACCAGGCAATCGACCAGGGCGCGCGGCGTGAAGTACTGGCCCGCGCCCGCTCGCCCCTCCGAGCTTTCGCGGAGGAGATATTCGTAAACGTCGCCGAACCGATCCGCCCCCACAGCGTGCCAGTCGAGTTCGTCCATCGACCGGAACACCTTCGCGAGGTTTTCGTCGTGAGAGAAGACCGTGGTCGGGAAGGCGAAGATGCGGCTGATCTCGCTGTTGCCGACGTCCTCACCAAGGCTAGTCAGCATTTTGCGATAGAAGCTCAGCATCCCTGAGCCGGCGTGAGCACGCAGGTCGCTCCATCGGCAGCCCTCGGGAAGCTCGTCCTCGGTGTCCGTCTCCTCCGCGATCTTGAGGAAGAGCAGATAACTCAACTCGGCCATATACTTATGGTAGACGATGCCGTCGTCTCGCAGAACGTGGCAGAGGCTCCATAGCTTCGCTCCGAATTCTGCTGTTTTCACGCGCTGCGTCTCTAGCTGCTAATCCCGAGCCTATTTGGCCCATCGCAGACGCGCTGCAAAGGGACGACTGCTGCAAGACCGCCTCTACGGTACGGCGTAACTCCTCTTACGCTCCAGACGGTCGCGTCTGCAGCCTGTGGTATGCTGGCTGTGGACGCCTTTGACATCCTATTTGGATGGCCAGGAAAGCCACCTGCGACCGCCTCGCATTATTGACGGTCTTAAGTTGCAAATGGGTACGCGTTAAGTTGCAACGACACTTAAATGGCGGCCCGGAAGGGACTCGAACCCCTGACCTTCGCTTTAGGAAAGCGCTGCTCTATCCTGCTGAGCTACCGGGCCGCGTTGCGCGCGCCAGGGTGCATAGCGCAAGTTTCCCGGCGTGCGAACCCCGGACGACGGCGGTCGTGTGGGCTGGTGGAGCCGTGTTCGTAAGATCGGTGGGATCGCGACCGATTGTCGCGCACGCCGGCCCGGGGCTCCGGGGTCTCGCGCCTTGAAGTCGTTGAGAATCTTGCCGCGTCGGTCGGGCGCCAGTCATGGCGGGCGCCTCGCGCATAGCCGCGAGCGACGAGCATTAAGCCTATGCTCCACCTTGCCGCGACCCCTGCGGGTGCTAGGGTCGCGCGGGACACGGACATCGGGACAACCAAGAGTGCTAAACGTCGCGAACGCCGAGCGTTCGGAACAGGCGGATCACGCCGCCCTGATCACGCTGGTCGAGACCATCGAGGCGCTGTCGGCCACGCGCACGATCGAGGAGGTCGCCGCGGTGGTCCGCTCGGCCGCCCGGCGCATGTCCGGCGCCGACGGCGTCTGCTTCGTCCTGCGCGACGGCGACCAGTGCTGGTACCTGGACGAAGACGCCATTGGCCCGATGTGGAAGGGCCAGCGCTTTCCGATGAGCGCCTGCATCTCCGGCTGGGCCATGCTGCACGGCCAGACGGTGGTGGTCCCCGACATCTACGCCGACGATCGCATCCCGCACGACGCCTACCGCCCGACCTTCGTCAAGAGCCTGGTGATGACGCCGGTGCGCCCCAAGGACCCGATCGCCGCGATCGGGGCCTACTGGGCGGTGGGCCAAACGCCCTCGCCGGACACGGTGATCCGGCTGGAGGCCATGGCCCGGGCCACGGCGGCGGCCATCGAGAACGCCAGGCTTTACGCCTCGCTGAACGAGGCCCTGGAGCGCCGCACCTTCCTGCTGCGCGAGCTGGACCACCGAGTGAAGAACACCCTGGCCTCCGTGCAGTCGATCGCCCGCCAGACCCTGCGCGCCGCCCCTACGCCCGCCGATTTCGCCGAGTCGTTCGAGTCGCGGCTGATGGGTCTGTCTCGGGCCCACGAGCTGCTGACACGCCAAGCCTGGGGGCGCACCGACCTGCGCGACGTGCTGGAGGCGGCGCTGCAGCCGTTCGGCGGCCTGGCCGACCCGCGCTTCACCGCCCGCGGTCCCGCCATCGCCCTAACCGCCGAGACGGCGGTGGCCCTGCACATGACCCTGCACGAACTGATGGTCAACGCCGCCAAGCACGGGGCGCTGACCTCGGCCAGCGGTCAGGTCACGGTGGTCTGGCGGATCGAGGAGGTCGAGGGTGATGGCGAGGGCGGGGGCGGGGCCGGTCCCAGCCTGGTGCTCGAATGGGTCGAGCGCGGCGGTCCGCCGGTGTTCGTGCCCAAGCGCCAGGGGTTCGGCACCAAGCTGCTGGAGCGCGGCGTCGCCCGCGACCTGGGCGGCGAGGCCAGGCTGACCTACCAGCCCAAGGGCCTGAGCTACGCCCTGCGCGCGCCGCTGTCGGACCGGATCGCGGCGGCCACGGCGCCGAGGGCGCTGGCATGACCGCGCCCCGCATCATGATCGTCGAGGACGAGGCCCTGGTGGCCCTGATGGTCGAGGACCTGCTGACCGACATCGGCTGCCGGATCTCCGGCTCGTTCGGCGCGGTCGACGAGGCCCTGGACTATCTGAAGGACGCGGCCGCCCCGCCGCCGGCCCTGGACGGCGCGGTGCTGGACGTCAATGTCGGCGGGACCATGGTCTTTCCGGTGGCCGAACGGCTGCGGGCGGCCGGCATCCCCTTCGTGTTCGCCACCGGCTACGGCGCCTTGCCCCGCAAGGGTTTCGAGGACGTCCTGGTGTTGAACAAGCCGATCGACCCGGTCCTGCTGGAGGGCGCGGTCAAGGGGTTCGGCCAGGCGGCGTGAGCCGCCGTCCTTCGTCCACGAAGGTGGGGTTGAGCGTCAATCCTCGCCGCCCGCCACGAACGGGTTGAAGAAGATCTGCTCGACCGGCAGCTCGAACAGGGCGGCCAGACGGTAGGCCAGCGGCAGCGAGGGATCGTACTTGTCGGCCTCGATCGCGTTGATCGTCTGGCGGGAAGCGTCCACCCGATCGGCCAGTTCGCCCTGGCTCCAGCCCCGCGCCAGGCGGGCCTCGCGCAGCCGGTTCTTCACGAGGCCTTGGGCCGGCGCATCGCCCACCAGCCCAGCCAGCAGACGCCATAGGCCGCGACCTGGGCCAGGAAGACCAGGGCCGCGCCCTGGAACAAGGGGGCTCGGACGCCGCTCGCGGCGATGGCCGCCAGCAGCGCCACGCCGCCGCCGAACGACGCGCCCCAGTACCAGGCGGTCAGGTGGGCGTCGCGCGCCATGTGGTCCAACCGTCGCCACCAGGGCGTTGTGGCCAGCAGCGCCGCGCCCGTCAGGGCGGCGCAGGCCAACACGATCACGACCAGCGGAACGCGGCCCTGGCCGGCGACGATGACCACGCCGCTGGCCAGCCCGACGACCAGCGCGGCCAGGAGCGCCGCCCCCCCGGCCTTCCAGATCTTCTTCTGATGTCGCTCGACAGCCATGTCGGCCTCCTCGTTGCCTGTAAAAGACCTTTGACATGCCGGCGTGTGCTGTCAAATTCTTTTTACAGGCCGGGGGCGGCCTGGCCGATCCCGGGCCGGTCTAATAAGCCTTGCCGTCGTACTTGCGCACCGGCAGCTGGTCCCAGGCGAAGTCCACCAGCAGCCGGGCGTTGATGCTGATGCGCGGATCGTCGAAGTCGGGCGCGCCGTTGTCGAAACTGGGAAATTCCGAATAGGTCGGGCAGCCGCAGATGGCGCAGTGGTGGTGCTGGCCCAGATAGTGGCCCCACTGATAGGTCGAGACCCGGTCGCGGGCCGTGGTCAGTTTGAACTGGGCCGGCCGGTAATAGGCGTGCAGGGCGCCGCGCCGGGAGCAGAACGAGCAGTTGCAGTCCCCCAGTTCGGTCGGCGCCTCGGTCACCTCGAACTGGGTGGCGCCGCAGTGGCAGCGGGCCTTAAGCGGCAGGTCGGTCATGACGATCTCCATCTTGGAACAACGCCGGCATCGTGACGCGCCCCTGCTGACAGCCTGCTGTCAACAGGCGACCAGGGGCCGTCGCCCGAGGTCGCCTTACCTTAAGCCGCCCGGGGCTGGGCGGGATCTTGGCCCGGTTCGGCCGGACAGAGGAAGCGGCCCGCCAGGTCGCCGTTGCGGAGCCGCAGCTCCAGCACGCAGGTCCGGCCCGCCCGGTTGAAGCGTTGGGCCAGCCATCGCGCGGCCGCCTCGGCTCGGGCGCCGCTCTTGAAGATCATCGGGTTTTCGAACTCCGGGCAACGCACGCCCCAGGCGTCGCCCTCGGGGGCGACGGAAATCACGGTCGGCACGACCTTTCTCCAAATCAAACTGAAAACGGGGCGGCCGGCGGGCAGGGACGGCCGACCGCCGATCCAGGGCTCCGACCTGACGGTGTCAGGCCGGCGCTCCAGACCTCGGCTTCACGCCTTTTCCGACCGGCGTCCGCTTCGTCGGAAAAGGCTCCGGCCTCAGGAGGGGCTCGCGGCGTCCAGGCGCCGGAGCGCGGCCAGCACCTCGCTCACCGGCACCGGGGCGCTGGTGCCCAGCAGCCAGCGGTAGGTGGGGCGATCCTCGACGGCGCTGGCGTCCGAGGCCCAGGCCGCCAGGATTTCGCGCTTGGCCCGCAGGTCGAGGTCCCCGTCCTTGACCACCTCCAGCGGATGCAGGAAGCCGACGGCGGGGCGACAGGGCCAGGGCGCGGCGCGTTTGGCGGTTTCGGAAGCGACGAGCATGGTCATCTCCCGCCTCAGGCCGCCTTGCGGGCCTTGTCGGGCCCGGCCAACTGCTGCTGGCGAGCCTGGCCGATCTCGATGCGCCGGGGCTTCAGCGCCTCGGGGACTTCACGCTCCAGATCGATCGTCAGCAAGCCGTCGGCGTGGCTCGCCGACCGGACCACCACGTGGTCGGCCAGTTCGAAGCGCCGCTCGAACCCGCGCATGGCCACGCCTCGGTGCAGGAAGTTGCGCGCGCCTTCCTCGGCCCGGGCCTTCTTGCCGGACACCACCAGCAGGTTCGGCTGGGCGGTCACCTCCAGCTCGGCCGGCGAAAAGCCCGCGGCGGCGATCGTCACGCGATAGCTGTCCTGGCCCGTCTTCTCGACGTCGAAAGGCGGATAACTGGCGTCGGCATTGCTGCGCAGCGCCGCCTCGGCCAGGTCGGCCATGCGGTCGACGCCGATCATCGAGCGATAAAGGGGGGAAAAGTCGAAAGCGGTGCTCATTTCCATCTCCTCGCAAGCAAGTTGGACATGAGGGGCGCCCGAAGCGCTCGGCGCCCCAGAGCCGAACCCATGAGGCGTTCGGCACGAGGCGAATTTAATACAGGCCAAGCACGGGTCAAGCACCGGTCGCCGGATTTTTCGACGATCAGGTAATCGGTCTATTTATCACCGCTGTGGACCGGGTCCGTTCAATGGCCGTGGAGGCGGTTTGCAGTAAAGCGAGACGACGTATCGACGAGTTGTCGGGGCGGCGCGCTCCAGGATCTGCCGGCATCCGAACATGCCGGAGTTTAAGCCAAGCCCCACGCCTGAAAGCTTGAAGATCTGTCCGAGTGACGGCGACGGGGGAGGGGGCGATCGCTACGCGGCAGCGGGATCGGCGTTCAGCGCGGGAGCCGAAAACCTCGTCCTTCGACAAGCTCAGGATGAGGTTTTCTTGCTGCTGGGCTTGTGAATGGTCCTCATCCCGAGCTTGTCGAAGGACGAGGATCACGCACGAAGCCGAGCATCCTCTAAGGCGCGCCCACCACCGTCTCCTGGCCGGTGTAGCGCACCGTCCGGGCCGGCGGCGTCACCGTCTGGTCGCCGACCCAGACGATGTTGAAGACCCGCTCGCGCGGCATGCCGGGATAGCGTCCCTTCCGCGCCCCGATCGTCAGGGTCTTGCGGGCCTCGTTCCAGCGCAGGTCGATGGTCGCCCGCCGACCCTGCCGGTAGCCCTGGCCGTCGCCCTCGTCGTCATAGAGGGTGAAAGCGCCGTCGGCCCCGCGATAGACGCGGATCTCCAGCGGCGCGTCGGCGCCAGCCTGGGCGTGCGGGACCACCGGCGCCAGCGGCAGGATGGCCCCGGCCCGGACATGGATCGGCAGGACGTCCAGCGGCGCCGCGGCCGTCACCGTCGATCCGCCAGCGTAGCGGCGGCCGGTCCAGAAGTCGTACCAGGGCGCGGCGCCGGGCAGATAGACGGTCCGGGTCTCGGCCTTGGGCTGGACCACCGGGCTGACCAGCAGGTCCTGTCCGAACAGGTACTGGTCGGAAATCCCGTGGGCCCGCGGGTCGGCGGCGAAGTCCATCTCCAGCGGCCGCATCATCGTGTAGCCCTGGTCGGTGACCCGCCACGACGTCGCATAGATGTAGGGCAGCAGCCGGTAGCGCAGCTCGACATAGCGCCGCAGGATCCGTTGGGCCGGCTCGTCGAACCGCCAGATCTCCTTGGCCGGACCCGTGCCGTGCACCCGGAACATCGGGGTGAAGGCGCCGAACTGGAACCAGCGCACGAACAGCTCGCGATAGTCGGGATCGCTGGGCTCGCCGCCGAAGAAGCCGCCGATGTCGGTGTTCCAGTAGGGAATGCCGCTGGCCACGAAGTTCAGCCCGGCCGGGATCTGCTTGCGGAACACCGCCCAGTCGCCGTGGATGTCGCCCGACCAGGTGACCGCGGCGTTGCGCTGCTGGCCCAGCCAGGCCGAGCGGGTCAGCACGAACGGCCGCTTGCCAGGCGCGTTCTTCAACTGGCCGTCATAGACGCCCGTCGTGTGCATCAGCGGATAGGCGTTGTAGACCTCCGCCCCCGGGCCGGCCGCCGTGGTCAGGGCGCGCATCTGGCCCCATTCGCCGCCCAGCTCGGCCTCGCTGGCGTCCAGCCAGTAGCCGTCGAAGCCGATCGGGGTCATCGATTTGGAGATCTGCGACCAGTAGAGGTCGCGCCCGGCCTTGCCATAGGCGTCGTACCAGCGGCCGGAGCCTTCCGGATAGACGTTGCGGTAGGTGGGCGGGAACAGCACGCCGGCCGCCTCCAGCGCCTTGGTGTTGGCCAGGCCCGCATCGAAGCGCGGCCAGACCGAGACGATGGCGTGCACGTCCATCGCCTTCAGGTCGGCCAGCATCTTCCTGGGGTCGGGGTAACGGGCGGGATCGAACTGGTGCGAGCCCCATTGGCCCGGGGCCCAGTACTGCCAGTCCTGGATCACCGCATCGATCGGGATGTTCATCTGGCGATAGCGGCGGGCGATCCCGACCAGCTCGTCCTGCGAGCTGTAGCGTTCGCGTGATTGCCAGAAGCCCCAGGTCCAGCGGGCCATCATCGGCGCCGCCCCGGTCAGGCGGCGATAGCCGGCGATCACCGCGTCGGGCTTGGAGCCGGCGATGAAGTAGTAGTCGACGTCGCGCCCGGCCTCCGACCGGAACGCCAGCTGGTTGGCGGCCTGGGGCAGGCCGACCTCGACGGTCGTCACCGAGGCGTTGTCCCACAGGATTCCGTAGCCTTTCGTGGACCACAGCATCGGCACGGCGACGTCGGTGTTCTTCTGCTGCAGCAGCACGCTGTGGCCGGTGCGGTCGAGAGCGCCGTCCGAATGCTGGCCAAGGCCCAGGAATTCCTGCGGACCGGAGATCTCGAACGCCTGGCGGATCGAGAACTGGCCAGGCGCGCCGCCCGTGGCCGGCGCCAGGCCGTCGTCCCCCGCCGCCAGCAACTCGCGGGTGTAGGGCTTTCCGGCCGCGTCGCTGAACGACACCGCGCCGCTGTCGCGGGCGATGGCCACCTTCAGCGCCGGGGTGGTGATCTCGACGCCGCCGGCGGTGGTGGCGACGCGGAGGCGCTGGGCCGGCCGCGGCAGGACCACCGCCAGGCTGGTCCGCTCCGGCGCCGCGTCGCGGTAGCGCCGGACCCGGACGATGTTGTCGCCCCAGACCTGCACATTGACCGCGCCCTGGGCCGTGCGGATCGTGAGGCCGTCCTCGCCCTGCTGGACCGCCGAGGCCGGCGGCCTGGCCTGGGCGTGCGCCGCCTCGGCCATCGGCCAGGCGGCCAGGGCCAGGCCCACGATCAGGAGCCGCCAAGGCCGTCTGGCCCGGCCCTGGAACTTTGCGTCGGTCATTGGAATCCTTCCTGCGCTTCCTCGTCGGCACGGATTCTGTGTCCGTGGCCAGCCTGGTTCATGTCAGGGTAATTGACAATGGTAACGGTATCAATCGACCTCGTACGGGTCGCGACCATTCGGCGCCTCAGAACATTTCCGGACGTCAGAACGCAAAACGCCCCCGGATCGAAATCCGGGGGCGCTTCGCTTTAACTCTGACTATTGCCGTCAGACCGCGCTCAGGCGGCGTTCTTGACCAGAGACTTGGTCAGGATGCCGATGGCGGCTTCGCGGTCGATGCGCTCGATGGCGGCGACTTCCCGGGCCATGCGGTCCAGGGCCGATTCATAGAGCTGGCGCTCGGAATAGGACTGTTCCGGCTGGTTTTCGGCGCGGTGCAGGTCGCGGACCACCTCGGCGATCGAGATCAGGTCGCCCGAATTGATCTTGGCTTCGTATTCCTGGGCGCGGCGCGACCACATAGTGCGCTTCACGCGGGCGCGGCCCTTCAGGGTGGTCAGGGCCTGGCTGACGACATTGCCTTCGGCCAGCGGGCGCAGGCCCGCGGTCTTGGCCTTCTTGGTCGGCACGCGCAGGGTCATCTTCTCGTGGTCGAAGGTGATGATGTAGACCTCGAGCGACATCCCGGCCACTTCCTGGGTCTCGACGCCCTGGATGCTGCCCACGCCGTGCGCGGGATAAACGACGTGATCGCCGACCGAGAATTCCAGACCGCTCTTGCTCATTCGTTCGTCCTCAATAAGTTCGGGCCAAGCCCAAAACACCGCGTCTCGAAACCATCCAAAGGGTGTCCCAAACGGCGACAAGGACCCGTCCGCGAAATGTTGCGGGGCCAATACCGGTCAGGATTTGGAATAGTGCTTAAGTCACCCTTCGCCTTCGATCGGGCGCGCCGGTTTCCCGGCTGACATCGTCCACATGACGGCAGGCGCGAACAATCGCGACCGTTACGTCGAGAGCGACAATATCATAAAATTCAGCTTGATGAAAGGCTTGCGACCTGTTTAGCCGCCCGGCCAAGCTGATTTGGCCGATCTTTCGGGAGATTTACGGCGAAATACGCGATTTCGCTCGTCCGTCCAGCGGGGGCGGCGTGATCGTCAACCATCCGTCGGCCGGAGCCCCCTGAGCCGAAGCCCGGGGCCAGTCGGCTCAGCTGCCCTTGCCGGGCTTTTCGCTGAAATATTTCTCGAACTTGCCGGTTTCGCGTTCGAAGTCTTCGCGGTCGGCGGGCGGCGTGCCCTTGACCGTGATGTTCGGCCAGATCTTGGCGTATTCGGAATTGATCCGCAGCCATTTGCCGTCGGGCTCGTCCTCGGTGTCGGGCTTGATGGCGTCGATCGGGCACTCGGGCTCGCAGACGCCGCAGTCGATGCATTCGTCCGGATTGATGGCCAGGAAGTTCTCGCCCTCATAGAAGCAGTCGACCGGGCACACCTCGACGCAGTCCATGAACTTACATTTGATGCAGGCGTCGGTAACGATGTAGGTCATCGAAGGCTCGGTGTATTCCGGGACTAGCGCGAGAGAGGCCGCGTTTTCGAAGCCAAGGGGCCGCTTGTCAATGCGGCTTGGCTGCGCGCGGGCCCAGGATTTCTCACATCCCCCTCCCTGTGGGCGGCCGGCGCCACCTCAAATTGGCGCGGATCTTTGGATACCGCCGTTACGTTACCCTTTCTTATCGAAGCTCGGTCACAACCAAGCCGAGGAAAACAAACAAGAAGTCGACTACCCGACCATGACGAGAACCGCCGTGCGCCCCCAGGTCTCGATCACGACCCCGCAGACCAAGACCCTGGGCGCCCAGATGGACGCCTTCGAAACCTTCGTGCGCCACGCCCCGTTCGCGGCGGCCCTGGTCGACGCCGACTTCCGCCTGACCGCCGTCAGTCCCGACTGGGCCAGCCACGGCCTGTCGCCCGGCGTTTCGATCGGCGACGATTTCCGCCGCGGCCTGGTCAGCCCCGAGGACGTCGCCAGCCTGGAGCGCTGCGTGGCGTTCGGCGAGCCGTTCTCGCGCTACCGCTCCATCGCCCTCAATGACGCCGAGCCCCGGATCTGGCGCACCGAATTCGCCGCCACCCAATCGGGGCAAGGGGAGGGCGAGGCCGGCCGCACCCTGGCGGTGATCGTCACCGCCCGCGACGTCAGCGGCTACGCGGAGACCGCTCTGAAGGCCGAACGCGACCAGCAGCGGCTGAGGATGGCGCTGGAGCTCGATGAACTGATGGTCCGCGAATACGACCTGCGGACCGGCGAGATCTACTGCTCGGGCACCTCGCCCGAACTGGAGAAGTGGTGCCTGTTCAAGAACGACCCGCTGGAGATCGTCCATCCCGACGACTATGAGCGGATCGCCGAAATGGTCCGGTCGCGCAAGGACGGCGAGGCCCAGGTCTTCGAGTTCCGCCTCAACCGCGACGACGGGGTCGAGACCTGGGTGCGCTCGGTCGGGAAGAAGTTCCTGGGCGCCGACGGCAAGCCCGAGCGTCTGGTCAATCTGTTCAAGGACATCACCGACCGCCGCCGCCAGACCGAGGCCGTCGAGAACCTGGCCTTCAAGGACAGCCTGACCGGCCTGCCCAACCGCGCCTATTTCAATCGCAAGTTCCAGGAGGCCGTCGACGCCTCGGAGATCATGGGCGAGCTGTTCGGCCTGATCATGATCGACGTCGACCACTTCAAGGACATCAACGACACCCTGGGCCACGACGCCGGCGACGCGCTGCTGAAACGCCTGGCCGAGATGCTGCACGCGGCGTTCCGGTCCGGCGACACGGTGGCCCGGCTGGGCGGCGACGAGTTCGCCGTGATCCTGCGCGGCCTGCATTCGGAGGCCGACATGATGCGGCCGGTCAACGCCCTGCAGGACCTGCTGCGCCGACCCATCGAGCACGCCGGCCGCAGCTTCTCGGTCAGCGCCAGCATCGGGGCGGCGCTGCACGGTGATCCCGACGCCGATCCCAGCCACATGATCAAGAACGCCGACATCGCCCTCTACCGGGCCAAGGACGAGGGGCGCAACCGCAGCGTCGTCTTCGACCCCTCGATGCGCTCGGCCCTGGAGCGACGGATCGAGTTGCTGCGCGACGTGCGCGCGGCGATCACCGCCAAGGAGTTCGTGCTCTACTACCAGCCGGTGGTCGACCTGGCGTCCAACAGCGTCAGCGGCTTCGAGGCGCTGATGCGCTGGGACCATCCCGAGCAGGGCGTGCTGACCCCCGACCGCTTCATGGCCGCCTTCGAGGACCAGGACCTGTCGCTGAAGCTGGGCGACCTGGCGTTCGAGACCGCCTTGAAACAGATGCGCCAGTGGCTGGACGACGGCGTCGAGTTCGGCCGCGTGGCGGTCAACATCTCGGCCGCCCAGTTCCGCAGCGGGCGCCTGGCCCAGGAGGTCCAGGAGCGTCTGGCCCGCTGGAACGTGCCCTGCGACCGGCTGACCATCGAGGTCACCGAGAACGTCTATATGGGCTGGGGCTCGGACATGGTCAGCGACACCGTCCGCCAGCTGCACCAGGCCGGGGTGATGATCGCCCTCGACGACTTCGGCACCGGCTACGCCAGCCTGGCCAACCTGCGCCAGTTCCCGATCGACCGGCTGAAGATCGACAAGTCCTTCGTCCAGAACGCGGAGGACGCCGCCATCGTCAAGGCGGTGATCACCCTGGGCAGCTCGATGGGCATGAAGGTGGTCGCCGAGGGCGTCGAGGACCAGGACCAGCTGGAGGCCCTGGCCGACTACGGCTGCGACCAGATCCAGGGCTACCATTTCAGCCGGCCGATGCCGGCGGCGATGGTGCCCGGCTATCTGCTGCGTTTTGGGGCATAGCGGTCCCGCGACCTTGCGTCGCGCGGGCGCTTCATCTTCTCTTCACCCGACCGACGCGAATTTGCCGGTGCGATGAAGATAGACCAGATCTCGGCGACGGCCGGCGGCGGCCAGACGGCCTTTTCCTTTTCAGGCGGCGTCGCGGCGGCGACCGCGGCGGTCAACGACGCCAGCGGCGCGACCCCGGTCGGTCGCCAGCTGGACGCCTATCACGCCCTGTCCGGCCGCTGGGCGGGCGCCGGCCACGGCGAGCGCGCCGCCCTGACCCACGCCCTGACCGAGTCGCCGTTCGCCAAGACGATCCAGACCGCGGTCAACACCTTCACCCGCGCCGCCTGGCCCGGCGCGGACGCCGCCCCGCCCGTTCCGCAGCAGCGGATGAAGGAGGCCTTCGACGGCCTGTCGAGCGACCACCAGCAGATCATCGCCTCGCTGCAGGTGGGCATGCCCGGCTCGCCGCCGCCGGCCTCGGTCGACGACTACCGGGCCCGCCTCCAGGCCGACCTCGACGCCGTCCAGGCGCCGCCCGCGGCGACCGACACCGTCACCCTGTCGCCCGAGGCCCAGGCTCGCCTGGCCGGCGCGGCGGCGGAGCCGGCCGCCCCGGCGGTCGCGCCGACGCCGGAAATGGCCCCCGCGATCAACGCCTACACCAAGGCGGGGCGGTAGGGCGTTCGCTCGCGCTTTGCGCGGTCGTAGCCGAAACGCCGGCTTCGTGGGAGGATCGCGTCCGCCGACGCCGGCCGGAGACGCGCGATGCCCTCGATGCCCGAGCTCTTTACCGATCGGCGGGCGTTGATCGCCGGCCTGCTGGCCAGCCTGTCGGGCATGTCGATGAGCCCGGTGCGGGCCGAGCCGCGCTTCAAGGCGCCCGTCGTCGACCAACTGACGCTGCAAGTGCTGATCGACAATGCGACCTTCGGCCCCTTCCTCCCCAACCTGACCCTGCCTGGCTTCGAGGTGCGCCGCGAGACGGGCGACCGACGCCCGCGGATGTCCCGCCAGGCGCTGAAGGCCGAGTTCGGGCTGTCGATCCTGGGCACGTCGCGGATCAGGGATCAGACCCGGCGCGTCCTGGTGGACTTCGGCTACACGCCGGAGACCCTGACCAACAATCTCGCCTTGCTGGGCCTCGACCCCGACCAGTTCGACGCCGCGGTGCTGAGCCATGGCCATCTGGACCACTATGGCGGCTTCGCCGGCCTGTTCGCGGGACGACCCGCCAGGGATCGCCACCTGCCGCTCTATGTCGGCGGCGAGGAAACCTTCTGCGAGCGGGTGGCGATGATTGCCTCGCCCCCGCCGGTGATGGGGGCGCTGGATCGCGGCGAGCTGGCCCGGGCAGGCCTGCAGGTGCGCATCGCGCCTGAGCCGGCGGTCGTCGCCGACCAGGCCTTCACCACCGGCGTCATCCCGCTGACCTCCTTCGAGCGGGCAGCCATACCCACGGCCATGCGCGCCGGGGTGGGGTGCGACGCGGCCAAGCTGTCGCCGGGCAAGCGCGACGGCCAGACGCCCGACGACGGCGAGCACGAACTGGCCACCTGCTACGTGGTCAGGGGCCTGGGCCTTGTGGTGGTGTCCTGCTGCAGTCACCGGGGCGTGCTCAACGCCGTCCGGCGGGCCCAGGCGCTATCGGGGGTCGACGAGGTCCATGCGGTGGTCGGCGGCTTCCACCTGGTGCGTCCACGGACCGAGGACGAGGCCAGGCGGACAGCCGCTGAATTCGTCAAGATGGACCCGACCTACATCATTCCCATGCACTGCACCGGGGAGGTGTTCATCGCCGAGGCGACGCGCCTGATGCCGGACAAGGTGATACGCCCCTATGTCGGAACCCAGCTGGTGTTCGACGGAAAGGCATAGGGCCAAGCGGTCCCTACCCCTCCACCGCCTCGTACAACTCCCGCGCTTCCGTCGCCGGGCCCCGCCGCTCGCCGAAGCCCAGCACGCGCACCGAGACGACGCGGCCGCCGATGGCGAACATCAGGGCGTCGCCGATGCGCAGGCCGCGCGAGGGCTTGTCGACGCGGCTCTCGACGCCCGTCCGGGTCAGGCGGATGCGGCCTTCCTCGACGAAGCGGCCGGCCAGGGAACGGGTCTTGAAGAACCGCGCGCGCCACAGCCAGACGTCGGCGCGGCAGTGGCCCGGATCCTCGTCGCTCATGAGGCGGCCTTGGCGGCGGCGGCCGGTTTGCGGCGGCGCGGCTTTTTCCGCCTCGGCGGCGGCTCGGTCAGCCTGGCCAGGGCCGCGAACGGCGAATCCGGACGTGGCGTGACCCTGGGCTCGGGCCGCTGGGCGCTGCGCCGCTTCCACACGATCGGGTCGCCCTCCTTGGGCCGGATCGCGGGGGTGTAGTCCAGGGCCCGCAGCACGGCGGCGGCCTCGGCCGGGGTCCAGCCCAGGGTGTCGCGGGCCGCGTCGGTCAGCACCACCCCGCCCGGCCGCTGGCCCTCGCGCAGCAGGGCGTCCAGCCGCTCCAGCATTTCGACCGGGGCCAGATGCCGGCCCACCAGCCGCAGGCCGTTGGCCGACAGGGCGCGGGCGTCCGGCGCGGGAGTGGGCGCGGCGGCCAGGCGCTCGCTCTGCCCGCGCCAGCCGCCCGGCATCAAAGCGCGGGCGGTCGCCACGGCCTCTGGCCGCAGTACCGACGGCAGGAACAGGCTGAACGCCCCGATCCGCACGCCCAGGGCCTTGAGGTTGCGCCGTTCGGCCTGGCTCATCGCCTTCAGGTCCGGGTCGACCGCGCGCTTGTCCAGCACGCCGCCGGCCTCCAGCAGCCGGTGGGCCAGGCCGCGCGGCAGACCCTTCAGCTCGCCGCCGGACAGCGCCCGCTCCAGCTTGCGCAGGCCGGGCAGCTTGCGATCGACCTCGGCGGCCAGGAAGGCGTCCAGCCGCCGCTCGGCGCGTTCCCGGACACTGGCCTCGCCCAGTTCGCCCAGCAGGCGCGCGCGAGGATGGAGCAGGTCGCCTCCGGCTCTCACCGCCCCGGCCGCCTCGCCGTTCCACAGCACCACGCCGTCTGGCGTCAGGGCGAAGGCGCCGTCGGGCTCGGCCGCCAACTTGCCCAGGCGACGGGCGATCTCGGGGGTGACCGCCCGCTGGGCGGTGTTGCGCAGCGCCTTCTCCTCCAGCGCGCTGGCGCCCTTTTCCTGGACGAAGGTGACGCCGGTCAGCCGGCCGACCACCTGGCCCTCGACCGTCACCGCCCCGTCGGCCCCGACGCCGGCCAGCATGGTCTCGCGGTCGCCCAGCTGGCGCATCAGCACGCTGGTGCGCCGGTCGATGAACCGGGCCATCAGTTTCTCGTGCAGGGTGTCGGAGAGCCGGTCCTCCAGCTGCCGCGTCGTGCCCTGCCAGTGGACGGGGTTGTGCAGCCAGTCGCCGCGGTTGGCGATGTAGCTGAGGGTGCGCACGCCGGACAGGCGGGCGGCCAGGCTGTCGATCTCGCCGTCGGTGCGGTCCAGCGCCTTGAACTGGCCGGCGATCCAGTCCTCGGGCAGGCGCTTGCGGCCCGTGGTCAGGTCGTCGAACAGGGTGCGGACCATGCGCTGGTGGTCGTCGTCGGTGGTCTTGCGGAAGTCCGGCGTCTGGCACACGTCCCACAGCCGGATCAAGGCCGAGCGGTCGGCCTTGCAGCGGGCGACCACGTCCTCCTGCTGGGCCAGCTTGCGCAGGGTGCGCTCGTCCAGCGCCTCTTCCGACAGCGACAGGCCCGCGCGATGCGGCGGCTCGGCCAGCGAGCGCAGCAGGCCCTGCAAGGATCCGAAGTCCAGCCGGGCGTTGCGCCACTCCGCGCCCATCACCGGCTCGAACTGGTGGTTGACGACGCTCTCGACGAGGTCCTCGTCCATCTCCTCGCAGTCGCCCGTGACCCCGAACGTGCCGTCGCGGGTGTAGCGCCCGGCCCGGCCGGCGATCTGGCCCACCTCCTGCGGGTGCAGCCAGCGGGTGCGCCGGCCGTCGAACTTGCGCAGGCCCGCGAAGGCCACGTGGTCGACGTCCATGTTCAGGCCCATGCCGATGGCGTCGGTGGCTACCAGGAAGTCGACGTCTCCGGACTGGTAGAGCGCGACCTGGGCGTTGCGGGTGCGGGGGCTCAAGCTGCCCATGACCACCGCCGCCCCGCCCCTCTGCCGGCGGATCAACTCGGCGATGGCGTAGACGGCGTCGGTCGAGAAGGCGACCACCGCCGAGCGGCGCGGCAGGCGGGTCAGCTTCTTGGAGCCGGAATAGGTCAGGGTCGAAAAGCGTTCGCGGCTGACGATCTCGGCGTCGGGCAGCAGGCGGCGCACCAGCGGGGCCATGGTCCCGGCCCCCAGCAGCATGGTCTCGAACTTGCCCCGGGCGTGCAGCAGGCGGTGGGTGAAGATGTGGCCGCGCTCGGGATCGGCGCACAGCTGGATCTCGTCGATGGCCACGAACTCGACCTCGCGGCCCAGCGGCATGGCCTCGACCGTGCAGACGAAATAGGCGGCGCGCGGCGGGACGATCTTCTCCTCGCCGGTGATCAGGGCGACCGACGCCTTGCCGCGCAGCTTGACGATCCGGTCGTAGATCTCCCGCGCCAGCAGCCGCAGCGGCAGGCCGATCATCCCCGAGGCGTGGCCCAGCATCCGCTCGACGGCCAGATGGGTCTTGCCGGTGTTGGTCGGGCCCAGCACCGCCGTCAGCTTGGAAGGGGCCAGGCCTGTCGAACGGTCGCTCATGACTCAAAGGTGGGATGGGAATCGCGGCGGGGCAAGCGGGAGCGCGGCGAGAAGCGCGGCTTCTCTCCTGAGGCCTGGGACCGGAGTTTCAGTCCGCCGCCTGCGCTCCTCGGCTCGAGGCCGCCCGGACGCCTGGGCGAAGACTCCGGCGCCGCTTGCTGTCGCCCCTATAGCCTTGGGTCGATCGGCTCGCTCTCCATCGCCAGCACGGCGAAGACGCATTCGTGGACCCGGCGCAGCGGCGCGCGTTCGACGAAGCGCTTAAGCGCCTCGTGACCGAGCGCGAACTCGCGGAGCGCCAGGTTGCGCTTGCCGCCCAGGCCTCGCACGCGCAGGCGTTCCAGGTGTTCGGGCGCGTCGTACTCCGGACCGTAGATGATCCGCAGGTACTCGCGGCCGCGCACCTTCAGCGCCGGCTGCAGGAGGCCCTTGGCGCCGCGCGCCACGAAGTCGCGCGGCTTGACGACCATGCCTTCGCCCCCGGCGCCGGTCAGGGCTTCCCACCAGGCGACGGCCTCGGCGCAGGCGGCGTCGTCGGCCAGCGGCACGACGCGCCAGCGGGTGGAGGCGACGACCGGATCGCCGGTCGCCGCCAGGCGCTCGGCCAGGCCCATGTGCCAGGCATGATCCTGGTCGAACCACACGCGCCCCTCGCTGGCCAGCAGATGGAACGGCGCGACCTTCAGGTCGTCGACCCCGGAAACCGGCCAGACATAGGGCGCCCAGGCCTTGGCGTAGAGGTCGGCGCGCCCGGCCCGGTCCGCGACCTTCGCCAGCAGTTCGGCGACCGGCGCGCCATGGGCCGCGGCGCGCGACAGCGCCTCCGCCGCCGCCGCGAGCCCCGCGCGGGACGAGGCCGCGACGGGGGCGTACTGGGCGTCGATCAGGGCGCCGGCCTTGGCCGACCAGGGCATGATCTCGGCGTCCAGCAGCAGCCAGTCGGTGGAAAGCTCGTCCCACAGGCCGGCGGCCTCGACGGCGGCGCGCAGCCGGGCCAGCAGGGCTTCGGTCGTCGCGGTCTCGGCGAAGAAGCCGCGCCCCGTGCGGGTCCAGATCGCGCCGGTCTCGCCGTCCGCGGCGTCGAAGCGGGCCTTCGCCGCCTCCGCCGTTCGGCAAAGGGCGATCACGGCCCGCGAGCCCATGTGCTTTTCCTCGCAGACCACCTCGGCCACGCCGCGCTCGCGATAGTGGGCGAAGGCCTCCTCGGGACGTTCCAGCCAGCCGTCGCGCGCGCTGGTCTCGACCGGCGACATGGTCGGCGGCAGATAGGCCAGCCACTGCGGGGCCAGGGCGAAGCGGCTCATCACCTCGATGGCGGCCGAGGCGTTCTCCTCGGCGACCACCACGCGACCGCGCAAGGTCGTGTCGATCCAGCGTCGGCCGCTGACGTCCTCCATGTCCAGCAGGTCGTCGGCGGCGGCCTGGCTCGAGCGGTCGCCGCCGACGGGACGCAGCGGGCGCATGGGTTCGCACCAGACCTGGCGAGCGGGGACCTCGACCAGGGCCTTTTCGGGCCAGCGCAGGGCCGTCAGCTTGCCGCCGAACACGCAGCCGGTGTCGATGCAGAGCGTGTTGTTGACCCACTGGGTCTCGGGCATGGGCGTGTGACCGTAGACGACCGCCGTCTCGCCCCGATAGCCGGCCGCCCAGTCGGCCCGGACGGGCAGGCCGAACTCGTCGATCTCGCCGGTGGTCTCGCCATAGAGCGCGAACTCGCGCACCGCGCCCGAGCCGCGGCCGATCATCTCGGCCTTGAGGCCCGCATGGACCACGGCCAGGCGACCGCCGTCCAGCCAGACGTGGCTGCGCAGGTCGTCCAGGAAGGCGGGCAGGGCGGCGCGGAAGCCGCGGTCGGTCCCGTCGTACTGATCGATGGTCTGCTGCAGGCCGTGGGCGATCGTCACCTTGCGGCCTTCCAGCCAGCGGCCGAACTTGCGCTCGTGGTTGCCCTGGACGCAGTAGGCGGTTCCGGCCGCGACCATGCTCATGACGATGCGCAGCACGTCGGGCGAGTTGGGCCCGCGATCCACCAGGTCGCCGACGAAGACGGCCTTGCGGCCCGCCGGCGGCGTGACGACGACCGAGCGCTCGCCGCTCGTCTCGCCCCACGCCACGACATAGCCCAGCGCCGCCAGCAGGTCCTGCAGCTCGTCGGCGCAGCCGTGGATGTCGCCGACGATGTCGAACGGCCCCTGGTCGTGGCGCTTGTCGGTCCACAACGGCTTGCGCTCGACGGCGGCGGCGTCGATCTCGGCCTCGCTGGCCAGCTTCCACACCTGGCGGAAGCCCTCGCGCTGCAGGCCGCCCAGGCCGTGTCGGATCTCCGAGCTCATGCGCTGGACGACGCCGATGCCGAAGTCGCGATCGGCGCGGGCCTTGTTGCGCGAGAAGCAGGTGTCGACGCCGGGGTCCAGGACGATCGCGACGGGCAGGGCGTGCCAGCGCCGGGCCAGCTCGATCCAGCCCTTGCGGTCGGCGGGACGCACGTTGGTGGCGTCGATCACCGTCAGCCGGCGGTGCTTCAGGCGCTTGTCGGCTATGGCCTTGACCAGCTCGAAGGCGTCGCCGCTGATCGACTGGTCGGTCTCGTCGTCGACGACCAGCGCGCGGCAATGGTCCGACGAGATCACCTCGGTCGGGGCGAAATGCCTGGCGGCGAAGGTCGATTTGCCGGAGCCCGAGGCGCCGATCAGCACGACGAGGGCGAAGTCGGGAATGTCGAGGGTGGTCATGGTGTCGTCAAAGCTCGTCGACCAGGCGGCGGAGCGTATCGCGTAGAGGGGAGGAGGCTTGGCGGACCTCGAAGCTCTCGGCGATGAACTCTAGAACGCTGTCGTGGAAGGTGAAGATGAAGTGGCGCAGCGCCGCGTATTGCGATGCGTGGTGATAGGGATGGACCCGATTGGCGCGCTCGAGGTCGGCGATCCAGGCCGAGTTCGTGACCTCGAACGCGGAGAATGGCTCCAGGCCCAGCTTGGCCAGACGGTGCCCCGAGATGGCCTCGTCGTTGGGCGGGCCGAAGAGATGCGCCCGGCAGAAGGGGACCTTGAGCACCGCCAGGGGCTCGTTCTCGGAGTCCTGTTCCACGACGCGGATCGTCGATCCGTCCCAGTCCGGCTCGTAGGTCTGCAGCAGGTAGCAGACGAACAACGTCTGTTCGTCCGCCACCAGGCTGGGCAGAGGCGCGCCGACCGAAGATTGCGGCACGTCGAGGCGGACCAGCGCCTCCTTGGACTTGCCGAACATCAACCAGCCCTCGTGAAGACGGCCATCTGGGTCGGCGCGCCGAGCGTCTCGTCGCGCTTGCCGATGTCGTCGTAGGCGACCGTGTAGCCGTGGGCGGACGCCACGCCTTCGGCCCAGGCGCGGAACTGCGCCCGCGTCCACTCGAACCGGTGGTCCGGATGGCGGAAGGCGCCGGCGGTCAGGTTCGGGAAGAGGGCGTTGTACTCGGCGTTCGGCGTAGTCACGACCACGGTCCTGGGCCCCGCCGCGCCGAACACCACCTTCTGCAAGGCGGGCAGGCGGTCGGCGTCCAGATGTTCGATCACCTCGACCAGGGCTGCGGCGTCGACATCCTCCCAGCGACGATCGCGGTAGGTGACCGAGCCGTGCAGCAGGGTGACCCGACCTTCGGGCGGACCGCCGGCCAGGTGCAGCTTCAGCCGCTTGGCCGCCCATTCCAAGTCGCGGGCGGCGGCGTCGACGCCGATCAGGCGCTCGACCCAGCGTTCGCGCACCAGGCGCTGCAGCAGCTTGCCCTCGCCGCAGCCGAGGTCGGCGATCGCCTTGGCGCCGCTGGCGCGCAGGGCCTCGGCGACGGCGGCCATCCGTTCGTCGTTGAGGCGCAGCGGCGCTTCCAGCGCATCCTCGGCGCCGGGCTTGCGTTCAGCCGGATCGACGGCCTCGTCGCGGGTCTCGGGCGCCAGGCGCTCCAGAGCGTCGCGGGCCAGGGCCTTGCGATGGATCAGGTAGCGGCGGACGATCAGGTCGCGGGCCGGATGGGCTTCCAGCCAGCCCTCGCCGCGCCGCATCAGCTTCTCCACCTCGTCGTCGCCGACCCAGTAGTGCTTGTCGTCGTCCAGCACCGGGATCAGCACATAGAGGTGGTTCAGCAGGTCGCGCAGGCGCGCGGTCGCCGACAGGCGCAGGGTCACGTAGCGCGACGGCGCGCCGTCCGCGCCGGCCACGCTCTCGACGTCGGCGGTCCAGCCCAGCGGCTCGAACAGCTGGCGCACCAGGGCCTCGCCGCCCCGCGCGGGCAGGGGCGTGACGACGGCCTCCAGCGGGATCGCGCTCTCCGCCAATTCGGGCCGCTCGCGCGAGGTCCCGGTCATGGCCGTACGCAGAGCGCGGGCCAGGGCCACCGACAGGAAGGACGAGGCGGCGTAGGGGCGGTCGTTGACGTACTGGTCCAGCAGGCCGTCGCCCCGGCCCTTGCCACGCACCAGGCCGACGGGATCGACGTCCAGCATCAGGGCCGCCTCGCAGCGATCCTCGCCGACCTGCGGATAGAACACGTGCGCCTTACCGAACGGCAGCTCGGTCTCGTGCACGCGGCCGGGGTGCTTGTGCAGCAGGAAGCCCACGTCGGTGGCGGGGCGATGGGTGGTGGCGATCGACAGGAACATCGGAGGCTTTCGGACGGGCGTTCAGTCTTCGGAAGGGGAGTCTTCGGCCGGGTCGAGCTGGTCGTACTCGCCCGGCCGAAGACCGGTCAGTCGGTAGATGAGCAGCCAGGCCTCGACGGCGGCGGCGACCGGCCCGGGAACCGGCAGGCCCGCGAACCAGCGGGACACCGAGGACCGGTCCACCCCCAGGGTTTCGGCGAGCCGGGACATCCAGCCCCGCTCGCCGAAAAGGGTGATCGCCGCCTGCCGCAAGGCCTCCGGGCTCATCCTAGCGAACCTCCGCCGTCAGGCGTTCGTGCTCGCGGATGAAGCCCAGGACGGCCTCGGAGAAGCCGTCGACATGGACCCAGTTCGGGCCGTAGCCGACGCCGTTCCGGGCGCTGGCGACGTTGACCATATAGGCCTTGGCCGCCTTCGGGGCCGGAACCCGGTCGTGGGACTGCTCGTCGGTCACCACGATCAGCCGGTCGTGGGCCAGGGCGTTGATCTTTTCGATCGCCTTGCCCAGTTCCGTGCCGCCGTGGGGCTGCGAGCGGACCACCACGTCGATCCCGGCCATGCCCCGACGGGGCGGGACCTCCTTCACCGCGTTGGAGAAGGTGAAGACCCGCACCTCGCCCGGCACGATCGAGGCCAGGGTGGCGGCCGCGTCCATCCGGGTCAGGTCCGACCGGGCCGACAGACGGGCGTCCATCGAGCCGGAGACGTCGACCAGAATGATCGTCCGCCCATCGAAGACCGCGCCTTCCAGCACGGTCTCGGCCAGCGCCTGGTCGAGCCAGGGCTCGAACCGCGGCGCGGCCCGGGCGGCCGCCACGTAGCGGAAGGGCAGGACCCGTTCCGCGCCGCGCCGCGCCAGGATGGCGTCCTTGACCAGGGCCTCGTCGACGCCGGCCTGATCCATGTTCCGGAGGTTCCGGAGCAAGGCCAGGTAGCCCAGCTTCTTCTCGGCCAGCAGGCGCTGGAAGGTTTCGCGCTTGTCCGCGCCGCCCGAGAGCGCGACCTCCCAGGTGTCCGGCGCCGTCAGCGTGCGGTCGGCGACCTGCTTCCACAGGGCCGCCTGCGCCTCGTCCTTCGGCTTGGCGTGGACCAGGAACAGCACGTCGCGCAGCTTCACCGGACCCTCGCGGTCGTACTTGGCCAGCTGATAGGCGTCGAACTTGCCGAAGGCGGCCGCGAGGCCCTTCTTCGTCTGCTTGCTCAGCGGCCGCCGGCCATGGCGCCAGTAGAGCGCCAGGAACTCGGTGAGTTCGTCGGCGCGCTGGATCACCCGCTCGATCGTCTGAGCGACCAGCGGCGTGCCCGATCCCGTGCGGGTCAGGGCGCAGAGCAGCATCAGCGGCGCATGGCGCAGCTTGAAGGTCTCGCGCGCCTCGATCGCGAGATCGGCCGTGACCTGCGGCGCGACCGCGCTCGCCAGGGCGGCGATGCGGTCGGCGATGGCCAGGCCGTCCTCGTAGAACTCGTCCTCCCACAGGAGGCACGAGAGCACCGACCGGCGCAGTTGTTGTTCAGCCGTGAGGACCACGGCGGGGGCGCCCTCGAAGGTGACGTCGGGGCGCTTGGCGAAGATGTTGAAGCGCATGGCGCTCTTCTCCTGACGTCGCTTGGGGTTTCCAGGCCGGTCGGGAGGCGGACGAGACGTCCAGGCCCCGATGGCCGAAACCGGCGTCGGGGAGGTCTAGGGCGTGCAGCCCTCCGGACGTTCAAACTTCAGATTGCTCGAAGTCATGGTCTCGTTCGTCGCCTGATCGGGTCCTCGCGACGCCGGCGGCGTCTCTTCGAAGACCAGAGTTCTTTAGTCCAGCTTGTTGCGTAATGCAACAAGCTGGACGAGAAAAATGTCGACGGGGAATACTCGGCTCGGGAGGGCGCTTCCGCCGGGCGCTCGCGACGCCCGGACCCGGTTGACTTTCGTCCCGGCCGCCCTTTGGTTGGAGCGATGAACCCGGTTGGCCATCACCGCCGTCGACGATCTTCCGGGGAACAGGCGCACCGCGGGCCTCCCTCTTGCGAGGAAACGGTGCGCAGCTTTCGCCCGCCTGCCGTCACCCGAAGAATCCGCTGTGCTACGCCGCCGGATCGATTGGCTTCCCGAGGGGGAAAATCCGGAAACGGCGTGGCGCTCTACCAGACTGAGCTACGGGCGACTTGCGTCGTCCGGAGGGATTCGAACCCTCGACCTCCCGCGTGACAGGCGAAGTAACCGTTTCCTGCGCCGCCCTCCGTTCCCGCCACCGAAGCGACGAGAGGCGTTCGTATAGTCAAGCCTGTTGCTTCATGCAACGAAAAACGGTGACGATGGGGAATATTCGGAAGCGGCGTTCCTGATGCTCTACCCACTGAGCTATGGCGAGAGGCCCCGCCAGCGGGACTCGAACCCGCGACCGTCAGATTATCGATGAAACCGCTTCCTGCGCCGCCATCGTCCCGCGGTCGGATACATCAGAATGTTGCATTGTGCAACATCAGGCCGGTCTAGGCGCCCAATCGACCGCGGCGCGCGGCTTGCGAGCGAAGATCCGAGAAGCTGCGGGCCACCAGCGGATAGTCGTCGGTCAACCCCCATTTGGCGCGATATTGGGCCTCGGTCAGGCCCTGCTGCTTGAGATGGCGGCGCAGCGAGCGATAGCGGCGGCCGTTCTCGAAACTGACGATGGCGTCAGGGGTGACGCTGGCGGCGATGGCTTCGGGGCTGGGCGGCCTGGTCGGCTCCGCCCTCGGCAAAGGAGCCAGCACCGCCTCGAGCGCGGCATAGGTGCGGGCGGTGAGCCCGGGCAGGTCGTCGGGCGGCACGAGGTTGCGGCTGAGGTAAGCGCAGAGGACCCGCGCGGCCATCTCGGCGGCGCGCTCCTGGGCCTTGGTCATCGGGAGTTCTCCAGGAAGGCGCCCAGGAACGGGGGGGCGTTCCTGGGCTTGGGTGCGGCGGCCGGATCAGTGGGCGACGGCGGCGCGGAGACGATCGCCGAACGCGCAGGGACTGGGCAGCTCGACCTTCACTCCCGCCCTGGCCTTGCCCTTCAGCCAGTCGCCGAGGGCTTCGGCGCAGGTGTGGTCCAGGCAGGTCAGGGCCCGGGTGTCGAGGCGGACAACGCCCCCGATCGGCGCGGCGTCCAGGACCTTGGCGATCTTGGGCAGCTGGACGAAGGTCGCCGCGCCCTCCAGGCGGATCTCGCTCTCGGTCTCGCTCAGCGCGTGCTGGGCGACCCGCAGGCGCATCTTCCGCAGGTTGGGGATCAGCTCCAGCAGCGTCAGGGCCATGCCGATCAGCACGCCGGTCAGCAGGTCGGTGGCCACCACCGCCACGAAGGTCGCCGCCCAGATCACCGCGGGCAGCAGGCCGTAGCGGGCGAACAGGTGGCGGACGTGGTCCAGGCTGACCAGCTTCCAACCCGTGACCACCAGGACCCCGGCCAGGGCGGCGCTGGGGACCTGCCGCAGCAGCCAGGGCAGCAGGGCGACGAAGGCCAGGATCCAGGCGCCGTGCAGCATGGTCGAAAGCCGCGAGACGGCCCCGGCCTGGACGTTGGCCGAGCTGCGCACGATCACGCCGGTCATCGGCAGGGCCCCGACCGCGCCGCACAGCATGTTGCCGACGCCCTGGGCGAACAGCTCCTTGTTGTACTTCGTGCGGGGACCGTCGTGCATGCGATCGACCGCGGCCGCCGACAACAGGGTCTCGGCCGAGGCGATGAACGCCACCGCCAGGGCGGTCAGCAGCAGCATCGGGTCGGCCATCCGGGCGAGGTCGGCCGCGCCGGGCACGGCGATGGCCGCGGCGATCGACTCCGGCACGGCGATCTTCTGGACGTCGAGGCCGAAGCCCAGGGCGACCAGCGTGCCGGCCAGGACCCCGAGCAGCGCGCCGGGAACCAGCTTCAGCCTGGCGGGGCGGAACTTCTCCCACGCCAGGATCGAGCCGATGGTGACCAGGCCGACCACCAGGGCGGCCTCGACCGCGCCGAGGCTGGTGAAGGAGACGCCGCCCAGGGCGGCCGGGATGGCGGCCAGGTTCTCCAGCCCGTGCGCCTTGGGCTTGTCGGCGAACAGGACGTGGAACTGACCGGCGACGATCAGCACACCGATGCCCGCCAGCATGCCGTGGACCACGGCCGGCGAGATGGCGCGGAACCATTGGCCCAGCCTCAGCGCGCCGGCGACCAGCTGGATCAGGCCGGCCGCCAGCAGGAGCGGACCCAGCATCGAAAGGCCGTGCTTGGACACGATCTCGAAGACGATGACGGCCAGGCCGGCGGCGGGACCGCTGACCTGCAGGGGCGAGCCGGCCAGGGCGCCGACGATGATCCCGCCGATGATGCCCGTGACCAGGCCGCGCTCGGCCGGGACGCCGGAGGCGACGGCGATGCCCATGCACAGCGGCATGGCCACCAGGAAGACGACGATCGAGGCGGTGAAGTCGCGCGACAGGATCGCCTGGAGTCCGAGCTTGCCGCCCGGCGACTCCTTGGGGGAGGTGATGGCGGCCTGGGTCATTCGGCGGCGATGCCCAGGTGGTCGGCCGCGACCATGCGGCGGGACGGGCGCTGGGCCACGGGCAGCGGGGCGCCCTCATAGACCTGTTCGAACTGGCCGGTGTCGCCGTTATAGGCCTGGATCTGGCCGGTCTCGATCTCGAAGAACCAGCCGTGCAGGGTCAGCTCGCCCTTGGCGATGGCCGAGGCCACCGACGGGTGGGTGCGCAGGTGGTTGATCTGGACGACGACGTTCTCGAGCGAGAGGGCCCGCGTTCGGCCGTGCTCGTCGAGGTCCTGATAGCACGAGCAGACCACGCTGTGGGCTGCATGGGCGTGGCGCAGCCAGGCGGCGACATTGGGCATCTTCTCCAGAGCCTCGGGATGGGAGAAGGCCTTCATGGCCCCGCAATCGGAGTGGCCGCAGACGACGATGTCGCGCACCCCCAGCGCCACCACCGCGTATTCCACCGCCGACGACACCCCGCCGTTGGCCTGGGAGAACGGCGGCACGATGTTGCCGGCGTTGCGGCAGACGAACAGGTCGCCGGGACTGGCCTGGGTGATCAGCTCGGGCACGACGCGGCTGTCGGCGCACGAGATCATCAGGGCCTTGGGACTCTGGCCATGACTGGCCAGGCGCTCGTAAAGGGCGCTCTGGGCGGGAAAGACCTGGCCGCGAAACAAGGCGGCGCGTTCGAGAAACTGTTCCAAGGGACCTCCGTCGATTGGCCGCCGCGGCGCCGAAAAAGGGGGGACGACGCCGCGGCGGGGCGTCATGGCGAGGATCGCCAGACGCAGGGACGAAGGTGGTTTTCGGGTTTTGCTGCGATGCAGCGGCTTTGTGACAAAGGATGTCTGGCGGTCGGGCCGACCTAGAACCGGCCCAAAGCCAGCCTAGGGCTGTCAATAACGCGACGTGTTCGCAGTTGCGTGGGTTTCAGACGATTGCTCTCCTCGATGAAGGCCCGCATGGCCTCGGCGATCACGTCGGGCGAGACGAGGCGATCCTTGAGCCCGGCAATGACCCGCGCTTCCAGCACGTCGCGGACGATGGTGCGGCTGTTGGAGCAGCCCTTGCCCATCACATGGCCGACGCAGCCGAAGCGGTTGTTGCCGCGCTTGGCGACGGCCCCGCCACAGACGCCACAGACCAGCAGACCCGACAGCAGGGTCTTGGGCCGCCGGTTGGCGGAAGCCGCCGCCGTGCGGCTCTTGGCCATGTTGTCCTCATAGACGTGGATGAGGCTGTCCTGACGCTGCCGGGCCGCATCCCACAGCGCGTCGCTGACGATGCGAAGGTGCGGAGCCTCGACGCTCACCCACTCGCTCTCGGGATTGAACCGAGGCTCCACTCGGCCGGTGTCGGGGTTCTTCATCCGCCGACGCCGGTTCCAGACCATGCGGCCAACATAGAATTCGTTGTTGATGATGCCCGAACCCAAGGCCCGGTTGCCCGGATAGAGCTATCGCACCACTTGCTGCCCCACGGCGCGGTCACGCCCTCGGCGTTCAGTTCGATGGCGATGCGGCGCGGGCTCTTGCCGGCGGCATAGTCGCGGAAGATGCGACCGATAATTTCAGCCTCCTCGGGAACGATGTCACGCTCGCCCGTCGTGACCTTCCCGGCCGCGTCGATCTGCCGGACCACCCGATAGCCGTAGGCGTTGCCGCCGCCGACCTTGCCGGCCTCCACGCGCCCCCGGATGCCCCGATGGGTCTTGGCGGCGAGGTCCTTGAGGAAGAGCGCGTTCATCGTGCCCTTGAGGCCGACGTGAAGCTCGCTGATCTCGCCCTCCGACAGGGTGACGATCGGCACGCCCGCAAAGCGCAGGCGCTTGTACGCCCCGGCGATGTCCTCCTGATCGCGGCTCAGCCGGTCCAAGGCTTCGGCGAGAACCAGGTCGAACTTCCCGGCCAGCGCGTCACGCAGCAGCGCCTGGAAGCCGGGGCGAAGGACCACGGTTGCACCGGAGATCGCCGCGTCCGAATAGGTCTCCACCACGTCCCAGGCTTGCTTGTCGGCCTGCATCCGGCAGATGCGGAACTGGTCTTCGATCGAATGGGGCGACTGCTTGTCGTCGGAGTAGCGAGCGTAGAGAGCGACACGGGTCATGACCGAAGGTCCTTCCTTGTCAGTCCTCGCCTGTCTCCTGCGAGGAGGTGTTGTCGTTGGCGGCTTGGCCGCTCCGGAAAACGTCACGGGCGATCTGGCGGCCCAGTATCCGGGCGATCTCCATGACCATGGCTTCGACCCGCGCCTCGGCGCCTGGGTCGTTGTCGTTGCTGGCGCTGATCAGGGTCAGCTTGCCGGGCTCATCGACCATGGCGGCCGCTCCGCGAGGGAAGGCCACCAGCCTCAGTCCAGGCGAAGATCAGGTCAACATCAACTCAGTAATAATGCCTGAAAAGCTAAGCAAATACAATCGCATGATGGCGACATGTAGCGAATGTTAGCTGAATATACGAAGAATATATTCGTACTATATTTTCCGAGAAGCCGTCCCGATCAGCACTCTGAGCGCATCCGTGACGATGTCGTGGATCGGTCCGCCGTACTCACGGGCGGCGTTGGCCACGACCGCGAGCTTGCCGGCTACGGCGCGCAGGTCGTGGGCCTGCATGTCGGCGATCTGCTCCAGCCCGCTCGCCTGCCGCTGATGCAGATGCTTCAGTCTCGTCTCTAGGCTCTCCTTCTCGGTGCCGGCCTGATGATCCAGCTCCGCCCACCGCAAGCTCAGACGATCGATCTCGGCGTCTGCCGCCAGCCATTGCCCGCATCGTTCGACGATCGCGTCGGCCTCGGCGGACGAAGCGCCGACGGCGACCGGGACGGCGGACGCCGCGCCCAGGATGGCGCGGCGCGAGAGGGAAAAGAACGATCGGCTGTCCGCAGGCATGACTAGGTTCCCAGCGCGAGGGATCGATCCGAACTGATCTCAAATCAGTGGAGTTCGATGCTGTTGCCGCTACAGTCGACTGAAATTCACTGACTAAGTCAATGAAATTCAGTCACGATAGATTAAATCTCGGTGGTGCAATGATAGTCCCGGCCCAAGTTCGAATGGCCCGCGCGGCGGTCGGCTTCAGCGTCCGCAAGTTGGCCGAGACCTCGGGCGTCGCCGACTCCACTATCCTGCGGTTCGAGACCGGCAAGGGCGACATTCTCACCGCAAACCTCGCCAAGCTGCAATCCACGCTGGAGGTCGCCGGGGTCGTGTTCGTCCCGGCTGATGACACCGTCGGCGCCGGCGTGCGCTTGAAGCGCTAAGCGGCGCTCTGGAGTTCGGCCAAGCGCTTCTCGCAGCGCTCGCGGACCATCTCGCGCAGGATGCCGATCCGTTCTTCCAGCCACGCCAATTGCTCGGCGGTAATGTGGTAGTGGCGCGAGTAGCGGGCCTTCACGTAGGCCTCGCGGATCAGTTCATAGCAGCGGCGCTCGAACTTGTTCTGCCCCGGCCAGACTTGGGCTAAGGCCGGGTCGAGGCCCTCGGCCAGCTTGCGCAGCTGGTTCAGGCTGTGGGTCTTCGGGCTGTAGAGCGTCAAGACCAGGAAGAGCGCATGGTACAGACGCTCTGTGGTCTGGTGCAGCAGGAAGGCAGCTTCCTTGGGCCGCTGACGCGCGACGTTGTCCTTTGCGTTTTGGAAGAACGTGTCAGCGCTCGTCAGCCATTCCTCGTAGTAATCCCGGCTCTCCTGAAGCGCCTGCGCTGCCGACAGTGGCGCCGGCGCCGCTAGCGGATGGCCCGGCTCTTCGAACAGCACGACGCCGTCGCGGACGATATCCGTGAAGAAGTACCGGCCGAGCGTCAGCTGCTCATTCACGTCGTCGAGGGCGTGGTAGATCACGCTGACGGGCGTGCGCAGGTGTTGGCCGGAGGCCAGGGCGTCAACCAGCGCCTCCTCGGCCTTGGTCCAGAACTCTGGGACGTCGGCGAGGTCCTCGTGGTTGACGACGACGAGGATGTCGAAGTCGGAGAAGTACCGGCCGACCGGATCCTCGACCCAGTCGCCACGGGCGTAGCTGCCGAACAGGATGATCTTGAGCAGCTTGCCGTTCCTGAAGCGCGGCATGGTCCGGTGCGCCAGGGCGCCGGCGAACGCCGCGCGCAGGGTGTCGACCACGAACTCTAGTTCGCGGCGCTTGCCGGCGGGGAGATGGTCGAGGCTCTGCTTCATCCAGGCCAGTTTCCGGTTTCGAGCGCAGGTTGCAAGCCGAGACCTGAGGGCCACGATTCACATCTGAGTCAGCAGCCTTAACCGGAGTCGGGATTTCTGGCGCCATGGCTGAACAGCCAGGGAAGACTTTCCCTGAAGCGGCTTAAGCTGCCTGCCGAGCCACAGTCAGGCGACCGGCAGTCGGTCAAGGGTGTCCGCCTCAACTGGGGCCGATCCTGGCGCTACAGCGCGGGCAGTCGCAGCTCGACGCGGAGGCCGCCTTCGGGGCGGTTCTTCAGGACCAGGACGCCGCCTTCGCGGTGCAGGATCTGCTGGACGATGGTCAGGCCCAGGCCCAGGCCGGCGGTGTTGCGGGCCCGCGCGCTGTCCAGGCGGTGGAAGGGCTGCAGCACCTCGGCCAGTTCCGCCTCGGGAATGCCCGGACCGGAGTCCTCGACCGCCAGCACCGCCGCGGCGCCCTCGCGCGTCAGGGTCAGGTTCGCCTCGCCGCCGTAGTGCAGGGCGTTTTCGACGATGTTGCTGATGGCGCGCTTCAGCGACACCGGCCGGGCCTGGACGGGCAGGTGGTCGAGGCCGTCATAGGCGGCGGGGCGCCCGGCGTCGACGGCGTCGTCGACCACCGTCATGGCGAGGGCGGCCAGGTCGGTGCGGCGCCGGGGCTCGGGATCTTCCTGGCCGCCCAGATAGGCCAGCAGCGAATCGAGCATGGCCGTCATCTCGTCGACGTCGGCCTCCAGCGCCTCGCGGGCTTCGGCGTCCTTGACGAAGCCCGCCCGCAGCCTCAGGCGGGCGAGCGGCGTGCGCAGGTCGTGGCCGACGGCGGCCAGGGCGTCGGTGCGGGCCCGCAGCAGGCCGGCGATCCGGTCCTGCATGGCGTTGAAGGCCTTGGCCACCAGCTTCAGGTCGCCGGCCCCGGTTTCGCCGATGCGCACATGGGCGTCCTGACCGACCTTGTCGGCGGCCTCGGCCAGGGCCCGCAACGGACGGCTGAGATTGCGCAGCACCAGGGCGGCGGCGGCGATGACGCCCAGGCCCAGGATGAAGGCCGAGCCGACGCTGCTGAGCAGCACCGCCCAGGGCGCGGCCCGGATCCTGGTCTTCAGGGTCAGCCAGGTCCCGTCACGCAGCCTGAGCGCCACCTTCAGGTGGGTGTCGCGGGGCAGGGCGTGGCCCAGCTCCGCGTTGAAGTGCAGGTCCCGGTCGCGCAGGCCGGGCTCGGCGTCGCGGAACTCGTCCCTCAGCTTGTGCTCGGCCGAACGCTCGCGATCGACCAGGGCGGACTGCGGCGACCAGACCAGCCGGCCGCCGCGGTTGGACAGGGCCGCCGCCCGCGCGGGACGTTCCGCGGCCGGGATGTTTTCCAGGATGTTCCCCGCCGTGACCAGCTGCTCGGCCGCGCGCCGGACCTGGTTGTCGCGGTTGGGATAGATGCGGCTGTTCTCGAACAGGATCGAGCTGCCGATGAACTCCAGGGCGACGGCCAGCATCAGGACCAGGGTGACCTGGCCGCCCAGACGCTGCGGCCACAGCCGCCAAGGCTTCATCGACGCTCCACCGCCGCCGTGAACAGATAGCCGACGCCGCGCACCGTCCGCAGCAGCGCCTCGGCCTGGCCGGTGACGGCCAGTTTCCGGCGAAGCCGGCTGACCAGCACGTCGATGCTGCGGTCCGAAGCGTCCGAGAAGCGGGCGCGCGACATTTCCAGCAGGCGCTCGCGGCCGATCACCCGCTGGGGCGAGGTGACGAAGGCCAGCAGCAGGTCGAACTCGGCCCCTGACAGCTCGATGAAGGTCCCGTCGGGCGACAGCAACTCGCGGCGGCCCGGGTCCAGGCTCCAGCCGGCGAAGGTCATCTGCTGGTGGCCGCGGGGCTGGCTGGACTGCGCGCCGCCCTGGGCCCGGCGCAGGATGGCGCGGATGCGGGCGATCAGCTCCTTCTTGCTGAAGGGCTTGCCGATATAGTCGTCGGCGCCGAGCTCCAGGCCGATCAGGCGGTCGGTCTCGTCGTCGCGGGCGCTCAGCATGACGATCGGCACCTCGCTGTCGCGCCGGATGGCCCGGCACAGGTCGAAGCCGTTGCTGCCGGGCAGCATGACGTCCAGCAGGATCAGGTCGACGGTGTTGGTCTCGAGAAGCCGCGCCATTTCCGCGCCGTGGCCGGCGCTGAGCGGCTGGAAGCCTTCCTCGCGAAGCAGCCGCATCAGCAAGGTGCGCAGCGCGGGATCGTCCTCGACGATCAGGATGGTGGGCGCCAGCGGCGCTGTCGCCATGTCACGCGGCGGGACGATTGTTCCGTGGCCTGAATAATCCATATGCTCGGGGTACTTAGGCGCGGCGACCGCGCGAACAAGATCGGTGTCGAGGTTTTTCCGTCCGGGCTCGAACGCAAAAGCCGGAACGCGCCGAGACTTTCCCGGCCAGATGGAGCCCTCGCGCGCCGCGGGGGAGGGGAACACGCGAGGGCGGGCCGCCTGGGCCTTTCCGGGTCCTGAACGGCGGTACGGCCGCTAGGCCTAGCTGGCCCGGCAGCTGTCGGACGCCGCGCCGTCCGGCTTGGCGTCGTCGGACTTGCGGGGCTCTCCCGCCTTGGGCGCGGCGCAGTCGGAGGGCGAGCGGAGCTCCGCGGCCCGCTTCTTCTGGAGAGCTTTCCTGGCCACCTCCTCGGTGAAGGTCAGGCCGGTGCCGGCAGGACCGGCGAAGGCGGGGGAGGCCGCCAGGCAGACGGCGGCGAGGCCGATGGACGCGAGAATTTTCATGCGGGTGACAAACTCCGGGACATTCAGGGGTGGAAGGGTGGTTCAGCCGTCCGCCGCGGTGTCGGCTTCGGCCTGGACGGCGGGCAGGGTGCGGCGGTAGCCGTCGACGGCCTTGAGCAGGCCTTCGATCTCGGCATGGGTGATGGCGGTGCGATGCTCGTCGCCGCCGTCGGACTTGAACTTGAAGCGCCAGGCGCCCGGCTGGGCGGCGGCGCGGCGCAGCTCGCTTTCGGAGATCTCGAAGGCGACCTCCTCGCGGCACAGCTCCGGCGCCTCGAACACGAAGCAGTAGCCGGCGTTGTCCTTGATCTTGGTCACCGGCGCGCGGACCGGCCACTGGCCGGTTTCATAGGCCACTTCGCCATAGCCCCTGACCGGACCCATGTAGGTGAGGACCTGGCGGACCTCGAAGCGCGTGGCGCCCGATCGCTTGTCGACGACGGCGCGCAGGTGGTTGTCGTTGCTGGGCGCCCGGAACAGGCCCTTGCCGGTCTGGAAGCCGGGTTCGGAGCTGATCACGGTCTCGATGTCCAGCGGATCGTCCACGACCTGGGCGCGGGCGTGGAAGTGGTCGGCGCCCAGGGCGACCTGCCGGGCCGGCAGGGGCGTGGTCTCGGCGCTCGCCGCGCCGCCGGCGGCCAGGCCGGCGATAGCGCTCAGAGCCAGCAGGGCGGTACGGGTCTTGGTCATCCTCGTTCTCCCGAACAGGCCGCTCGATGGCGAGCCGCCTTCTGGGGTCGAGAGTGGCGAGGCCGCCTTTCGGCTCTGCATCGCGTTTGTGACAAAGGATGACAGCCGCAACGCCCGGCTGCGGCCGGACCGAGAGGACCGCCGGCGCCGGGTCGCTAGCCCGCCATGACCCGCGCCTCGTAGAACACGGCCGCCTTTTCGCCCGCCTCGAGCCGCACCCGCGCCGGGCCGGCGCCGGGCGGCAGCGGCAGGTCCACGGCGAAGAAGCCGTCGCGCTTGTCCGCCGGGGTCTCGACGACGCCGGCGGGGGCGCCGTCGACCAGGACCTTGACCCCCTGGCCCGCGTCCTGCCCCCAGTAGACCAGCTGCAGGCTCATGCGCCCGGGGCGGCGGTTCAGGGTCATCTCCAGCCAACCGCCGGGATTGAGCTTGCGACCGCTGCGGCCGTTCAACTGGATGATCTCGCCGTTGGCGGCGCTCACCCCGTGGTCGACCTCCGGCTGCTGTTCGCCCAGATAGACCGTGTCGACGGTGCGGCCCACGGCCTCGATGCGGGCCTGTTCGGCGGCCAGGAAGCCCGGTCCCTCCGCCGCCCAGCGGGCCTTGGTGAAGACCGGGGCGTAGACGGCCGTGCGGCGCGCGTACTGGGCGTAGAACGGGCTGAAGGTCGCCGTGCCGCCCGTGGCCAGGTCGGCGACATAGGCGTGCGGCGCCGGGCCGGCCTTGCGCAGCAGCGTCGCCGGAGGCCCGTCGCCCAGCAGGGCGGGGGCGGCTCGCTCGAAGGGCCGTTCGGCTGGACCCAGGTCGGCGGCCAGCACCAGCGGACCGCTGACGAAGGCCACGAGGTTGGGGTCGTCCGGCGTCGCCTCCGCCCGCAGGGCCATCGGCAGCACCAGTTCGACCCGGTCGCCGGCTTTCCAGCGGCGCTTGAGGCGCGCGTAGCCGTCGCCGCCGCGCCGTCCCATCGGCGTCCCATTGACCTTGACCACCGGGGCCGCGCACCAGCCCGGCAGGCGCACGGCGATCTCGTGCTCGCCCGCCGGGGCCCGCTCGACGTTCAGCCGCACCAGCCCCTCGGCCGGATAGCGGGTGTCCAGGTCGATGGCGAAATCCCCGTCCGGCAGGTCCAGGCGCGAAGGGACGAAGAGGTTGAGATAGAGGGTGTCGCCGCCCCGCCACCAGATGGAATCAGCGTGCTTGGCGTGGCTCTCCATGCCCGAGCCGACGCAGCACCAGAAGCTGTCGTCGCGCGTGGAGTAGCTGCGCCGTCCGCCCGCCGCCATCGGCATGAAATAGACGAACATGCCGTCGCTCGGCCGCTGGTGGGCCATGATGTGGTTCAGCTGGGTCCGCTCATAATAGTCGAACAGCGACCCCTGCGGCGCCCAGCTCCACAGGCGGCGGGTCAGCTTCAGCATGTTGTAGCTGTTGCAGGCCTCGCAGGTGGTTTCGGCCATGTGGCGGGCGATCTCGTTCGGCTTGCCGAAATGCTCGCGGTCGGAATTGCCGCCGATGACGTAGCTGTGGTTCTGGGTGACCACTTGGTGGAAGAACCGCGCGGCCCGGGCCTCGGCCGGATCGCCGCCCACTTCGTACAGTCGCGCCAGGCCGATGACCTTGGGGATCTGGGTGTTGGCGTGCAGGCCGGCCAGTTCGTCGCGGCCCTCGGCGATGGGGTCGAGCACCGCCCTGTGGCGCAGCCGGCGCGCGACCTTCAGCCAGCGCTCGTCGCCGGTCAGGGCGTAGGTCTCGGCATAGGCCTCGTTGATCCCGCCGTGCTCGGCGACCAGGATCTGCTGCACCTGCTCGTCGCTCAGGCCTTCGATGATGGTGGCGAAATAGCCGGCCAGGCCCACGGCGACGTCCAGGGCCTTGGGCGTGTCGGCCAGGCGGTGGGCGTCCAGCAGGCCGGCGTGCACCTTGTGCCAGGTGTAGATCGGCACCCAGCCGTCATTGAGGCTGAAGCGCGACGAGCGGATGTCGCCCCGGCGGAGTTCCTCGAACACCTGCTTGCCGCCGGCCGAGTCGGCCTGGCCCCAGCGGGTGGTGCCAGCCGCGTAGCCGTCGCCGTGGGCGGCCTGCACGCGGGCCAGTTCGGCGACGATATAGGTCAGGCGGTCCTTCAGCTCCGGGTCGCCCGTGCCGGCCACCTGCAGGGCGCAGGCGGTCATGTAGTGGCCCAGGGTGTGGCCGGCGATGCTCATGGCCTCCCAGCCGCCATAGACCGGGGCCTTGACCGGCAGGCCGGCGCCCTGGTGGAAGTTGTGCAGCAGCCGGTCGGCCGACAGCGAGACCAGATAGGCGCGGTTGGCGGCCTGGGCCTGCTGGAAGATCGAAGGCTTCAGCGCCACGTGACGGGCCGGCGCCGGCTCGGCGGCCACGCGGCCGGCCGTCGCGACCGCCAGGGCGGGCGAGGCTGCTCCCGCGAAGGCCAGGGCGCTGGAGGCCAGCAGAAAGGCGCGCCGGTTCGGCCGATCAAGATCCATGGCGCTTCGTCTCCCGCAGCTTTTGTCTGATTATTGCCGCAAAAAAGCACAAAGGACGGGACGGCTCAAGGCTGGTCTCATCGTTGCTTGAAGAACGATCGGGGTTTGCGACCTTTAGTAATTGTCCGACAAGTGGCGGTTAGCTGGCTAGCAGGAGGCGTCTCCTCAGTTCGGCCGCCCGTCGGGCTCCAGTTCGAACGCCGCGTCCAGGGCGATCTCGTCCACGACGGTTCCCTTCAGCGCGGCGTCCAGGACCTCGCCCAGCGAGCTCCAGACGAAGGCCAGCTGTTCCAGCACGGCTGGCAGGCGTTCGGGGTCGAAGCCGGGATAGAGGTCGGCGACCAGCCACAGGCCGGTCAGCACATCGAAGCCGAACCGGCAGCCGATCAGGCGGAACTGGGCGCGGGCGATCGTCTCGAACAGGGCGTCCAGGCTGCGGGCCTGGTCGAGGTCGGCCGGGTCGAACACCTGGCAACGGACCTGCAGCCAGTCGCCCTCGGGGAACAGGTAGAAGGCCCCGCCGTCCTCGGCTCCGGAGACCTCCAGGCCGCGGTCGATCTCGGCGACGACATAGCCGGCCTCGCGGCAGGCCTCGGCGATGTCGTGGAGGGCGATGGGGGCGTCGTCGGCCATGGTCGGATCCGATCGTTGGTGGTGAGGCGGACTGGGCCGCCGTGCGTCCTTCGAGGCGCGCTCAGGAGCGCGCACCTCAGGATGAGGAAGTCAGGGCAAAAAGTCCCTCATCCTGAGGCGCCCGCGCAGCGGGCCTCAAAGGACGCACGGCGGTTTAGCTGCGGTAATCCCCGTTGATCGCCACGTACTGCTTGGTCAGGTCGCAGGTCCAGACCGTGGCCGAGCCCTTGCCGACCCCGACGTCCACCGACACCTCGAACTCGGCGCGCTTGACGTATCTGCTCATCGCCGCCTCGTCATATTCGGCCGAGACCAGGCCGTCGCGGGCGGCGTAGAGGTCGCCGAACTTGACGCTGATCTTCTCGCGGTTGACCGGCTCGTCGGCGCGGCCCACGGCCATGACGATGCGGCCCCAGTTGGCGTCCTCCCCGGCGAAGGCGGTCTTGACCAGCGGGCTCTCGGCGATGGTGCGGGCGATCTTGCGGGCCGACAGCGGGCTTTCGGCGCCGTTGACGGTGATCTTGACGAACTTGGTCGCGCCCTCGCCATCGCGGACCAGCTGCAGGGCCAGGTCCAGCAGCACCGCCTCCAGCTTCTCGCGGAAGTCGGCCAGGCGCCGGTCGCCGGCCCGGTGGATCTTGGGCGCGCCGGACTGGCCGGTGGCGAACAGCAGCAGGGTGTCGTTGGTCGAGCGGTCGCCGTCCACCGTCACGCAGTTGAAGGTGGTGCGGGTATAGAGGCTGACCAGGGTCTGCAGCGCCGCCGGGGCGATGGCCGCGTCCGTGGCCACGAAGGCCAGCATGGTGGCCATGTCGGGCGCGATCATGCCCGAGCCCTTGCAGATGCCGGCGATCCGCACCTCGTGGCCGTCGATGGTCGCCGTGGCGTAGGCGCCCTTCGGGAAGGTGTCGGTGGTCATGATCGCCGAGGCGGCGCCGGCCCAGGCGTCCTCGGTCAGGCGCGTTTCCACCAGGCGCAGGTTCGAGGTGATCTTGCTGTCGTCGAGGATCACGCCGATGACGCCGGTCGAGGCCATCATCACGTCGCGCTGGCGGCAGTCGAAGCGCTTGCCGACGGCCGTGGCGACCCGGCGCACCGCGTCGGCCCCGGGCTTGCCGGTGAAGCTGTTGGCGCAGCCGGCGTTGACCACCAGGGCCCGCACATCCAGCCCGCCGGAAGCGGCCAGTTGCCGCTTGCACCAGTCGACCGGGGCCGAGCCGACGCCGTGGCGGGTGAAGACGCCGGCCGCCGAGGTGCCCTCGGCGAAGCGCATCAGCAGCATGTCCTCGCGGTCGTGCTTGTAGAAGCCGGCCCGGCCGGTGGCGATCTCGACGCCGGCGATCGGCGGGATGGTCGGGAACGGCACGGCCAGGGGCGAGACGGCCAGGCCCGGCTTGCCGGGCGCGCCCTGGGCGGCCGGGGCGGTCGCCGGCTTGGCGGCCTGGACCGCTTCGGGGCTCCCCGTATTGGCGTCCTTCTGGGCCCGGCGCAGGCCGGCGCGCTTGAGGGCGGCGGTCAGCGGGTCGACCAGGGCCCGCTCCAGGGTGTGGCCGACGCTGGCGCCGACCTGGCCGACGATCTCGGCCGGGGTCGGGGCGCTGGCGGCCGCCGGAGTCTTGGCGGGCTTGGCGGCGGTCTTGGCCGCCGTCTTCGGCGCGGGCTTGGGAGTCTTGGTCATTTCTTGGCCGGAGCTTGAGCGGGGGCGGACGCCGGCGGGGCGTCGTCGAGGTCGGAGGAGGGGGCCTGGTCGGCGGCGCCGGGCGGGGCCGAGGCCGGCTCCTGCGGCGCGCCGGGCACGGCCTGGGGCTTGCCCGTCAGCATCTCGACCTTGGCGCCGCCGCGCAGCTTCTCCAGCAGGTCGCGGACCTGGTCATAGGTCAGGAAGCGCACGATCTGCGGCCGGGCGGCCTCCAGGGTGATCGGCTCCTCCAGGCGCTTGTCCTCGACGCGCAGCACGGCCCAGCCGCCTTCCGTCTGGAACGGGCCGACCAGCGCGCCCTTCTGGGCGTCCTTCAAGGCCACGGCGTAGGCCGGCGGCATGACGTCGACTGTGAAATAGCCCAGGTCGCCGCCGTTGAAGCGGGTGGCCGGGTCGGTCGAGCGCTCCATGGCCAGGGCGTCAAACGAGGCGCCGGCGGCCAGCAGCTTCTTGACGGCCTCGGCGTCGGCCTGGCTGCCGACCAGGATCTGGCGGGCGCGGATCTCCTCGCTGCGCTTGGACAGCTTCTGCTGCTCGGCGTAGAGGCCGCGAATGGCGTTCTCGTTGACCGCCTTCTCGACGACATTCTCGACCAGCATGTCGCCCAGGATGCGCTCGCGCGCGGCGGCCAGGCGGCGCTGGGCCACCGGATCCTTGTCCAGCTTCTGCTTGAGGGCCTCGGCGGCCAGCAGCTTCTGGTCGATCACCTCGTCCAGGCGCTGACGGAACAGGTCCGAACCGATGTCCAGCGGCTCGCCCTCGCTGATCAGCCCCTGGGCCACCGCCTCGCGCTTGACGTCCGAGGCCCAGACCGTGTGGCCGTCCACCTTGGCCACGGCGGTGTCGCCGGGTTCGGGCGGGCGCTCGTCGGCCTTGTCGCGGCCGCAGGCGGCGACCAGCAGGGAAAGGACCAGGACGGCGACGAGGCCGTGAACGCGGGACTTGCTGATATTCATAAGGGGCCGATCTCCGGCTGACTCTCACTCAGCGCTCTAGCGCGGTTTATCGCCAAGAGGAAACAGCTTCGCGATCTCGTCGCGATAGACGCCGCGCAGCTTCAAAATAGTTTCGTCATTCCGGGCCTTGTGCCCGGAACCCCTGGTTCATCCGACAGTGAGACGCCTTGGCGCGCTGGCGCGCCACGCATGCGCACCTGCGGCGGGCAGAGGGGTTCCGGGCACAAGGCCCGGAATGACGGTGGATAAGAAGATGACCTTGGGAACCAGTTTTGGTGGCGGCGATTTAGGCGCCGGATTGTTTCCACCCCGCCGTCGCAAGGTTCATGACTGTAAGCGCTCGCGTTGACACCCGGTGGACCGGTGCTTAAGTCTCCGCGCGCGCACAGGACGTGGAATTTCCGCGCGCTTCGCCGCCTCGAATTTACCGTAGTGAAGGCCTTCAAGCCCTAGCGCCGGCCTCACAGACACCGCTCCGGAACCTTCTCTTCATGCTCGGCTTCGCCAAAAAGCTCTTCGGCTCTTCCAACGAACGCAAGGTCAAGGCGATGTCCGCCCAGGTGGCGAAGATCAACGCCCTGGAGCCGGAATACGCCGCTCTGTCCGACGACGCGCTGCGCGCCAAGACCGACGAATTCAAGGCCCGGCTGGCCAAGGGCGAGACGCTCGACAGCCTGCTGGTCGAGGCCTTCGCCACCGTGCGCGAGGCCAGCAAGCGCGTGCTGGGCATGCGCCACTTCGACGTCCAGATGGTGGGCGGCATGGTCCTGCACTCGGGCGGGATCTCGGAAATGCGCACCGGCGAGGGCAAGACCCTGGTCGCCACCCTGCCCACCTACCTCAACGCGCTGGAAGGCAAGGGCGTCCACGTCATCACCGTGAACGACTACCTGGCCAAGCGCGACGCCGAGTGGATGGGCCAGATCCACAACTTCCTGGGCCTGTCGTACGGCGTGATTGTCAACGGCCTGAGCCAGGGCGAGCGCCAACGCGCCTACCGCAGCGACATCACCTACGGCACCAACAACGAGTTCGGCTTCGACTACCTGCGCGACAACCTCGTCTACAGCGTCGAGGAAATGGTCCAGCGCGGCCACCATTACGTGATCGTCGACGAGGTCGACTCGATCCTGATCGACGAGGCCCGCACGCCGCTGATCATCTCGGGCCCGACCGAGGACCGCAGCGAGTTCTACAAGACCATCGACGTCCTGGTGAAAGAGCTCATCAAGGACAAGACCAACTACGATCACGACGAGAAGCAGAAGCAGGTCATCCTCACCGAGGACGGCCAGGAGCGGATCGAAGAGATCCTGATGGCGGGCGGCCACCTGGCCGAGGACACCGCCGGCCTCTATGACGCCGCCAACATCTCGGTCGTGCACCACGTCAACCAGGCCCTGCGGGCCAATGTGCTCTACACGCTCGACAAGGACTACATCGTCAAGGACGCCGAGGTGATCCTGATCGACGAGTTCACCGGCCGCATGATGACCGGCCGCCGGCTGTCGGAAGGCCTGCACCAGGCCATCGAGGCCAAGGAAGGCGCCGACATCCAGCCCGAGAACCAGACCCTGGCCTCGGTGACCATCCAGAACTACTTCCGCCTCTACAAGAAGCTGGCTGGCATGACCGGCACCGCGGCGACCGAGGCCCAGGAATTCGACGACATCTACAAGATGAGCGTCAGCGAGATCCCGACCAACCGTCCGGTCCAGCGCATCGACGACGACGACGAGGTCTATCGCACCGAGGCCGAGAAGAACCAGTCGATCCTCAAGCAGATCGCCGACTGCCACGCCCGCGGCCAGCCGATCCTGGTCGGCACGGTGTCGATCGAGAAGTCCGAAGAGCTGTCCAGGCTGCTGTCGACCTACGCCTGGGAATGGGAAGGCAAGAAGCACAAGGGCATTCCGCACCAGGTGCTGAACGCCCGCTTCCACGAACAGGAAGCCGGCATCGTCGCCGACGCGGGTGTGCCCGGGGCGGTGACCATCGCCACTAACATGGCCGGCCGCGGCACCGACATCCAGCTGGGCGGCAACCTCGACATGCGCCTGGCCAACTGGCGCCAGCAGCAGAAGGGCCTGGGCGTCACCCCGACCCACGAGGACGAGCTGGCCCAGAAGGCCGAGCTGGAAGCCGAGATCGGCGAGGCCAAGGCCAAGGCCCTGGCCGCCGGCGGCCTGTTCGTGCTGGGCACCGAGCGCCACGAGAGCCGCCGCATCGATAACCAGCTGCGCGGTCGTACCGGCCGCCAGGGCGACCCGGGCCGTTCGAAGTTCTTCCTGTCGTGCGAGGACGACCTGCTGCGCATCTTCGCCGGCGAGCGCCTGGACGCGATCATGCGCACCTTCGGCGTGCAGGAAGGCGAGGCGATCACCCACAAGTGGCTGAACAACGCCATCGCCACCGCCCAGAAGCGCGTCGAGCAGCGCAACTACGAAATCCGCAAGAACCTCCTGAAGTACGACGACGTCGTCAACGACCAGCGCAAGGCCGTGTTCGAGCAGCGCCAGGAGTTCATGGAGGCCACGGATCTCTCGGAAATCATCACCGAGATGCGCCATGACGTGATCGACGATTTCGTCGCCCGCTACATGCCGCCCAAGGCCTATGCCGAGCAGTGGGACATCGAGGGGCTGGACGAGCGCGTCCAGGCGATCCTGGGCCTGACCCTGCCGCTGAAGGAATGGGCCGCCGAGGAAGGCTTCGGCGACGAGGAGATGCGCGAGCGCCTGACCAAGGCCGCCGACGCCTACGCCGCCGAGCGCGAAGTGATCATCACCCCCGAGCAGATGCGCTCGGTGGAGAAGAACTTCCTGCTGCAGATGATCGACCTGCAGTGGCGCGAACACCTGATGCACCTGGACCACCTGCGCAACGTCATCGGCCTGCGCGGCTACGGCCAGCGCGACCCGCTGAACGAGTACAAGACCGAGGCCTTCTCGCTGTTCGAGAAGCTGCTGGGCGACCTGCGCACCAACACCACGCGCTGGTTGATGACGGTCGAGATCGCCTATGCCGAGCCCGAGCCGCTGCACACGCCCGAGGGCCTGATCCCGGTCCACCTGGACCCGCTGAGCGGCGAGAACGTCGCCGTGGCCGGGGCCCTGCCCGAAGGCCTGTCGCCGGAGCAGCGCGAGGCCCTGCCGGTCTCGGTCCTGCCGGAAGGCTGGGAATACACCGCCCGCAACGGCGCCTGCCCCTGCGGCTCGGGCAAGAAGTTCAAGCACTGCCACGGGGCGCTGGTTTAAACCCTGAGCGTCTGGTGAACTGAAACGCCCGCCCCGGGAGACCGGGGCGGGCGTTTTTGATTCCATTTAGATCCGCTCATCCCGGCGAATGCCGGGACCCAGATCCCTTAGCGGTGTGGCGAGTTGGAAAAGCTCAGAGCTTGTGGCGTCAGCCTCAAAGCTATTCCATCTGGGTCCCGGCATTCGCCGGGATGAGCGGTGTTTTGGGGGTGTGAAGGCTAAGTCTTAGCTTCGTCCACCAGCGCCGCGCGCAGCGCCTGGACCTGGCGGTTGAGAGCGTCCAGCTGGTCCAGGGTCATGGCCGACTTGGCCAGCAGGGTCTCGCCCAGGCAGTCGCACTGGTTCAGCAGGGCGCGCCCGGCGTCGGTGAGGCTGACCTGGACCTGGCGTTCGTCCACCACGCCGCGTCGGCGGGCGACCAGGCCGGCCTGCTCCAGGCGCTTGACCAGCGGGGTGATCGTGCTGGACTCCAGCGCCAGCCGTTGGGCGATCGCGCCCACCGTCGCGCCGCCGTCGCGGCCCTCGGCCTCGCCCAGCACGTTCAGCACCAGGTACTGCGGATAGGTGATCCCCATCGCGTCCAGCATCGGCTTGTACGTGCGGGTGATCGCCATGCTGGTGGCGTAGAGGCTGAAGCAGATCTGGTTGTCCAGCGGGATGGGCACGACGGGAACCTCATGGCGGAAGCGGCCTGCCAGGTTCATACCACGAAAAATAATATCGCGATAAAGATTATGCTGGACAGGTCGTCGCAGGCGTCTTAGTCATATCGTTATCGCGATAACGAATATCGCCGCAACGATCCAGAGGGACACGAAGATGAGCCAGTCGATCCAGCAAGCCTCGCGCCGCACCATGATGACCGCCAGCCTGGGCCTCGCCGCCGCCGCGGTCGCCGCCCCGTTCGCGGCGGCCGCCCAGGACCGCCCCGCCGCCGCCAAGGGCGCTTCCGGAGCCACGGGCGCCGCCAAGTCGACCGCCGGCAGCGGCTTCCTCACCGTCCAGGACGGCACGCAGATCTTCTACAAGGACTGGGGCCCCAAGACCGCCCAGCCGATCGTCTTCCACCACGGCTGGCCGCTCAGCAGCGACGACTGGGACGCCCAGATGCTGTTCTTCGTGGGCCAGGGCTACCGGGTCATCGCCCATGATCGCCGCGGCCATGGCCGCTCCACCCAGACCGACACCGGCAACGAGATGGACACCTACGCCGCCGACGTCGTGGCCCTGGCCCGCCACCTGGACCTGAGGAACGCCATCCATGTCGGCCACTCCACCGGCGGCGGCGAGGCCATCCACTACGCCGCCCGGGCCGACGCCGGCCGGGTCGCCAAGGTGGTGCTGATGGGCGCGGTGCCGCCGATCATGCTGAAGACGGCGGCCAATCCCGGCGGCCTGCCCAAGGAAGTGTTCGACGGCTTCCGCGCCGCCCTGGCCGCCAACCGCGCCCAGTTCTTCCACGACGTCGCGGCCGGCCCGTTCTACGGCTACAACCGTCCCGGCGCGAAGGTCTCGCCGGCCACGGTCGAGAACTGGTGGCGCCAGGGCATGATGGGCGGCGCCAAGGCCCACTACGACTGCATCACCGCCTTCTCCGAGACCGACTTCACCGACGACCTCAAGGCCGTCGACCTGCCGGTGCTGGTGATGCACGGCGAGGACGACCAGCTGGTGCCGATCGCCGACAGCGCCCATCTGAGCATCAAGCTGCTGAAGAACGGCGTGCTGAAGACCTATCCGGGCCTGCCGCACGGCATGGCCACGACGCACCCCGAACTGATCAACAAGGACCTGCTGGCTTTCTTCAAGGCGTAGAGGTCTCTCTCTCTCTCTCTCTTCTTTCCCTCCCCCTTGCGGGGAGGGTGGCGGCGAAGCCGACGGGTGGGGGATCGGTGCAGGGCGTTCGACGGAGGTTTTTTCTGTCGACTCAGCAGCCCCCCACCCGACCCTGGCGCCGCCAGGGCCACCCTCCCCGCGAGGGGGAGGGAAGGGATCTTGGGAAGACCGCCCCTGAACGAGAAACGCCCGCCCCGGGAGACCGGAGCGGGCGTTTTGCTTGGGAGGCGTCAGCCGTCCTTAGTCGATCGGGTTCCAGCGTTCGGACGGGGCGGCCGCGCGCTTGGGGCCGCGGAAATCACCGCCGGCGGCGCGGGCCTGGCCCTGGGCTTGCGCCTGGCCTTGGCCATTACCCTGGCCGCCGCCGTTGCGACCGCGGTTCTGGCCGCCGGGCTTGCCCTGGCCTTGGCCGGCGCCGCCGCCCTTGGCCGGGCGATTGCGCTGGCGGCGCAGTTCGGACGGGACATTGTTGCGCGGGTCGGCGCGGCGCGGATCGACGTACTTCTCCGGCGGGGCCAGCTTGTCGGCCACGGCCGCGGCGGCCGCGAGGCCCTTGTCGTTGCGGCGGTCGAAGGTCGGGATCGTCTGGCGGGTGGCCTTCTGGATGTCCTTCAGCAGCGGACGCTCGTCATCGGCGCAGAAGCTGATGGCGATGCCGTCCTTGCCCTTGCGGGCGGTGCGGCCGATCCGGTGGACATAGGCCTCCGGCACGTTGGGCAGCTCGTAGTTGAACACGTGGCTGATGTCGTTGACGTCGATGCCGCGGGCGGCGATGTCGGTGGCGATCAGCGCCTTGACCTGGCCGGCCTTGAACGAGGCCAGGGCCCGTTCGCGCTGGCCCTGGGTCTTGTCGCCGTGAATGGCGGCGGACTCGATGCCGCTGGCGGTCAGGTACTTGGCCACCCGGTCGGCGCCGCGCTTGGTGCGGGTGAAGACGATGGCGCGCTCGACGCTGCGATCGGCCAGCAGCTCAGCCAGCAGGGGGCGCTTGCGCTGGGCCTCGATGAAGATCAGCGACTGGTCGATGCGCTCGACCGTGGTGGCCTGCGGGGTGATCGACACCTGGGCCGGGTTCTTCAGCAGCTCGCCGGCCAGCTTGCCGATCTCGCTGGGCATGGTGGCCGAGAAGAACAGGTTCTGGCGTTCCTTGGGCAGTTGGCTGGCGATCTTGCGGATCGGCACCACGAAGCCCAGGTCCAGCATCTGGTCGGCCTCGTCGAGCACGAAGATCTCGACGCCGTTCAGGTGGGCGCTCTTTTCGCCCAGGTGGTCCATCAGGCGGCCCGGGGTGGCCACGACCACGTCGACGCCGGCCGCCAGGGCCTTCATCTGCGGGCCGTACTTCACGCCGCCGAAGATGGTGGCGACGGTCAGGCCCAGGTGGGCGCCATAGGCCTTGAAGTTGTCGGCGATCTGGGTGGCCAGCTCGCGGGTCGGGGAGAGGACCAGGCAGCGGAAGCCGCGGCGCGGGGCCGGGCGCTTGTCCTCGGCCAGGCGGTGCAGGATCGGCAGGGCGAAGGCGGCGGTCTTGCCGGTGCCGGTCTGGGCGATGCCCAGCAGGTCGCGGCCCGACAGCACGGTCGGAATGGCTTGCGCCTGGATCGGGGTGGGCGTGGTGTAGCCCTTGTCGGCCAGCGCCTTCAGAAGCGGTTTGGCGAGGCCGAGATCGGTGAATTGAGTCAAGTCAGAAGCTTTCGTGCAGCCACGAGACGGCGCATGCGATCCTCGCACGGCTCGCCTGGTGGCGGGTCGGTGGGGAGCGCCCCGCGTGACACGGGCGGTCTGATGAGAAGCTTTCAGGGCGCTCAACAGGCTGGACCGGAAAGGTCCTTCACGCGGCTGGAGCGGCCGATAACGCCGGATGGCGTAGGGCCTATGTCGTTTATTGCACGTGCGAAGTCAAGGGTAGGGGTTATTTGACGCACTGCGTCGGGAAAACCCGGCGGGTCTGGACGTTGGTCGCGTTGACTTCAGGCGACCAGTCGTTCGCCCAGGTCCACCAGCCGCCTTACATCCGCGGGGGCCGGGGTGAGATCCAACTGTCCATGAGCGACCGCGTTTCGCGTGCTGCTCAGCCTGAACAGCAGGGCGCTTTCCGTCTGGGGCAAATGCCCCGTCGAAATAAGCAGATCGATCAGAGATCCCGTGGAAAGGCTCCGCGCCGCCAGGGTTGGCTCCAGACGCCGCCCAATGGCTTCCAGGCTTGCCCAGGCCATCATGAGCGCCGAGCGGGGGGCGTCGTCGGACAGCCGGCGGGCTTCCCCCAGAGCCGTGCGGATATCGTGAGGCGTGATGGTCTCGAGCGGCGCGCCATCGGCGGTGGCGTAGACGACCTCAAGCCGCCAGTCTGCTTGGCCGGAAAACAGACTTTGCAGCTGTTTCAGCTTGGTTTCGGTTGAGCCGCCTCCGCGCTGCATCACCTCAATGACCAACAGAGGTTTCGCGCCGACGGCGATCGCATCGGGCTGAAAACCACGCAAGAAGCCCGGAAGTTGATCCGCAGAAGGTCGGCGGATCACCTGATAGCCTCGTTTTGTCCAACGAGATTCCAGATTATCGAGCGCCGCTTGCTCGTTCAGCATGGCGGAAACCATCAGGCCAGCTCCTCATGCAGGTCGTTGGTGACCCGAATATAGATGATGGGTTCGTCCGCCTCCAAGGCTGACACCAGGGTATCGGTCGGGCTTTGGAAAGCAAACACCCGGCCGGGTTCGAACTTCTGAACGACGACCCGCTCCACGATCTCGTCATCGCTATAGACGCATCTTACCATGGCATCGAGTATCGGCTTTACCCTGTTGTCGACATCGCCCTGCATGACCGCGCCGGGAAAGATGAAGATGGTGACGGCGAGCGGCTCTGTGAGAAGCCAGGAGCCTTCAGGCAAGGCCTTGCGCGCCGCTTCCCGGATGGCGTCCTTCCAGGCGGCTTTCGAAGCTCCGGAGCCCTGAAGGCTGATCGCCGTCACTCGAACAGCGAATTCGAACGGCAGTTCCGGTCCCAGAGACAAGTTGCGTTCGTCCGGCTGTTTTCAGTCAATTCATAATTGCATTCACGATTGGGAATCAAGTTTGGAGACGCCTTCCATCGGCCGCGCCCAGACCAGGTAGCGCAGGGGGCCGTGGACCTTGGCGTCCAGCGGCCAGCAGGTGGCCAGGGCCAGGGCGCGGCCGGGCGCGTGGGGATCGAGGCCAGACGCGTCCCAGCGCACGACCTGGGCGCCGGCCACCGAGAAGCGGGCTTGGCGGCCGTCGATCCGCTGCACCGCGATCTCGTCTCCGGGGCCCAACTGGCCGAGCAAGGCGAAATGGGTGTCGCGATGGGCGGCGTAGACCGCCACGCCCCGGTCGCCGGCGTCGGGGGTGCCCGCCACGTGGCCGGGACCGAAGGCCAGGGCCTGGCCGCTGGCGCCGTCCAGCACGATCACGCTGCGGTGCAGGCGGGGGAAGGTGATCCGGGCCACCGGCCAGGTGTCGGCCCAGGGCCAGGGCTTCACGGGCTGGCCCGTGGCGACGGACCGGGCGAAGGCCCGCTCCAGCAGCACCTGGGCCAGGGCGGCCTTGGCCGGGATCCACAGGCCCTGGCCGCAGAGCGCCAGCCCCACGGCCATGACCACGGCCGCCGGGACCAGGAACGGGAGCCGCCGTCGGGCGGCTCCCAGCAGGGCGGCGATCCGGCTCACGCCGCGTTCCTCCGGCCGGACAGGACCCAGCCGCCGGCCCCGAGCAGGCCGCCCAGCGCCAGCAGGCCCAGGCCCACCATGACCAGCAGCGGGCCGTCCGTGGCGGTCTGCGGCAGGTCCAGGCCAGCGACCTGCTGGTCGGCGTCCGCGTCGGCCTGGCCGTCCGCGCCGGGGTGGCGGGCCCCGCCGAACAGGACGTCGAAGTCCCAGCCGGCCGGCAGGTTCAGCGGCAGGTCGGCGCGGGTCAGCGGCGCGTCGGCCGGGCGGGAAGGGGTCTTGTCGACGGCCACCAGGCTGGTCTGGCTGGTCACCAGCTGGTGATCCAGGCCCAGCTTCAGCACCCGGGCGTCGGCGTCTTCCTCGCTGATCTGGGCCAGGCTGCGGGCCACCTCGGCGTCGGTGACCTTGCGGCGGGCCCACAGCTTGGAGATCCCCTTGCCCGCCTCGGCGTCCTTCAGCGGGATCCGGGTCTCCCAGGGCTTGCCGTCGATCATGCCGCTGATCCGCAGGACGCCCTTCATGGCGCCGACCCGGGCGGCCACGGTGATCGGCTCGCCGCGATAGAGGTCGGGCAGGACGGCCGGGGCCAGGTCGGCCTCGGCGCCTTCGAACGTCACGGCCAGGTTGGTCGCCACGGGGCTTTCCAGCTTGTCGAACAGCTGTCGCATGGCGCCCTCGACACCGTCGGTCGAGCCGATGTGGGTGAAGGTCCCCCGGCCCAGTTCGGCGGCGCGGCTCATCAAATAGGTGTTGGGGGCCGAGCCGATGCCGACCATGAACACCCGCGAGCGGCCGCGATTGGCGCTGATCGTGTCGAACAGGCCCTGCTCGTCGCCGATCGCGCCATCGGTCAGGAACACCACCTGGCGGACCCGGCCGGTCTCGCCGGCGTGGTCGTCCTTGAGGGCGGCGGCCATAGCCGGGAGCATCTCGGTGCCGCCGTCGGCGTCGAGGCTGGCGACATAGTCCTGGGCCTTGGCCAGGTGGGCGGCGTCGGCCGAGACGGCGCTGGGGAACAGCACGGTGACGGTGTCGTCGAAGCGCACGACGTTGAAGCGGTCGCCCGGCTTCAGGTGGGCCAGGCCGTAGGCCAGGCTGGCCTTGGCCTGCTGCATGGACTCCCCGCCCATCGAGCCGGAATTGTCGATCACGAAGACGATGTCGCGGGGCGCCGGCGTCGTCGCGCGGGCGGCGATCGGCGGGGTCAGCTGGGCCAGGACGTAGTCGTCGCCAGCCACCTTCTCGTGGAACAGGCCCACGGCCGGGGCGGTCAGGGGGGCGGCGCGCCAGGTCAGGACGAAGTCGCGGTCGGCGGGGACCTGGCCGCTGGCCAGGGTGATCCGCTTGCCGCCACGCTCGTCGCGCACGTCCAGGGCGTGGGTGGCGCTGGACACGCCGGCCAGGGGGAAGCCGGCTCGCAGGTGGACGGTGATGGTCACCGGATTGATCTTGCCGTGGACCCGCGGATCGACGACCGGCGCCGCGGCGTCGGGGGCGGCCGGCGCGCCGGGCGAGGTGTAGCGGGGCGCCACGACCAGGGGGACGCGCAGCGAATAGTCGCCGGCCGAGACCGCGACGGGCGCCTGGTATTCGATCTGCACCAGCACCGTCTCGCCAGGCGCGACATTGGCGACCGAGTTGGTGAACATGTTGGGCCGGCCCTGCTCGACCAGGGCGGCCTTCTTGCCCTGGGCCTTGGCCGCGTCATAGATCGCCTGGGCCTCGGCCTTCTTTTTGATCTCGCCGACGATGACCTTGTTGCCGACCACCATCTTCAGGGTGTCGACGCCGCCGTCGTCGGGCAGGGGATAGACATAGACCGCCTCGACCCAGTGGCCGGTGTCGTTGCGAAAGGCCTGGGTGACGCGGGTGCGCACGGTCAGGCCGCTGACGGTCATGTCGATGTCGGTTCCCAGCCGCACGGCCTCGACCACCTGGTCGCCGCCTTTTGCGCGCATCATCAGGGCGCCGGAGGTCACGTCGCCCGGCTCGGCGGCGAAACTCTCGCGGCAGAACACCAGGGCGGCCAGCACGGCCAGCACCAGCATCAATCCGGCCGCGCCGCGATGCAGGGCGAGGTTGGCCAGGGCGATGACGCGGGGCCCGAAGCGGTTCTGGGACGGACCACGGGACGCGCCGACGTCGGAAGCGGGCATGGGAAGATCTCCTCATCTCGAAAGCGAGAGATCTCTCTTGTCTTCACATGGGGCGCCGGCCGCGAGCCTCATGATCTGCATAGTTCGTGCGGAAGCCGTGCAGATCCTCCGGTCGAAGCCTTGCAGGGTCCGGCGCTGTGCCGCAGTGTGCGGAAATGTGCGGATTCGTCAGGACCTGACGCGATGACCCTGGCTCCGGCGGAAGCCGACCTCTCGACCGAACTGAGCCAGGCCATCGCCGCGCGGGTGCGCGAGGAGCTGGCCCGCCGGCGCCTGTCGCGCCAGGCCCTGGCCGACCTGGCCAAGATCAGCATCTCCACCCTGGAAAAGGCGCTGGCCGGCCGGCGGCCGTTCACCCTGGCCACCACGATCCGGCTAGAGGAGGCGCTGGGCGCCTCCCTGCGCGCGCCGGTCCGCGCCGCCGCCGCGCCGTCCCCGACGGGCCTGGCGCCCGAAGCCCTGGGCGCCTATTCGCGCACCGCCGTCGCCTGGCTGGAGGGCCAGTATGTCACCCTGCGACCCTCGTTCGAGGATCCCAAGGCGGTCTATGCCTACCGCACAGAGATCGCCTGGGACGAGGCCTCGTCCAGCCTGGCGTTCCGCGAGGCGGCGCGCGAGGACGCCGACTTCACCCAGAAGGGCGCGGTGTCGCTGTCCAACCAGTCGGGCCACACCTACCTGATCACCAACGAGCAGGGGCAGTTCCGGCTGGTGGTCCTGGGCCGGCCGGCGATCGGCGGCGAGATGTACGGCCTGCTGACCACCCTGCAGGCCGGCCAGGGCAGCCATCTGACTCCGGCGGCGGCTCCGATCGCCTTCGTGCCGCTGCGCCGCGTCGACGACCCGCGCTTCGGCCGCATCGCGCCGGGGACCAGCCACTACGACCTCTATCGCGCCACCCTGGCCCGGGTGACCGACAAGGGCTTCGCGCGGTTCTTCGCGGGCTGAGGCCGCGTCGGAAAATGCTCTAACGGTGGCCTGGACGCGCGCGGCGGGGTAACACCGGCCCATGGCACGAACCAAGTTAAGCCCTGAATTCGAGATCGAGGTCGGTGGAGAGCCCTATGTCTGGCGGCTTCATCGACTGCCCGGATGGTCCAGCGACGCCCCGGTGCGGCACGGCATGGCGATCGCCGTGCGGCACCAGGAAGGCCAGCGCGAAGCCGTGGTGGAGTTCCCGCCGGGCCCGCAGCCGCGGTTCGGCGCGCCGCAACTGAAGGCTTCGCAGGTCCCCGTGAAGCTGGTGGCCAAGGCCATCGAGTCCGCCATCGCCGCGGGCTGGGAGCCGATGTCGCGCGGCAAGACGGTCGCCATCGTCGTGGACGCGACCGGCGCCTGAGGCGGCGGCCTTAGGCCCCGCCCTCGAAGAACCGCTCCACCTGGCCGCCCCAGCCGTAGGTGGCGCTGTTGAGCTGGTCGCGGTCGTAGGCCGGGACCTCCTTGAAGCGGTCCTTGGTCAGGTCGGCCACATAGGCCTCGTCCTTGTCGTCCCAGGTCAGCAGGCGCCAGGGCAGGGGGCGGAACTTGCCGCCGGCGGCGAACAGGCCGGCCGGCTCGACGGCGACGTAGCGGACGATGCCGGCGTCGCGGTCGACGAACAGTTCGCGGATCACGCCCAGCTTGTGGCCGCCGGCGTCCTTGATCTTCAGCCCGACCAGGGCGGCGCTCTTCACTAGGCGATCATCGAGGCTCATGGGGGTCTTCCTTGGTTGGTCCGCAAGCAAACGCGGCCACGACGCGGATTGATCCCGGATTAGACCTTGGTCGGTCTTGCCAGGCTGCTCGCCTTGCGGCGGGGGGAAGGCCGATCTATGCCCGTTACCGCTACCGTCGCGGTGAGGCCGCCGCTACAGCAGGCGGAGCCGGGGAGATACGCATGAACGGCAAGATCCGGGCCCTGCGCTGGTGGATGATCGGCCTGGTGATGCTGGGCGCCGTGCTCAACTACCTGACCCGCAGCACCCTGGGCGTCGCGGCCCCGACCGTGCTGGCCGACCTGCACATCGGCCCCAAGGAATATTCCTGGATCACCGGCGCCTTCCAGCTGGGGGTCATGCTGCAACCGCTGTGCGGCTATGTGCTGGACTCCATCGGCCTGAAGCTGGGTTTCGCCCTGTTCGCCACCGCCTGGTCGCTGATCACCATGGCCCACGGCCTGGCCGGAAACTGGCAGGCGCTGCTGGGCCTGCGCGGGGCCCTCGGCGTGGCCGAGGGTTGCGCGCAACCGGCCGGCATGAAGGCGGTGGCGACCTGGTTTCCCGCCCGGGAGCGCGGCCTGGCCGGGGGAGCCTTCAACATCGGCGCCTCGATGGGCTCGGTGCTGGCGCCGCCGCTGGTGGCCTGGTCGATCCTGGTCTGGAACTGGCGGGCGGCATTCCTGGTGGCCGGGGCGCTGGGCCTGGCCTGGGTGGCGCTGTGGCTGCTGGCCTACCAGTCGCCGGACAAGCACAAGGCGCTGTCCGACGCCGAGCGCGACCTGATCGCCGCGGGCCAGGAGGCCCACCTGGAGGACGCCGGAACCCGGCCCTCGCTGCTGAGCCTGCTGGCCCGCCGCAACTTCTGGGGCATCGCCCTGCCCAGGTTCCTGGCCGACCCCACCTGGGGCACGCTGTCGTTCTGGATCCCGCTGTACCTGACCACGGTCCGGCATTTCGACCTCAAGCAGATCGCCCTGTTCGCCTGGCTGCCGTTCGTGGCCGCCGACGTCGGCTGCCTGTTCGGTCCGGCCGTGGTGCTGTTCCTGCAGAAGCGCGGGGTCAGCCTGGTCAACGCCCGGCGCGGGGCCTTCACCCTGGGGGCGGTGCTGATGACCGGCATGATGTTCGTCGGCCGGGTCGAGAGCCCCTATGCGGCCATCGCCCTGCTGTGCCTGGGCGGCTTCGCCCACCAGACCCTGTCGGTGACGGTGATCACCCTGTCGTCGGACCTGTTCCGCAAGAACCAGGTGGCGACCGTGGCCGGCATGGCCGGGTTCTTCGCCAATTTGGGAGTGCTGGTCTTCTCGCTGCTGATCGGCGGCCTGGTGGCCAGCGTCGGCTATGATCCGTTCTTCGTCGCCCTGGGGGTGCTGGACCTGGCCGGCGCCGTCCTGCTCTGGACCCTGGTCCGCGATCCCGCCATCACCTCTCCTGGGCCGCCGAACACCAGGCCCGTCACCGTTCCGGCCCCGTAGAACCATGCCGCAAGACACGATCTCGAACCCGATCCTGCGGGGCTTCAATCCCGACCCGTCCATCGTCCGCGTCGGCGAGGACTACTATGTCGCCACCTCCACCTTCGAGTGGTTCCCCGGCGTGCAGATCCATCATTCGCGCGACCTGGTGAACTGGCGGCTGCTGACCCGGCCCCTGACCCGGCCCAGCCAGCTGAACATGCTGGGGGCGCCCGATGGCTGCGGGCTGTGGGCGCCGTGCCTGACCCATGCCGACGGCCGGTTCTGGCTGATCTACACCGACGTCAAGCGCTATGGCCGCACCACGGTGGGCGGGGCGTCGGGCGCGTCCCTGCGCGACTTCCACAACTACCTGGTCACCGCCGACGCCATCGAGGGCCCATGGTCGGATCCGGTCTATCTCAACAGCAGTGGCTTCGACCCCTCGCTGTTCCATGACGACGACGGCCGCAAGTGGTTGCTGAACCAGCTGTGGGACCACCGGCCGGGCCGCAACCGCTTCGCCGGCATCGTGGCCCAGCAGTACGATCCCGCCGTCCAGGCGCTGGTCGGCGAGCGCAGGAACATCTTCCCCGGCACGGTGCTGGGCCTGACCGAGGCCCCGCACCTCTACAAGCGGAACGGCTGGTACCATCTGGTCACCGCCGAGGGCGGCACGGGGTTCGGCCACGCGGTGACCATGGCCCGTTCGCGGACGCTGGAAGGCCCCTACGAGCTTCACCCCGACGGTCCGGTGCTGACCGCCCGCGACCGGCCGCACGCGGCGCTGCAGCGGGCCGGCCACGCCGACCTGGTCGAGACCCCCGATGGAACGACCTGGATGGCCTATCTGTGCGGCCGTCCGCTGCCCAACCGCGGCCGCTGCGTGCTGGGCCGAGAAACGGCGATCCAGCCGATGGTCTGGGGCGAGGACGACTGGCTGCGCACCCGCGACGGCTCCGGCGATCCGGAACTGGCCCCGCCGTCGCCAGGGCTGCCGCCCGCGCCGTGGCCCGCCGCGCCCGAATGGGAGGACTTCGACGGCCCCGCCCTGCCGGTCGACTTCCAGTGGCTGCGCTCGCCGTTTCCGGACGAGCTGTTCAGCCTGACGGCCCGCCACGGCTGGCTGCGCCTGTACGGCCGCGAGACGATCGGCAGCCAATACCGCCAGGCCCTGGTCGCCCGCCGCCAGCAGGCGTTCTGCTACGGCGCCCGGACGGTGCTGGACTTCGCGCCCGAGCACTTCCAGCAGGCGGCGGGGCTGGTCTGCTACTACGGGGCCAGCAAGTTCCACTACCTGTTCGTGTCGCGCGACGAGGCGCACGGCCGCTGCCTGCAGGTGATGTCGGCCCTGCCCGACAGCCCCCAGGCCGACGCCTTCACCGCCCCGATCCCGCTGCCGGACGCGGGCCTGGTCCACCTGCGGGTCGAGGTCGACTTCGAGCGCCTGCGCTTCGCCTACAGCCTGGACGGAGAGCGGTGGACCTGGCTGCCCCAGGTGTTCGACGCTTCGATCCTGTCGGACGAAGCCACCGCCCCGGGGGCGCCCAACTTCACCGGCGCCTTCGTCGGCATGGCCTGCCAGGACCTGTCGGGCGCGGCCCGGCCGGCCGACTTCGACGGGTTCGGCTATGTGGAGCGGGAGTATCAGGCGGAGGTGGGGTGAGGGGGGTGTCCCCTTAGCCCGTCCCGAACCCGCTCTAGGCTTCCGCAATTCGGGGTGCTACAAACGCAATCGGCGCAGCCTTTCGACTGCGCCGACGCCTTTTTATGGCGGTTCCATAGGAGCCTGCCTTTCTTAGGCAAGATACGATTTCCGCCTCCGCTCGCGAGGCAAAAAGGCGGTTATCGGCAACGTCCCTACCGGTTGGGCTCGCGCCCGCCGGTAGGTGACTCCCTCTTCTCACATCGTAGCAGCCAAGCCAAGACGAATTCTTTCGTCGATATGCATTTATGTGCGCACATGGCTTGCATCAGGCGGCCTCTGGAAGTCCAGCTGACCGATTGGTCAATGTGGCGGTGTACGCGGCAATCTCTGTTACATGAGATATACGTTTCAGGTGCATCGCTAAGGCTATGCTTTTCTACGTACACAAAAATTGACGACCAAATCTGAGAGCGAGTTTTAAAGCGCGCGGATACGTGTGTTGCTAATCACGCGATATAAACGACGAACGTCATTGCTAAATATACGAACGAAAAATACCCATTGAAAAACGACTATCAAAAATACGATGTCAAAACGGTGGGCTGAGCGGGATGCGCACGAAAATCGTCGATGTAAGAATGTCGAACTCGGTGTGGTGCCTACCGCAGCGATACCGGTATTGCGCGTACCTGATCTAAAAGGCCTTGTCGGACATAGTAGTGCGCAGCTTGGGATGGGGGCTGAAAGGGCGAAATGCCAGTTGCCAACCGTCGCCGGCTGTTCGACTAACGCGCCCATGACCAAGCCCACCGTCCTCGTCGCCGCCGCCGCCCTGATCGATGTCGACGGCCGGGTGCTGATCTGCCAGCGGCCGAAGGGCAAGCAGTTGGCCGGGCTGTGGGAGTTTCCCGGCGGAAAGGTCGAGCCCGGCGAGACGCCTGAACAGTGCCTGATCCGCGAACTGCACGAGGAGCTGGACATCAGGGTCGCCCAGGCCTGCCTGGCGCCGTTCGTCTTCGCCTCGCACAGCTACGAGTCGTTCCACCTGCTCATGCCGCTGTACCTGCTGCGGCGCTGGGACGGGCTGGTGACCGCCAAGGAGCACGAGGCGCTGAAGTGGGTGAAGCCGGACCAACTGGCGGACTATCCGATGCCGCCGGCCGACCTGCCGCTGATCGCCTGGCTGCGCGACCTGCTGTGAGGCGGCCCTAACTCCCCGCCTTGTCGCCCGCCGACTGCTCCACCGAGCCCAGCGCGTCGGCCAGCCGCATCTTGGCCGAGCCGGGGCGCAGGGGCTTCTGCTGGCGCTCGTGCGGGGCCCAGCCCGTCACCGTGATGATCTCGAACGTGGCCGGCACCCGGCCGTCGGGCTCGGCGAAGCGCTGCTGGTAGATCTCCATCGCCCGCAACAGCACCGCGCGGCCCAGCGGCTTGCGCGAGCGGTCGACCAGCACGCTGGTCTCGCCCATGGCCCGCAGGTCCTTGAGCAGGGCGATCGGGTGGGCGTAGCGCACCTTGACCCGGTCCTTGTCGGCCACCGGCAGGGCGAAGCCGGCCCGCTGCAGCAGGCCGGCGGCGTCCACCGTGTCGGCGAACGGCGAGACGCGCGGGAAGGCGCCGCCGGTGATTTCGTCCTCGGCCGCCAGCAGGGCCTGGCGCAGTTCGGTCAGGGTGGCCCCGCCGAACAGGGCGCCGACGAACAGGCCGTCGGGCTTCAGCGCCCGACGGATCTGGATCAGCGCCCCGACCAGGTCGTTGGTCCAGTGCAGGGCCAGGGTCGAGACCAGCAGGTCGATCGTCGCGTCGCCGAACGGCAGGCGCTCCTCGTCGGCGACGATCCGCGTCCCCGCCCGGTTCGCCAGCATCCGCGCCGACAGGTCGGTCTCGATCAGCAGGCCGACCTTGGCGCGCGCGTCGCTGTCGGCCAGGGCCCGCGAGAAAGCGCCGTTTCGGCTTCCCAGGTCGACGGCCACCGGAAACTCCCGCAGGATCGCCTCCAGGCGCAGCACGGCGTCCTCAGCGGCGCGGGCCTTCAGGAAACCGGCGGCGTCGAAGCCGGGGGCGGCGCGGTCGAGGCGGGCGCGCAGCAGGGCGCGGTCGAAGAGCAGGGGGGCGTTCGTCATGTCCGCGCAAGATGGGGCTTCCCGCGCGCCATGGAAAGCTCTGGGAAGGCCGCCGGCCCGCGTCACGGCGTTCGCGCAGGGGATGCTGGACCTGATCCTGCCGCCGCGCGCCTTCGACGGCGGGGCGGCCCTGACCTCGGGCCTGTCCGCCGACGCCTGGAGCCGCATCACCTTCCTGGACGGCCCGGTCTGCGACGGCTGCGGCGCGCCGTTCGCCTACGACGTCGGCGAGCTCCGCTGCGCCCTGTGCCAGGCCAAGCCCCGCGCCTTCGCCCGGGCGCGCGCCGCCTGCCTCTATGACGAGCACTCGCGCGACCTGATCCTCAAGCTCAAGCACGCCGACCGCACCGACCTGTCGGGCCTGTTCGCCCGCTGGCTGTCGCGCTGCGCCGCCGACCTGCTGGAGGAAGCCGACGCGGTGGTCCCCGTGCCGATGCACCGCTCGCGGCTGCGCAAGCGCCGCTACAACCAGGCCGCCGAGATCGCCCGGCCACTGGGCGCCCTGGCGGGCCGGACCTACCTGCCCGACACCCTGGTCCGAAAGCGCGACACCGACAGCCAGGGCGGCAAGTCGGCCGACGGCCGCCGCCGCAACGTCGCCGCCGCCTTCGCCGTGCCCGAACCGCGCCGCCATCGGGTGATCGGTCGCAAGGTGTTGCTGATCGACGACGTCCTGACCACGGGCGCCACCGCCGAGGGCTGCGCCCGGGCCCTGCTGGCGGCCGGCGCGACCCAGGTGATGCTTGCCGTCGTCGCGCGCGTTACAGAAATGCAAGCCCGTCCTATATGAGGACGAGCACGATCTCTGTTACGGATTCCCCATGGCCAAGGTCACCATCTACACCCGCCCGTTCTGCGGCTACTGCGCCCGGGCCCTGAAGCTGCTCAACGACAAGGGCGCCGACTTCACGGAAATCGAGGCCGGCATGGACCCGGCGCTGCGCAAGGAGATGATGGACCGCTCGGGCCGCGCCACCTTCCCGCAGATCTTCGTCGGCGACCAGCATATCGGCGGCTGCGACGACATGATGGCCCTGGAGCGCGAGGGCAAGCTGGACCCGCTGCTGGCCGCATGACGACGCCCCAAGCGCCCCTGCGCGTCGGCCTGGTCCAGACCCGCACGCCGGCCACCCACGCCGCGGCGCTGGAGCATGTCGCCCCGCTGGTTCGTGAGGCGGCGGCGCAGGGCGCCCGGTTCATCCTGACGCCCGAAGGCGTCAACGTCCTGCAGAAGGACCGCGCCAAGCTCTTGCCGACCCTGGTGTCGCTGGACGACGACCCAGTGGTTCAGGGCCTGCGGGACCTGGCGCGCGAACTCGACGTCTGGATCGACGTCGGTTCGGCCCTGGTCAAGCGCGAGGACGGCAAGGCCGCCAATCGCCAGGCGGTGATCGATCCAAGCGGCGCGATCGTGGCGACCTACGACAAGCTGCACATGTTCGACGTCGATCTCCCCCCACGAGACGGCAAGAAGGGCGAGACGGCGCGGGAATCGGCGACCTATGAGCCGGGCGACCGCGCGGCCGTGGTCGAGACCCCGCTGGCGACCTTCGGCCTGACCATCTGCTACGACATGCGCTTTCCGGCCCTGCACCGCGCCCTGGCCCTGGGCGGAGCCCAGATCCTGACCGTCCCCGCCGCCTTCACCCGGCCCACCGGCGAGGCGCACTGGGACATCCTGCTGCGCGCCCGGGCCATCGAGACCGGTTCGTTCGTGATCGCCGCCGCCCAGGGCGGCTTCCACGAGGACGGCCGTGGCACCTGGGGCCGGTCGATCGCCATCGGCCCGTGGGGCGAGGTGATCGGAAAACTTGACCACGACGCGCCGGGCGTGTTGATCGCCGATCTCGACCTCGCGGCCGTCGACAAGGCGCGCGCGGCGATCCCGGCCCTGAAGAACGCCCGTGCCTTCACGGGTCCCTGACCCTATCTAAGCATCATGATCAAGTACGCGCTCAGCTGCGATCACGACCACGCCTTCGAAGGCTGGTTCGGCTCGTCGTCCGATTATGACGACCAGGCCGCGCGGGGGCTGCTGGAATGCCCGCTTTGCGCCTCCAAGGCGGTGCGCAAGCAGATCATGGCCCCCGCCGTGGCCGGGACCAAGGCCCAGAAGGCCGCCCCCGAACCCAGCGCCCAGATGCGCGAGATGATGATGACCGCCATGGGCGAGGTCCGCCGCCAGGTCGAGGAGAACTTCGACTATGTCGGCGATCGCTTCGCCAAGGAGGCGCGCGACATTCACGACGGCAAGTCCGAGGACCGCGGCATCTATGGCGAGGCCTCGCCCAAGGAGGTCAAGGCGCTGATCGAGGACGGCGTCAGGGTCGCGCCGTTGCCGCCCGCCGCGCCGAAGAAGACCGAGGTCAACTAGCCTCGCCTCTCGGGCGCGGGTCGCGAAAAAGGGGACGGTTTCCCGTCCCCTTCATCCGATCGGCCTGGAGCGGCCGCCTAGTAGCGGCGGTACTCGTAGTGGCAGTTCTTCTTCTTGGAGTTCTTCTTGGCGATCTGGTTGCCGGCGACCGCGCCCAGCGCGCCGCCGAGCAGGGCGCCTTCGGTCTTGTTGCCGTGGCCCGCGACCACCGCGCCGAGCGTGCCGCCGCCGACGGCGCCGATGACGGTCCCCTTGTTGCGGGCGCTCTTGGTGCTCTTGCACACCCAGACCTTGTGGGTGCGCGTCTGGGCTTCGGCGGCGGTGACGGCCACCGTGGAGGCCGTGAAGCCAAGCGCGACGACGACGGCGAGAGTTTTCAGATGGGCGCGCATGGCGACCTCCCTGGTTTGTTGGCGATCCTTGAACGCTAAGAACGCTCAAGCTTCAAATGAGTTCGATGATTGTCGGGATTCCGACCTGAACGGGGGATGAAGCGACGCCGACCGCGCCGTTCATCCCCCTTCCTTCGCTAGCCCTGGATGCGATAGCGGCCCGAGCCGTCCGGGCAGACGCGGACATAGCGGGTTTCGACGCGACCGTTGTAGTCGGTTTCGGCCGGCGCCAGGCGGCAACGCCTGGAATAGTTGCTGTAGTCGTCGCGGGAACTGGCGCGATAGCGGCTGCTTTCGCGATAGGCGACGGTGTCGTCGCGAGTCCAGTACTGGCCGTTGGCGTCGCAGCGGCTCTTGGCCGAGGCGTTGCCGATGCTGGCCCCGACCCCCGCCCCGACCAGGGCGCCCAGCACCGTGCCTTCCGGCTTGGCGTTGCGGGCGGCCAGGTTCGAGCCGGCCACGGCCCCGACCAGGGCCCCGATCACGCCGCCGGCCGTGGCGTTCTTCTTGGCGTCCACCCGGCACGGCGCGTTGTACGAGACGTCGTCGCCGTAGCGGCCGGCATAGGGCGCGCCGTAGCGGTTGGCGTAGTCGGGATAGCGGCGGTCATAGGCGCCGGAGCCGTAGCGGCGGTCGTAGTCGGATCGCGACCGCTCGTACTCGGCCCGGTCGCGATCGTACTGGGCCCGCTGGCTCAGATAGTCGCTGCTGTCGGCGCCGTAGACCTGGCCGCTGGTGCTGAAGCGGCGGGCCTGGTCGGGATAGCGGCGGTCATAGGCGCCGTAGCCGTTGCGGCGGTCGTAGTCGCGGCGGGTGTCCTCGTAGATCTGGCGATCGTGGTCGAAGGCCGTCTGCTCGCCGTAATAGTCCGAGCTGCCGGCGTAGCGGGTGTCGTCGAAGCGCGTGGCGTACTGCGGGTAGCGCCGGTCGTAAGCGCCGACCCCGTAGCGACGGTCATAGTCGGCCTTGTCGCTCAGGTACTTGGCCCGGTCGCGGTCGTAGTCGCGCTGCTGCTGCTGGTAGTCGGCGCTCTGGGCGTCATAGACGGCGCGCTGGTCGCCGTAGCTTTCGAGACGCTGCTGGTAGGCCGCGTCGGCCGACTGGGCCAAGGCTGGCGCGGCCGTGCTCAGGGCGAGGGCCGAGGCCATCAGCCACACGGGGGTTCTCGATGTCATGATCGCTGTCTCCGTTCCGACGAACGGATCGACGTCCGGCCCCCGAACGGGCCGCCAATCCTTGGTAGGTGTCCCTTGCCAATAGAAGGCGTGGCGGCGGTACAGGTTCCGTCAGGCGGCGGGCAGGGCGCTGACGATGTCGGTGCGGACGAAGTCCTGGCCCTTGTAGAGCAGGGCGCCGTCGCCGCGGGTCCTCGCCAGGGCGTAGGCGAAGCAATCGCCCATGTTCAGGATTCCTCGCCCGAAGCGGAGGCGGGCTGCGATCGCGATCCGCGTCTGCTCGGCGTCGATGGGCGCGATTTCGACGCCCAGTTCGGCCATCAGGCGTTCGGCGTCCGGGCGCCCTGTCTCGTCTCGAAGGTGGGCGGTCCGAACGCAGGTCTCCCAGCAGTTGACCGGAGAGATTACGCCGCCGCCGGCCTTGAGAATGGCGTCGAGGAAGCGGTCCCATTCGGGTTCACGCAACAGGATGGTCACCAGCGCCGAGGCGTCGATCACCATCACTTCGGGAAGCCCTCCTCGTCATAGAGATCGGCGTCGGTGAGCACCGCGCCGGTGCGGGGCCGAGCCCAGATCTCTTGCAGGAGGTCCATGGCCTTGGCCTGGCGGGCTCCGAGGTCGTCGGCTTTCAGCGCCCGTTCCCGCTCAAGCGTTTCCCGCACCGCCGCCTCGACGGTCTCGGTCAGGCCCGCGCCGCGCAGTCGGGCCAGTTCGCGGATGTTCTCCACGACCTCGGCGTTGCGGATCTGGATGGGTCCGGGCTTTGTCATGATGCGGTAGATCGTATCATGATAACGACCCCTCGTCATTCAGTCGGACATCCACTCGACGTCGAAGCGCCGGCCATTCCATACGGCGACCGCATCGGACGATTCCTGGTAGCCGAATGACAGGTCGCCTTTCCGAAGCGTGATCCAGTCGCGTGAACATCGCCCGGTCTCGCGTCCGTAGTAGCCTTTGCCACAAGCGGTTTGGAAACGGCCCGCCCGCGTCGTGTCGACAAAAGCGCTCCTTGGCCGGTCCTTGCCATAATCCCAGATCGTGACTGGATGACCGGGGTCGGCGCCGCGCGTCACGCGCAGGACATACTGTCCGCGGTGGGCGACGATCCGCGCCTCGTCGGACCGACCGTCGTGATCGAAATCTCCGGCCAGAGGCGCGAAGGCCGTCGCCGCGGCCATCATCAGAGCGATCATCCAGCTCAGTCCTTCGTCACCGTCATCATGTAGTTGATGTCGACGTCGGCCGAGCGGCTCCAGCGGCCGGTCAGCGGGTTGTAGGCCACGCCGAACGGGCCGTGCATGGCCACCGGCTCGCCGGCCAGGAAGGCGCGCAGCTCGTCGGGCTTGAGGAACTGCTTCCAGTCGTGGGTGCCGGGCGGCACCCAGCGCAGCACGTACTCGGCCCCGATCTTGGCCAGGGCCAGGGCCTTCAGCGTGCGGTTCAGGGTGGCGACGATCATCAGGCCGCCGGGCGCCAGGAGCTTGGAGCAGGTGCGCAGGAATTCGCCCGGATCGGCGACGTGCTCGATCACCTCCATGGTCAGCACCACGTCGAACGGCCCCGCGCCCTCGGCCAGCAGCTGTTCGGCGGTGGCCGGGCGGTAGCCGATCTCAAGCCCCTGTTCGGCGGCGTGGGCGGCGGCGGTCTTGATGTTGTTCTCCGAGGCGTCGACCGCCGTGACCGTGAAGCCCAGCCGCGCCATCGGCTCGCTCAGCAGGCCGCCGCCGCAGCCGATGTCCAGCAGCTTCAGTCCCTCGAACGGGGCGCGGGCGTTGCCGTCACGGTCGAACCGCGCCAGGGCCTGCTCCCGGATGAAGCCCAGCCGGCAGGGATTGAACACGTGCAGCGGCGCGAACTTGCCGCGCGGGTCCCACCATTCGGCCGCGATGGCCGAGAACCGCGCCACGTCGGCGGGGTCGATGCTCCAGGAGGGGGGGGCGGTCTGAGTCATGGTTCGCGTATCAGCACGACTTCGACCGGAAGGTCCAGATCGCGCCAAGCGCGATCGGCGGTCATCACCGGCAGTCTCTCGCGCATGGCCAGGGCCAGGCAGGCGCGGTCGCCGAGAGACAGCCCCTTGTGGCGGGTGGCTTCGCGCAACAAGCCGGCCTTCATCGCCAGGTCGCGATCGAGATCAACGACCTTGGATAGAAGCCGCCCCATCCGCCTTTCGATGTCGTACAGGGGAATCTCTTCATCGATCATGCTCGACACGATCTCAGCCAGATTCACGGCGCAAATCCGGCTGTTGGGTAGAGCCGCCGCGACCCGGTCGTGGCCGGACTCTCCGTAAATCAGCGCCAGAATGGCCGAGGCGTCCATGACAAACTCAGTCGTCATGGGGCCTCCAAGCCCGACGGTCCCGGGATTCGCGCTCTTCCATCTCTACGTCTCGCCGGCGTTCGGCGAGCAGTTTGTCGACCATCGAAACGCCCGGGCGCACGTCGGGCCGCGCCCACTCCTGAAGCTGCCGGATCGCTTCATGGGTGCTGATCAGGGTGAAGCTGTCTTCTCCCAGGTCGGCGATGATCGCACCATTGGGACCTACGCCGAGCGCCGCCAGCACCTCCGGCGGCAAGGTCACAGTCCCGTTCTTCACCTCCAGCCGGTAGGTCTTGGGCCGGTCGTGGACGAACGCTCCGGCGTCCCCTTCGGCCAAGCCTTCGGGTTCGGGTTGCGCCGCCGTCTTCGTCTTTCCCGGCTCCTCCAGCACGTTGCGCACATGCTGGTAGCGCTTGCCGAGGATGCGGGCGATCTCGGCGCGGGGATAGCCGGCGGCCGCCAGGGCGCGGATCTTACCGGCGACGGTGGTCTCGCCTTCGATGAGGCGGGCGACCTGCGGTGAAAGGGGCGCGCTCATTGTGGCGACCTTCATGGACAGGTAGTCAGTTAGATAGGTTGCCTGCGCGACGTCAATGGCCGCCCGCGACGAAAAAGACGGCGCCGCGACATTGCCGTTGCGCCTCAGCGCCGCTAGAAGACCGCGGCTTGCGCGGCGGCGGCGGTTCGTCCGTCCCCGGCGCAAGAATTGACCTTAGGTTTTGACGGGGTAGGGCGTGTCACGTCTGGTGATGAAGTTCGGCGGCACCTCGGTGGCCGACCTGGAGCGCATCCGCCGGGTGGCGCGCCTGGTCGCGGCCGAGGTGGCGACCGGCAAGCAGGTGGCGGTGGTGGTTTCGGCCATGTCCGGCAAGACCAACGAGCTGGTGGCCTGGACCGACGGCTCGGGCCGCGCGGCGCAGGGCCTGCCGGAGTCGGACGACGAATACGACGCCGTCGTCGCCTCGGGCGAGCAGGTGACCGCCGGCCTGCTGGCCATGACCCTGCGCAACATGGGCCTGAACGCCCGCTCGTTCCTGGGCTGGCAGGTGCCGATCCTGACCGACGACGCCCACGGCCGGGCCCGCATCGAGGACATCCCGCCGGCCAATCTGGAGGCCTGTTTCGCGGCCGGCCAGATCGCGGTGATCGCCGGCTTCCAGGGCGTGACCACCGACCAGCGCATCACCACCCTGGGCCGGGGCGGCTCGGACACCAGCGCCGTGGCCATCGCCGCGGCGGTGAAGGGCGACTGCGACATCTATACCGACGTCGACGGCGTCTACACGACCGATCCCCGGATCGAGAGCAAGGCCCGCAAACTGGCCAAGATCTCGTACGAGGAAATGCTGGAAATGGCCTCGCTGGGGGCCAAGGTGCTGCAGACCCGCTCCGTCGAGATGGCCATGGCCCATCGCGTCCCGGTGCGGGTGCTGTCGAGTTTCGTCGAGCCGGGCGAAGCCCCGGGCCAAGGTACGATCGTCTGCGACGAGGAAGAAATCATGGAAAAGCGCATCGTCTCGGGCGTCGCCTATAGCCGCGACGAGGCCAAGATCACCCTGCTGGGCCTGCCCGACCACCCGGGCGTGTCGTCGCAGATCTTCGGCCGGCTGGCCGAGGCCAACGTCAATGTCGACATGATCGTGCAGTCGCGCGCCCGCAGCGCCGACACCGCCAACATGGAGTTCACGGTCGGCAAGCGCGACGCGGTCCGCGCCGTCGAGATCGTCCGCAAGGCCCAGGCCGAGATCGGCTTCGAGGACGTGGCGGTCAACGAGGACGTGGCCAAGGTGTCGGTGATCGGCGTGGGCATGCGCAGCCACGCCGGCGTCGCCCAGTCGATGTTCCAGGCCCTGGCCGAGAAGAACATCAACATCCAGGTCATCTCGACCTCGGAGATCAAGATCTCGGTCCTGATCGACGCGGCCTATACCGAATTGGCCGTGCGGGCCCTGCACGCGGCCTACGGGCTGGACCAGCTGTAGGATCAGCCGCCCTGCGTCCTTCGAGGCCCGCTGCGCGGGCGCCTCAGGATGAGGGCTTCGTTGCTGATGTCCTCATCCTGAGGCGCCCGCGCAGCCGAGCCTCGAAGGACGCAAGGCGCTTCGCCGTTAGCAAAACGTCGCCTTCTGACGTTATGACGTCGAAACGTCATCCTCCAGGAGCCCCCATGTCGGTCTTCCACTTCGATCCCGAGAAGCGCTCGGTCACCTTCGAGGGCGAGGCCGGGCTGGAGCTGCTGTACGACCTGCTGCTGCGCGCCAAGTTCGGCGACGGCTACGAGAAGCCGCTGCTGGTCAGCCCGTGGCTGGCCTCGCTGCTGCGCAAGCTGGACAAGGCCCTGCCGGACGACGGCCAGTGGTTCCCCGAACAGCCCGGCCGGCCGATCTTCGACGAGGACGACCTGCTGGCCATGGGCGACGCGGTGATCGAGGAGGGCCACACCGTCGGCTGGTGGACGATGACCGAGCCCGAGAAGCGCGCCTATCTGCGCGAGGTGATCGCCGCCCCACATCCCCTGACCGACGCCGAGGTCGAGTTCATCGAGCGCGACATCGACGCCGCGGTCGAGCAGGCCAAGCAACTGGTCGGGGCGATCAGCGAGCCCCTGGCCTTGCCGGGACACGGCTGACGACGAAGAGAGGGCGGCGGCGATGGATCACGGACTGAACGGCCGTCCCGCCCAGCTTTCCCTTCGCCGCTACGGCGCCGACGGCGACGCCCACGCCCATGACGACTTCGACCAGATCGTCCTGCCGCGCCGGGGCGTGCTGGAGATGGAGATCGACGGGCGCGGCGGCCGGGTCCAGGCCGGCCAGGCGGCCCTGGTGCGTTGCGGAACCCGCCACGCCTTCGCCGCCGACGGCGACAACCTGTTCGTGGTCGCCAATATCGGCCCGGACCTGATCGCCCCGTTCGAGACCCTGCGCGACCGCGCCTTCCTGCCGGTCAACGCCCCGGTGCGCGGCCTGCTGGACTTCGTCTGCGGCGACGCGGCGCGGCAGGTCGAGGACGAGGTGGCGGCCCTGTGGGCGCCGTTGCTGCTGCGCGCCCTGGCCGCCGGCGGCCCAGAGGCGGATCCGCGCCTGGCCCGCGCCGCCGCCCTGATCGAGCGCGACTTCGCCCAGCCGCTGAGCGTCGGCGAGATGGCGGCCGAGGCGAGCATGAGCCAGAGCCGGTTCTTCGCCGGCTTCGCGGCGGCGTTCGGCCGCTCGCCGCACGCCCAGCTGGCCGACACCCGCCTGCGCGCGGCCCAGCGCCTGCTGTCCCAAACTCGCCTGTCGATCGCCGAGATCGCCGTGCGCACCGGCCATGCCGACCAGAGCGCCCTGACCCGGGCGATGAAGGCGCGGCTGGGCGTGACCCCGGCGAGATGGCGGCGGGGCGCGCGCGGCTATCTTTTTTTGGGAATTTTCGGACCCGATGTCGAAATCGCGCTCCCTGGCGCGACTTCTCCTCGAAGGCCCCGCGGGGGCCTCGTGACGAGGAGCTGGATGATGATCACGATCAGTGCTTTCCGCTGGGTGCCGCCTTTCGCCCAAGGCATCGTGCGCGACCTGCGGGTGCGTTGGGCCCTGGAGGAGGCCGGCATCCCGTACCGGACCCATCTGCTGGAGCAGGGCGAGCAGGGGACCGCCGCCTATCGCCAGATGCAGCCGTTCGGCCAGGTGCCCTATCTGCAGGACGGCGACTTCGTGATGTTCGAGAGCGGCGCCATCGTGCTGCACATCGCCGACCGCTCGCCGGCCCTGGCGCCGTCCGACCCGCAGGCGCGGCTGCGGATGCACACCTGGCTGATCGCGGCGCTCAACTCGGTCGAGCCGGCCATTCAGAACCTGACCGCCATCGACCTGTTTCACGCCGACGAGGCCTGGGCCAAGGCGCGCCGGCCGGCGGCCGAGGCCTTCGCGGTCTCGCGGCTGGAAAGCCTGGCCGCCTGGCTGGACGGTCGCGACTACCTGTCGGACGACCGGTTCACCGCCGCCGACCTGATGATGACCACGGTGCTGCGCTTCCCGCGCCAGACCGACCTGGTGACCTCCAACCCGGTGCTGGACGCCTATGTCCGCCGCTGCGAGGCGCGGCCGGCCTTCCAGCGGGCCCTGGCGGCGCAGATGGCCACCTACCAGGAAGCCGAGGCCGTCCAGGCGGTGGCCTGATCCGGCGGCGGTTGAAGGTCGCCATCCCGGACGGCGCGCGCCGCGCCAGCGTCCGGGATGGCGATCTTGGTTGGATCGACAATGGCGTTGTCCCGCCGGGTCTGTTCGAGAGTCCTGGCCCAACCTGCGGGAGCTTTCGCCAAGCCTCCCGCGCCGGGCTCTGCTAACCCGTTCGCATGGATCACCGGCGGCGTCTTCTGATCGGACTTCTCTGCGGCCTCGTCGCGGGGGCCTTCTGGGGCGGGGTGTTCCTGGCGCCCAAGCTGCTGGCCGCCTTCACGCCGCTGCAGATGACCGCCGGGCGCTATCTCTGCTACGGCCTGGCCTCGGCGGCGCTGCTGGCCCCCGGCGCGCGCGGCCTGCTGGGGCGCCTGACCCTGACCGACTGGCGCGACCTGGCGGGCCTGAGCCTGCTGGGCAACATCGTCTACTATGTGGGCCTGGCGGTGTCGGTGCAGATCGCCGGCGTGGCCCCGGCCTCGCTGATCATCGGCCTCCTGCCGGTGACCATCACCCTGGTGGGGGCCCAAAAAAACGAAAAAGGGCCCGGGGAGGGCGTGGCCCTGCGCCGGCTGGCCGCGCCGCTGCTGCTGGTGGCCGCCGGCGTGGCCTGCATCAATATCGCCGCCTTCCAGACCGCCCGCGAGGTCGGCGTCGGACGGCTGGTCCTGGGCCTGCTGGCGGCGGTCGGGGCCCTGGCGGTTTGGACCGCCTACGCCGTCTGGAACGCCCGCCGGCTGGCCGCCACCCCGCGCTTCAACAGCCACGAATGGTCGCTGCTGACCGGCGTGGTCACCGGCCTGCTGTCGCTGCTGCTGGTGATCCCCGCCTTCCTGGGCGGCGTTTCGCACGCGGCGACGGGCTGGACCCTGTTCTGGGGCGTCAGCCTGGCCGTGGCGCTGGGCGCCTCGGTGATCGGCAACGGCCTGTGGAACGCCGCCAGCCGCCTGCTGCCGCTCAGCCTGTCGGGCCAGCTGATCGTCTTCGAGACCCTGTTCGCCCTGCTGTACGGCTTCCTGCACGAAGCCCGCTGGCCGCTGCCGCTGGAGGCGGCCGCCATCGTCCTGATGCTCGCCGGGGTGCTGTGGTCGGTGCACCTGCACCGGCCGGCCGCCGAAGCCCATCCCGCAGAGTAGGGGGCGTGCGTCCTTCGAGGCTCGGCTGCGCCTCGCACCTCAGGATGAGGAATTCAGCAAAACACGCCCCTCATCCTGAGGCGCCCGCGCAGCGGCCTCGAAGGACGCACGGACGTCCCCCAAACATGACCGCAACCTGAACATCGCCGTTCAGATCGGGTTCAAGGCGAGAATGCGACAAAGGTCCCAACAGCGCCGCACCGGACTTCTTCCGGCCTGACGCTCTCGAGGAGCTACGCCATGAAGACCTTTGGTCAGTTCACCAAGATCGCCGTCGCCGCGGCCGTGACCGGCGCCCTGGTCCTGCCCGCCTCGGCCGCCTTCGCCGGCGACCGCAACAACAAGACCGAGCGCGCCATCCTGGGCGCCGTGATCGGCGGCATCGCCGGCGCGGCCCTGTCGGACGGCGACAAGGGCGGCATCGCCATCGGCGCCGTCGCCGGGGCCGCCCTGGGCGCCTCGACGGGTCACAACGACCGCTATGACCGCGACCACCGCTATTCCAGCGGCTATCGCGACAGCCGCTACGGCTACGGGTCCAGCTACAACAGCGGCTACGGCTACAACGGCGGCTATGGCCGGTCGAGCTACGACAACGGCTACGGCCGCTCGGGCTACGACGGCCGCGACCGCCGCGGCGACCGCTACAACACCGGCTACCGCCATGACGGCGGCCAGTACGGAAACGGCTATTACGGCCAGCGCCGCTAAAGGCCTCCCCCAACGGCCTTCGGGCCGAGGGTGATCCGGCGCCGTCCCTTCGGGGGCGGCGCCTTTTTCGTGCGCCAACCACGATTTGAGCGGCCGCGGTCACTGTGCGGCGCGCGAAATCTGCTATAGCCCGGCTAAGGGCGATGCGGCTTCTTAACCTTCGACGCGTTCTGTCGGGATCAGCCGTATCGGACCATTGGGGAGTGCGCGCTTAGACATGGCGGCGTCCGGGATCGCTGTTCGGGGACCACGCAGCCTGCTTCGGCAGATTCGCGAGGCCATGGCCGGAGGCGGACCCGCCCAGGCCAAGCTCGACATGGTGGTGCGCACCATCGCCATCTCGATGGTGGCCGAGGTCTGCTCGATCTATCTGCGCCGCGCCTCGGGCGACCTGGAGCTGTTCGCCACCGAAGGCCTGTCGCGCGACGCCGTCCACGTCACCCGGCTGAAGCCCGGCGAGGGCCTGGTCGGCGAGACCATGCGCCTGGGCCGGCCGCTGAACCTGTCGGACGCCGCCAGCCACCCGTCGTTCTCGTACCGTCCGGAAACCGGCGAAGACCCCTACCACGCCTTCCTGGCCGTGCCGCTGCTGCGCGGCGGCCGCACGATCGGCGTGCTCGTCGTCCAGAACCGCACCGAGCGGGTCTATGACGAGGAAGAGGTCGAGGACCTGCAGATCATCGCCATGGTGCTGGCCGAGATGGTCAGCGCCGGCGAGCTGCTGGGCCTCACCGAGCTCAAGGACGTCGAGATCGCGCCGCACAAGCCCGAGCGGCTGAAGGGCGCGCGCTTCGCCGAGGGGCTGGCCTACGGCGTGGCCGTGCTGCACGAGCAGCCGGTGGCCCCCGAGCAACTGCTGTCCGACGACGCCCTGGCCGAGGAGGCCCGGCTGAAATGGGCCATCGAGGCGCTGCAGACCCAGATCGACGAGATGCTGGAAGGCCAGCACGGCCTGGTCGGCGCCTCGTACGAGGTGCTTGAGACCTATCGGATGTTCGCCCACGACCGGGGCTGGAACCGGTCGCTGCAGGAGGCCGTGCGCTCGGGCCTGACCGCCGAGGCCGCCGTCGAGCGCGTGCGCTCCGAGCATCGCGCCCGCCTGGGCCAGGCCCGCGACCCCTATCTGCGCGAGCGGCTGCACGACCTGGAGGACCTGAACGACCGGCTGCTGCGCCACCTGGCGGGCAATGTCCACGCCGTGCGGGTGCTGCCCGAGGACGCGATCCTGATCGCCCGGAACCTGGGTCCGGCCGACCTCCTGGAATACGACCGCACCAAGCTCAAGGGCATCCTGCTGGAAGAAGGCTCGGCCGCCAGCCACGCCGGCATCGTGGCCCGGGCGCTGGACATCCCGTGCGTGGGCCGCCTGGCCGGCTTGCGCGACCGGGTCAGCGAGGGCGACCCGGTGGTGGTCGACGCCGAGACCGCCGAGGCCTGGCTGCGGCCGCGCGCCGACGTGATCAAGTCGCTGCGGGCCCGGATGGAGGTCCGCGCCCAGCGCAAGGCCGAGTTCGCCCGGATCCGCGACACGCCGGCCGTCACCAAGGACGGCGACAAGATCACCCTGCTGATGAACGCCGGCCTGGCCGTCGACCTGGACATCCTGGGCGAGACCGGGGCCGAGGGCATCGGCCTGTTCCGCACCGAGTTCCAGTTCATGGTCGCCGAGGAAATGCCCCGGCTGGAGGCCCAGACGGCGCTCTACGAGAAGGTGCTGGAGGCCGCCAACGGCATGCCAGTGACCTTCCGCACCCTCGACCTGGGCGGCGACAAGCTGCTGCCGTACATGGAGCTGGAGCGCGAGGACAATCCGGCCCTGGGCTGGCGCGCGGTGCGGATGGGCCTGGACCGTCCGGCCCTGCTGCGCATGCAGATCCGCGCCCTGATCAAGGCCGCGCGGGGGCGGGAGCTGCGGATCATGTTCCCGCTGGTGGCCAATGTGGACGAGTTCCGCGCCGCGCGCGCCTTCGTCGACCAGGAGGTCGCCTGGGCGCTGAAGCGCGGCCGGCCCGAACCGGCCCGCCTGGACGTCGGGGCGATGATCGAGGCGCCCTCGCTGCTGTGGCATCTGGACGCACTGTTGCCGATGACCGACTTCGTTTCGGTCGGCACCAACGACCTGATGCAGTATTTGTTCGCCGCCGATCGGGGCAATCCAAGGGTTTCGGACCGCTACGACCCCCTGTCGCCGGCGGCGCTGCGGGCGCTGAAGACCATCCAGCAGGCCTGCGCCGACACCGGGACGGCGGTCTCGGTCTGCGGCGAGATGGCGGGGCGTCCGCTCGAGGCTTTCGCCTTGCTGGCCTTGGGTTTCGACCGCCTGTCGATGCCGCCGGCGGGGATCGGGCCGGTCAAGCAGATGGTGCTGTCGTGCGATCGCGAGGCCGCCCGGCGCAATGTCGAGGCCCTGCTGAAGACCTCGGCCGGATCGCTCCGTGGCGAGATCGAAACCCTGGCCCGCAAGCTTTACGTCGCCGTCTAGACACGGCGCAGGTTAACCAAGCGCGGCTTTATAGTTTATTGAATCCCGCGACTTACTTTGATATCGACCATAAAGTATTAACATTTCCCGGTCAGTGTGGCCGGGATAGCGCGTCGAAGTCGTCTCCCTGGCGGGACGAACGTCTCCGGCGACGCGATTTTGGGGTTTCATGGCAGCCATGCCGCTGGATACGGGCAGGGTTTCGCACTTGCAGCTGGTCGCCGACGGCGAGGGCGAGAACGCGCCGATGGCCGCCCAACAACCTTCCGTCGACCACGGCGCCGACATCGGCTCGGCCCTGCGCGCCGCCCGCGCGTTCCGCGGCCTGACTCTGCAGGACGTCGCCGACGCCACCCGCATCCGTCAGAGCTATATCGAGGCGCTGGAAGCGCTGCGCCTGGACGAGCTGCCCTCGCGCCCGTTCACGATCGGCTATGTGAAGTCCTACGCCAAGGTCCTGGGCCTGGACGGCGACGCCGCCGTGGCCCGCTTCAAGCTGGACGCGCCCGAAGACAGCGAGCCGCTGCGCGCCCCGGTCGGCGTGCGCCACGAGCGCGATCCGCGCCTGGGCCTGATCCTGGCGCTGGGCGTGCTGGTCGTGGCCGCCATCGTGCTGTGGAACGTCGCCCAGCGGGCCATCGCCAAGGACACGCCGCCGGCCCTGGTGGCCCCGGCCCAGGCGACCGCCGCCGTCGCCGCCCCAGGTGCGGTGGCGATGGGCGGCGGTGGCGGTGGCGGCGGTGACGGGACGGTGCCGCTGGGCGCGCCCCTGCCGGCCCCGGTCGAGTCGACCACGCCGGAGCCCTACAAGACCCCCGGCCTCGAGGACGCCGCGGCCAACGGCGGTTCGGCCGACGCCGTCAGCGCCGCCTCCAAGGCCCGCGCGGCCGAGGCGGCCAAGGCCGGCCCGGACCCCGGCCCGGTGCTCAATGTTGGCGCGCCGTTCCGGGCCAAGGGAGCGGTCTACGGCGCGGCCCAGGCCGAGGCCTCGGGCCTGATCCTGCAGGCCCGCAAGCCCGGTTCGCTGACCGTGCACGACGCGGCGGGCGCGATCTACTTCACCCGCTGGATGGCGGCCGGCGAGGCCTTCCGCGCCCCGCGCAACGCCGGCCTGGTCGCCGAGGTCTCCGACCCGGCGGTCTTCGAGGTCTATAACGGCGGCGTCCTGACCAGCCGCATGCCGAGCGCCACCGCGGCCCTGGGCAAGCTGACGGTCGCCCCCGCCGCGCCCGTCGCCGCGCCGCCGCCGGCCAAGCCGCAGGGCTGATCTCAGGCGGTGCGTTCGGCGTAGCTCTCGACGTAGTCGAAAACCCGTTTGTACAGACGGCGCGCGCCTGGCGCGCCGAGGCGCTTTTCCAAGAGGGCATGGGCGTAGTCGCGCTTGCCGCAGACGAGCGCCGCCGCGATGACCCGGACGAGCTGGGGGCGGGCGTGTGTCAACCGGCCGTCATCGCGCGCCTGCGCCGCCACCATGTCCTCGGGCGTCGCATAGACGTCCAGGAGCGGCATCGTCCATCGATCCAGGAACGCGCGCACCTGTTCGACGGCGGCGGGAAGGTCTTGCAGCCGATAGACGTACCAGCGGCGCGGGTCGGCCTTCTCCGCGGTGAAATGGATCCCCTGCCGGGTTCTGGCTTCCGAATAGCCGGCCAGTTCACCCGTCGCTCCGCCCACCATGTCCTCCAGGACGGCGTCGACGGCGGGGATTTGCACTTCCATCCTGGGATATAGGGCCGCAAGGGCCACGGGATCTTCCTTGGGGCGAACGTCGAAGGTGAGATCGATGATCTGCGTCGAGCCGGCGATGACGCGCTTGTAGATCAGGCTGTTCTTTCCCCGGCGAAAGCCGTGGTCGGACATGTAGGCGTCGAGGTCCGTCTCCACCGCGGACAGCAGGCCGGCCTTGATGTCTTTCCTCATTTCAGGAGCCTCGGGAAAGATCTTTCAGACGAATAGATTTATCCGCTTCTCGATGAATTCAAGAAAATCATCGGCATAGGTCTCGCCGGTCGCCAGCCCCAGGACAGGATACTCGTTTCCCGGTCTGCCGTGGTCGATCCGGAACGCGAACACGCCGTCCAGGTCGCTGTGGCACAGGGGAATGAGCTTCAGGTCCGCTCCGTTCTCCACGGACAAGCGATAGTTGCGGACGATATCGCCGCCGCCGATGTCTTCGGGATCTTCGGCATAGACGCTGAAGATTTCCTCGCCGCCGATCTCCCCGCCGCCGTAGTTGGCGAGCCACCACTTGTAGGATTCAGGCAACGGGTTTCCGATGGCCTTCTCGGCCGCCACGATTGCTTCCGGACAGGCCCCGTCGCCAAAATCGGCGAAATCAGCCACCGATCGATGGCGTTCGATCAGGGCGATGACTCTCTGGACCGCGACATTATCCAGCATGGCCTGGAAACTATGGGTTCCGTGGTTGGCCAGGATCAGGCGCGCCAGGAGATCGACGCGGCGCTGACGTCTTCCGCGAGATAGGCCTGCAGGTAGGCTGCCAGGTCACGATATCGAGACTCACCGTTCGCGTCATAAACCCAGAGTTCCGGTTCGTCTTCGAAGTCCAACCAGAGCAGGTAGATCCGCTCGTTGCTGTATTCGCTTCCGGCGAAAATCGACAATCGTTCGGGGCGGAACAAGGTGGACGCGTCGTTGGACCAGCCTTCCGCGCTGGCGGCTTGCATCTGCTTGACGCCTTCGATGAAGGGATCGGTTCCGTTGTCCGACCACAGGGCTTCCATGTCGGCCGTGGAGAGCCAATGACCGTGGCTGGCCGTCGTCCATCGGCCAAGGAGCTGGAAACGCTCCTCCAGCATGGGACTGCCCGGCCTGAAAACGCTTGGCGCAAGCGTGGGGATTCCGTGACTGAGGGGCGTCGGCGGCCACATCTTCGGGCGCAAGGCCTCTTCGGCGGTCTCCCGATACTTCGCCGTCTGCGCGAACGCCGCTTCGATCAGGGTCTTGATCATGCGCTCCACCCTTAAAACAAAGTGACGCCATTATAGGTCGTCCCAAACGGCACGGCTTGAGTGGCGCCGCCGACATACCCGTTGACCACGCCATTCAACGGTTTTATCGGCCCGCCGTCGCGCCCCCCGGGCCGACGTCCGGCTTCGTCCGCCACGCCAGGGCCAGTGGCCGGAAGCTGCCTGGCTCGTGCAGGTACAGCGTGGCCAGCGGATCGGCGGCCGCGCCGTGATCGCCTAGGTTACTGAAGTCGGTATGAGGTAGTCTGCAAATAAATAAAATATGCTGTACGCGAAAAGGTGTGTATTTTTGCGTGTCTAGTCCTGAAATTCTATAAACGCGTCTCGTTCATAATAGAATTCGAAAGCCGCGAAGAGGTCCATCAGACTTGCGGAGCGTTTTTGTTCGCGAGCGTTGGAAACAATATCCTGCAACGTAGCGACCGGCATCACCTGCATCAGCCCCTCATCCTTTGCAAATTGTGGAACTCCAGCGTCAGGTTCATCCTCAAGTTCGGGGGGGACTTCTTCGCTTTCCAATGCGGCGGATTTAGATTCTAGATTCCAATTTTTTGTACTTGGGAGATATACCCAAGCATTATGAGGCTTAGCCATGATTTCCGCCAGCATGTCTTGGAAGGCGACAATTGTGTTATCGGTCATAATTTCCTCGTTCTACCTTCTTCCTCCTCCCCAAATCTGTCTACCACCCTGTTGATTAGGGTGGAGAGAGTTTTGGACAGGTCCGGGAGCTTGGTGATGATCGCGTGGCACCAGTTGAAGATTTCCCGGCGTATGAGGATCATGATGCCAAGATAGGCCGGGAGGTGCGGTATCTGCAACTCCTCCTCGAGGTCCGGGGGTAACATGCGCAGTAATACCAGGATATTCAGCTTCCATTCGTCGAGCATAGGCGGGATCCGCCATTCGTCGAGCATAGGCGGGATCCGCCTGCATTCGACTATAAATTTCTCGATTACCTTGACGGAAGTGATTTGCGTCCGAGGCCTTGAAGGTTCCTGGTTTAAGCTGAACCTCTCCCGCGACAGAATAATGCGGGCTGTTGCTGGGGCGAGCGGCGTTGGTTCCATTCCCGAACGCGCACGACAACCCTAGCGGATCCACCCATGCATTGGGATCGAACACATACGCCGCCGCGTTCAGTCCGCCTTCGAGTCCGATCGGATCCGGCGTGACATACCGCGCGACGCC
>NZ_LMFX01000007.1:0-102968 GCF_001426985.1 Caulobacter sp. Root1472 | reverse complement strand
GGGCGGGCTGGTCCGGCGCCGTCCGCCGCGCCAGGGCCAGCGGGCGGAAGCTGCCTGGCTCGTGCAGGTACAGCGTGGCCAGCGGATCGGCGGCCGCGCCGTGATCGCCTAGGTTGTTAAGTCGGTATCAGCTTGGTTGGGGGGCAGTCGCACTATGCTGTTTCCAGCGGCGGGAAGCATGGCCAAGCCCTCGGCAAAGGATTTCTGGGCCGCCTTTGTCAGGTCGGCCTTGATGACCTTCCTCATTTCTGGGGCGCCGAGTTGGCCTAGGTGAATAGCTTTATGCGCTTTTCGACGAATTCAAGAAAATTATCGGCATATTTCTCGCCAGTCGCTAACGATAGGACGGGGTATTCGTTTCCTTTTATGCCGTTTTCGGTTTGAAATACAAAAACACCGTCTATATCGCTATGGCATAAAGGTATTAGGTTCGAATCTAAACCATCTTTCCCAGCCAATTTATACATATATACAATATCGCCACCAACGATATCATCAGGAGTTTCAGCATAGACGCTGAAAATTTCCTCGCCGCCAATTTCTCCGCCACTGTAATTTGTGAGCCACCACTTATAAGACTCAGGCAGAGGGGTTCCGATATTTTTTTCGGCAGCGGCAATCCATTCGGGGTTCACGCCGTCGCCGAAATCCGCGAACTCAGCGATCGATCGATTATGCTCGATTAAATCGATGGTTTTCTTATAGGCAATTTCATCCATGGCTCAAAACCCCGTAGACCGATTCATCCAATAGCTTTCTCTCCATGAATTGAATGCGGATCGATCAATTCCTGAAGGAAGTTGCCCCGTATTGATGTGCAGAGTGCTGTAGTATTTCTGGTGCATGCTGCCCGATACCTCGGCTATTCCACCATTCTGAGTTTGTGTCAGGTGGTGAAGATTAACCGCCTTCCCGTCAGTTCCAATTGGCGCACGTCCGGTCGCCATACGCTCGATGTTGGTTCCCGTAACAGTTTTTCCCCTCACTTTCCAAGAGCTGGTCGCCTGCGGATCGAACAGGTCGTTCCTCTGGAAGACCTTATTTCCCTTGAATGTGGTGGAGGTCTTCCAAAATTTTGGAGTGAATGCACAACCGGCGAGGCCTAGCGGATCCACCCATGCATTGGGATCGAACACATACGCCGCCGCGTTCAGTCCGCCTTCGAGTCCGATCGGATCCGGCGTGACATACCGCGCGACGCCNCCTAGCGGATCCACCCATGCATTGGGATCGAACACATACGCCGCCGCGTTCAGTCCGCCTTCGAGTCCGATCGGATCCGGCGTGACATACCGCGCGACGCCKGGGTCGTAGTACCGGAAGCGGTTGTAGTGCAGGCCGGTCTCGGGGTCGGCGTACTGGCCCTGGAAGCGGATCGGGTTGTCGATCGCCGCCTCGGCCTTGCGGGCCACCGCGCCCCAGGCGGTGAAGTCCTCGCGCCAGGTGACCACGCCGTTGTCGTTGGTCAGCTCCTGCGGGGTCCCGGCCGCGTCCAGCTGGAAGTGGTGCAGCTGGGCGGGCTGGTCCGGCGCCGTCCGCCGCGCCAGGGCCAGCGGGCGGAAGCTGCCTGGCTCGTGCAGGTACAGCGTGGCCAGCGGATCGGCGGCCGCGCCGNCGGGCTGGTCCGGCGCCGTCCGCCGCGCCAGGGCCAGCGGGCGGAAGCTGCCTGGCTCGTGCAGGTACAGCGTGGCCAGCGGATCGGCGGCCGCGCCGCCGGCGTCGGCCGGCGCTTCGGCCAGCAGCACGTCGCCGTCCCAGTAGAAGACGGTCCGGGTCGGTGTCAGCGCGGGCGGCGCGGCGCCGGGCGCGGCGTTGGCGGCCGCCGGGGGCGCGTAGCCGGACTCCTTCCAGGCGCGCCGGCCCAGGGCGTCGTAGCCGAAGCGGGTGACGCGCAGGCCCTTGCGGGAGCGCTCGACCACCTCGGCCAGCATGCCGGCCCCGTCATAGGCGTAGCGCAGCTCGCGGCCGTCGCCGGCTCCGCGCAGCTCGCGGACGCGTCGGCCGTCGGCGTCGTATTCGAAGCGCCGGTCGCCCCACACCCGCAGCCGGTCTCCCGTCGCCACGCCCTCGACGCCCAGCGGGCCGGCGGGCAGGACGTTGCCGGAGGGATCGACGACGAACGCTTCCGGCGTCGCGCCGTCCACGCCCACCAAGCGGTCATTGACGTCGTAGCGGTAGCGCTTGGCGCCCCGTGCCAGGTCGTCGAGCGCCAGCAGCTGGCCGTAGGGATCGTAGGTGTAGCGGCGCTCGATCACCGGCGCGGCGGTCCCGCCGCGCAGGCCGCGCTGGTGGACCAGGAAGCCGGCCGCGTCGTACTCGCTGTGCACGTTCAGCGCCCCGGCCTGGCGGGCCACCTCCCGGCCGGCCTGGTCGCGCGCCACGGCCGCGACTTGGCGGCCGTCCAGCGACAGGGTGCTGAAGTCGTCGCCGGCGTCGTAGGCCACGGCGATGGTCCGGCCGTCGGGCAGCCGGGTGGCGATCCGGCGACCGCGCGCGTCGTAGCGGTGGACGAGTTCGACCTCGTCCTGCTTTTCGCTGACCAGCTGGCCGGCCGCGTCGTAGGTCAGGCTCACCGCGCGGTCGGCGGTGGTCGCGCCGATCATCCGCCCGGCGGCGTCCCAGGCGAAGCGGTGCAGCCGGCCGTCGGCGAAATTGGCCTGGATCACCCGTCCGGCCTCGTCGCGGCGGTAGCGGGCCGTTCCGGCGGCGTCGCGCCGTTCGACCAGTTGGTCGCCCGCGTCCCAGCCGTACTCGACCTGACGTCCGTCGAACCCGGTCTCGCGCACCACCCGGCCCGCCGGGTCGATGTCGAAGCGGTGGACCTCGCCCTTGGCGTTGGTCAGGGCGACCAGCTGCAGCGTGCCGTTGTAGGCGTAGCGCAGGGTGTCGCCGGCCGGGTCGGTGCGGCTGACCGGGAACGGCAGGCCGGCATAGTCCCAGGCCGTCTCGCGGCCGCGCGGATCGACGTGGCGGACCACCTGGTCCTCGGCGTCGTAGTCGAGCCGCACCTGGGCCCCGTCGCGGGCCCGGGTGATGGTGACGACATTGCCGTTGGCGTCGCGCTCGTAGCGGGTGGTCTCGCCGTCCAGGGTGACGGCGCGGGGGCGGCCCAGGGCGTCGTAGCGGACGTCGCGGCGGGCCTCGCGGCCGTCGCTCTCCCAGGCCAGCAGGCCCTGGGCGTCCCAGCCGTAGCGACGCAGCACGCCTTCGCCGTCGCGGATGGCCAGCGGCAGGCCGCGCTCGTCGCGGAGGAACCAGGTCTCGCGGCCCAGCGGGTCGGTGGTCGAGGTCAGCTGGCCGCGGTGGTCATAGGCGTAGTGGCTCACGCCGCCGGTGGGGTGGGTGGCGAACAGCGGCAGGCCAAGGCTGGGCGACGACAGCGAGGCGACGTCCTCGAGCTCGGCGAAGCCTGCCTGGATCGACGCGCCGTCGGGGGCGGTCTGGCGGACCAGCCGGTTCAGTTGGTCGTAGGCGAAGGCGGAGGTGCGGCCTTCGCCGTCCCTGTATTCCAGCAGGGCGCCGGCTTCGGACCACAGCCAGTGCTGTTCGTGGCCCAGCGGGCCGCGCTCCATCACCACCAGGCCGATCCGGTTGTAGGTGTAGAGGGTCACGGCTTCCTGGTCGTCGGTGACCAGGGTGACGTGGTCGTCGGGGCGGTAGTCGAACCGGCAATAGTACAGGCGGCCGTCGCCCCAGGTTTCGACGCACCGGGCCCGCCGGCCCAGGGCCGGGTCGTCCCAGCGGAAGTAGAACCGGAAGCCGCCGCGCCGCTGCTCCTCGACGATCAGGTGGGCGACGCTGCGATAGCGCGTGGCGCCGCCCCGGGCGTCCGTGGCCTGCACCAGGTCGCCTTCGGCGCTGTAGGCGTACGACACCAGGCGCTGGCGCGTCCCGGCCTCGGTGGGGTGGGGGGCGTCGATCTCGACGATGCGACCGGCCTCGTCGCTGAGCACCTGCAGGCGCCGGCCGCCGACATCGACCAGGGCCAGCAGGCGCCCGGCGGCGTCGCGCTCGACCTGGATCAGGTTTCCGGCCGCATCGCGCACGCCGGCCAGGCGGTGGAGCCCGTCGGCGTGGCGGCGGAAAACGTGGCTCAGGCCGTCGTAGCTGGCGATCCGGTAGCTGTCGCCCTCGGCGTGTAGGATCAGTCGTTCCGACAGGTTGATCATCGGCTCGCCCGGACGGGCCAGCGGGAAGAACGCCAGGCGGCCGTCCTCCAGGCGCGCCCTGGCCAGGCCCTCGCGCGGCAGCACTTCCAGCGCCATGTCGAACGGGTGCGACCAGCCCGAGCCGAGGTCGCCGTCGACGCTGGACGACGAGTTCCACCGCCGGGTCCAGGTCAGCGGCAGCGGACCGGGAAGCTCGAAGTCGGTGTGCTCGACGATCAGTTCGCCGGTCGCCACGTCGACCGGGTGGCCGCGCAGGCTGCGGATCGCGTTGCGCGCCCCGGGGATGCCGGCCAGCTCGCCCAGGGTCTCGCCGGCGATGCGTCCCTTCTCGCCCCAGAAGGCCTCGCCGATCGCCCCGCCGATCATCTTGCCGGCCATGGTGGAGACGAAGCCGAACGCCACGTTGCCGGCGAAGGCGGCGAGCCCCGCCAGGCCGCCGAGCGCCGCCCCGAAGAGCCCGGCCCCCAGGGCCACGCCGCCGCCGATGATCATCATCCACTTGGCGGTCGAGCTCATCCACTCGGGGATCTCGGGACTGATCGGCAGGAAGGTCCCGGGCTCGGCGCCGATGCTGACGTTCGGCGAGCCGGCGGCGATCGTGCCGTCGCACTCTGTCTTGTCGCCCTTGCGGGCCGCCGGCATGCCGTTGATGCCCACGGTCCTGCTGCCCTGGGCGATGCGCTTGGGGACCTGGCCGTGCTTGATGCAGGCCACGATGTCGATGACGCCGCGCGCCGCCGGCCGCCCGTTGATCAGGACGTTCGTCGAGCCGGTGAGGATCGGCCCGCTGGGCACGCTCATCAATCCGCCCAGGACCCCGCCCGCCATGGCGCCGGCTCCGACGCCGGCGACGATCCCCCCGAGCGCGGCCACGGCGGCGACCCCGGCGCACAGCGACAGCCCGCCGGTGAACGGCGCGGCGACCACCGCGCCCAGCAGGGCCACGCCCACCGCCAGGCCGACGGCGGCGCCGATCAGGAAGCCGAGCATCGCGTTGGAGTGCTCGATCTGGTCGCCCATCCGGGCGGCCGCCAAGGCGGCTTCCATCGTCAGGCCTCCGTGCCTAGAGCGTTTCCCGACGAAGCGGACACCGGTTCGTCGCCGGAAAATGCGTTGAAACAAACATCCAGAGCCCGTCCCGGCCTGACGCGGTCAGGTCGGGGCAGGCTCTAGAGCCACTTGAATCCGGCGAGCATGTCCACGAACAGCGGGTCGACCGCCTCGAAGTCGCTGTCCAGCGCGGTGTTCACCAGGGTGATCAGCCGCCCGTCGTCGAGCGGCACATAGATCTGGCGCTGGCGCAGCAGGCCCGAGCCGGCGTCCCAGCGGAACAGGATCTCCAGTCCCCTGCGGCCGTCCACCAGCACTTCCCGGCGGCCGATCAGCGAGAACTTCTTGGCCTGGCGGGCCAGGTCCGCGGCCTGGGCGTCGACGAACGCCTCGATGGTCTTGTCGGTGGGCAGACGGTCGTAGGTGGCCAGGATATTGGGAACCACCGCCTGGCCTGGCCGGGGCTGGGCGGACCACGCGATCATCCGTCGATCCTTCCAGTCGTCCGGGACGAGGAAAGAGAACTCGGCGGTTCGGCAATCTTGCGTCATGGCTTCTCCCGGACGGAACGCAGTGCAACGTTGAGTATGTCTTTTTCGCGGCCGATGCGACATCGAAACCGCGACCCGCGCGGGAAATCCGTCGCCGAAACCATCCCCGACCGGGCGCCCTCGAAACAGCCTCAGGCCGAACGCGCGGCGCAGCTAAGCGTTGCATTGGATGCGACCGCAGAGAGCGGGGGATCAGCCTCGGCCGCGGCCCGACTTCGCGAACAGCAGGTCCGACCAGTTCCAAGACCGCGATCCCAGCGCCAGGCGCGGCGCGCCGGGGGCGTCGCTGAGCGAGATCAGGATCAGGCCCCGCATCGGGTCGTCGCGGCAGGCCTTGGGCGCGAACGCCACCTCCAGCATGATCAGCTCGCGCACGCCGGCCAGGCCCTTGCCCTCCTGGCCCGGGCTCTGCACCCAGTCGCCGTTCCAGACCAGCACCGCCTTGCCTCGGGCCGCGGCCTCCGGGTGGGCCTGGGCCAGGGCGGCGCGGACGCGGGGGTTCTTGCGCAGGGCGTCCTGCAGCAGCCGGACCATGTCGCAGCCGCCGCCGCCCGGACCGCTTCCGGCGCCGCCGGCCCCCGATCCGGCGCCGGCGGTCGCCGCGCCGACCAGGTCCGCCTCGCCCAGTTCGGCCGCCACCACGGGCTTGGGCGCCGGCTTGGCGGGCAGGGGCTCGACCTGCGGCGGCGGAACCAGTTTCGGCGGGCGGACGGGCAGCCGGGGCGGCGAGACCTTGGCCGGGGCCGGATCGCCGGTCGGCTCGGGCGCCAGCTTCGGCGGCTCGGGCGGCGGGGGCGGCGGCTCGTACAGGGCGACGCTGATCGGCTCGGGTTCGGGGAGGGTCGGGGGCTGCACCCGCACCGCCATCACCGCCAGCAGCAGGGCCAGGTGGGCGGCGACGCTGATCCCGGCGGCGACCAGGCCGTCCGCCTTCGCGCGCCGGCGGGGACGCGGCGTCGGGACGAGGGGATCGTAGACCTGCGGCCGACCGCTCATCGAAACTCCGCTTTTTCGACGCATGGGGGCGTCCGTGGGACCGTCCAGAGACCACCCGCCCGCGTCAGGATCGTGGCGCCCGCGACATTTCCGTGATCCCCTTGGGTTCCGCCGCCAAACCCCTTAGATTGGCCGCATGTCCGCAGACCACACCCACATCCGCCCCTGGCGCCAGATCGCGCGCCGGCCATCGCGCAAGATCCGCGTCGGCAATGTCGAGGTGGGCGGCGACGCGCCGATCTCGGTGCAGTCGATGACCAACACCCTGACCAGCGACGCGGCCGCGACGCTGGAACAGATCCGCCAGCTGGAGGAGGCCGGCGCCGACATCGTCCGCGTGAGCTGCCCCGACACCGACTCGACGGCGGCGTTCAAGACCATCGCCCGCGAGGCCAAGGTGCCGCTCGTGGCCGACATCCACTTCCACTACAAGCGCGGCATCGAGGCGGCCCAGGCCGGGGCGGCCTGCCTGCGGATCAATCCGGGCAATATCGGCTCGCCCGACCGGGTGCGCGACGTCATCCAGGCGGCCCGCGACCACGGCTGCTCGATGCGGATCGGCGTCAACGCCGGCTCGCTAGAGCGCGAACTGCTGGAGAAGTACGGCGAGCCGTGCCCCGACGCCATGGTCGAGAGCGCGCTGAACCACGCCCGCATCCTGCAGGACCACGACTTCCACGAGTTCAAGATCTCGGTGAAGGCCTCCGATCCGTTCATGACCGTGGCCGCCTACTACCAGCTGGCCGAGCGCATCGACTGCCCGCTGCACCTGGGGGTCACCGAGGCCGGGGCCCTGCGCACCGGCACGGTCAAGTCGTCGATCGGCATCGGCTCGATGCTGTGGGCCGGCATCGGCGACACCATCCGCGTCAGCCTGGCCGCCGACCCGGTCGAGGAGATCAAGGTCGGCTTCGACATCCTCAAGTCGCTGGGCCTGCGCCACCGCGGCGTCAACATCATCGCCTGCCCGTCCTGCGCGCGGCAGGGCTTCAACGTCATCAAGACGGTGGAGGCCCTGGAACAGCGCCTGGCCCACATCAGCCAGCCGATGTCGCTGTCGATCATCGGCTGCGTGGTCAACGGCCCCGGCGAGGCCCTGATGACCGACCTGGGCTTCACCGGCGGCGGCGCGGGGTCGGGCATGGTCTACATGGCCGGCAAGCCCGACCACAAGCAGTCCAACGACGGCATGATCGACCACATCGTCGAACTGGTCGAGCAACGCGCGGCCCAGCTCAAGGCCGACGCCGAAGCCAAGGCGATCGCGGCGGAGTAGTCCCGCCGCAAGCTTGACTTTAGGTGGCATGATCGGAAATGTCCCAACCACGGCGATCATCGCCGTCGTGTTTTGGGGGCTTTCAAATGAGAATTCTGGCTATCGTCGCCTTGGCCGCGACCGTGACGGCTTGCGCCACGACCGAGGAGACGGTTCCCGTCGGCTACGTTCCGGCGCCGGCCGCCGCCCAGCCTGGCGCCGAGGCGATCCAGGTGACCGTCACCGCCGTCGACGCCCGCACCACCAACCGCGCGCGCATCTCCACCAAGATCAACGGCTATGGCATGGAGATGGCCCCGATCCGCGCGCAGGGCGAGGTGGCCGACATCGTCCGTGACGCCCTGAGCGCCGAGTTCAAGCAGCGCGGCTACAAGCTGGCGGCGGGCGGTCCCAAGGTCGAGGCCAAGGTCGCGACCTTCTACAACCAGTTCGGCGTCGGCATGTTCGCCGGCAAGGCCAACGCCGAGGTCAATCTCACGGTCGCGGTGACCTCGCCGTCGGGCGCTCAGGTCTACAGCCGGGACCTCACCGGCAAGGTGAGCAAGTCGGTGCAGATGGCCGGTGGCAAGAACGCCGCGATCGCGTTGAGCGCGGCCCTGGCCGAGGACTTCAAGACCCTGTTCGCCGACGAGGCCTTCATCAAGGCGCTGTCTGCGCAATAGAGGCGGGCCGAACGCAAAAAGGGCGCGGTGGGCCTTCGCCCTCGCGCCCTTTTCTTTGTCAGCTAGCGGGCGATGAAGGCGCGCTTGCAGATTTCCGCGCCGAAGCCCGACGACATCTGGCCCTCGGCGTCGGCCATGGCCGCCGCGGCGATCAAGCCGCCGCCGCCCGTCGAGCGGTCGATCTCATAGTCGGCCACCACCTTGTCGGTGGCCGGATCGATCAGCTGGGCGACGCCCTTGATCTTGTTGGACGAGCCCACCAGGATCGTCATGCCAGCGTTGGCCTTCTTGAAGTCGGTGATGTTGACCTTCAGCAGCAGGGGCTGGGTGCCTTTGGCGCAGGTCGCCAGCTTTTCGGAGACGTTCTTCTTGAACGTGGCCTCGAACTGCGGACCGGCGCCGGCGGGCGTGTTGACCGTGATGTCCTTGACGAAGGCGTTCTTCGAGATGTCCGAGGAAATCTGGGCGATGGTGTCGCCGCCCGAATTGGTGACGCAGCCGGCGGTCGCCGCGGCCATGGCGGTGACAAGGAAAATGCGACGCATAACAGCTCCAACAAGATAGATTGGCTGAAACTGCTTCAGCCCCCGAGCGAGACCATAGCAAAGCTTAAGGTTGCGACGGAAGCATTGATTGCGCTTAATTCCGGCTCAACCTGCGCGACGGCTAGCCCAGCGACGTCTGGATCGGCACGCCGCCCTTGATGGCCAGGGTCACCGGCGTGCGCTCGGCGACGTCGGCCAGCCGGGCGCGCTGGGCCTCGTCCAGCGGTCCCGCCGGGACCAGCACCCGCTCGATCCGCGGCGGGGTCTCGCCGCCGTGATAGTGCAGCCGCACCTCCAGCGCCTCCAGCGGCCACTGCTTGTGCTCGGCGTACATCTTCAGGGTCATGGCCGTGCAGGCGCCCAGGGAGGCCAGCAGCAGGTCGAACGGCGCGGGGCCGACGTCGGCGCCGCCGTTGCGCTCGGGCTCGTCGGCGGTCAGGGCGTGGCGGCCGGTGGTGATGGCGGTGGCGTAGCGGGCGTCGCTGATGCGGGCGGTGGCGGTCGCCATGGCGGTTCCTCCTGGTGGCGCGGAGCGGTGGTGTCGGGCGCCTTGGCGCTTGCGGCTAGAACAAATCGGCTCAGATCACCGCCCGCGACCGCTCGTCCACCCCGACCAGGGCCGAGGCGACCACCTGCAGGCCCTGTTCCAGCTCGGCCCGGTCCCGCGCCGCGCCCAGGCACAGGCGTACGCCGCTGGAGAGGCCCGGCTCGACGACGGGGGCGCTCGGCGGGGTGACCTCGACGCCGCCGCGCAAGGCGCGTCCGGCCAGGCGCTCGGCGTCCAGCTCGCCCATCGGCAGCCAGACGTGGGGACAGGACACCGAAGCGGGCGGCTCCATGGCCGCGCCCAGGATCCGGCGCGCCAGGGCCATGCGCGCGGTCATCTCGGCGACCACCTCGGCGACGATGGCGTCGGCCGTCCCGTCCTCGATCCACTGGGTGGCGATCAGCCCGCCGAAGGCCGGCGGGGCGTAAGCCAGGGCGCGAACCGCGCGCAACACCCGCTCCAGGGGCTCGCCGGGCGGGGTGATCAGGTAGCCGGCGCGCAGGCCCGGCGCCAGGGACTTGGACACCCCCGAGACGTGGAAGGTCCGCTCCGGGGCCAGCACCGCCAGGGGCGGCGGGTGGTTCGCGCCGGCATAGACCGCGTAGATGTCGTCCTCGACCAGCCACAGGTCGTGCTTGCGGGCGATGGCCACGATCTGGCGGCGGCGCTCCAGGCCCATGATCCGGCCGGCGGGGTTCTGCAGGGTCGGCAGCAGGACCAGGACCTTGGCGCCGCCGCGCGCCGCCTCGTCCAGGGCGTCGGGGCGCAGGCCTTCGGCGTCCATCGCCACGCCGCGCAACGAGAGCCCCTGGTGTTCGGCGATCGCCTTGACGCCCTGATAGGTCGAGGCCTCGCAGAGCACGGCGTCGCCCGGACGGGCCACGGCTCCCAGCGCCAGCGCCAGGCCCTGCTGGGCGCCGGCGCAGCAGACCAGCCGCGTCCAGTCCGCGCCCTCCAGCCCGCCGCTGCGCGCCAGCCAGGCCGCGCCGGCGCGCCGCTGGACCTCCAGCCCGGCCGGCGGGGCGTAGGCTAGGTGGTCCGCCAGGTCGGGTCGCCGCCGCAGCTTGGCCAGGGCGTCGGACAGCCGTTCGGCGGCCGGCTGGGGCGGGGCGGTGTTCTGGGCCAGGTTGATCGGACCCGAGGCGGCGGCGCGGGAGGCTGAGGCGCCGGCCGGGGCGGCGCCGCGCACGAAACTGCCGCGTCCCACATGCGCCTGGACCAGTCCGGCCTTCTCGGCCTCGACATAGGCCCGGGTCACCGTCCCCAGCCCAAGGCCCAGGCGGTGGGCCAGGTCGCGCTGCGGCGGCAGGCGGTCGCCGTCGCCCAGGGTCCCCGAGACGATGTCCCGCCGCAGGGCGTCCAGCAGGCGCTCGTACAGCGGCGCCGCGCCCGGGGGGAGGGTGGGGGTCCAGCCGGCCATCGGCGATCTCCATAATTGTCACTGGAACAATATAGGTTTTGACTCATGATGCAATTGGCCAGATGACCATGACATTCCCGCCACCGGCGCCCGTCCTTGTACGGGGCCGTCGTCTCGAGGAGCGTCCGTCATGACCGCCCAATTGCTGCTCGCCTTCGTCCTGTTCGCCTTCGCCACCGCCGGCACGCCCGGTCCCAACAACATGATGCTGCTGGCCTCGGGCGCGAACTTCGGCTTTCGCCGCACCGTGCTGCACATCCTCGGCATCAGCGTCGGCCTGGGCGTGATGGTGGCGGCCATGGGCCTGGGGCTGGGCGGCGTCTTCAAGACCTGGCCGGTGCTGCACGAGGTGCTGCGCTGGGTCGGCGGCGGCTACATGCTGTGGCTGGCCTGGAAGATCGCGACGACCAGGACCGTCGCGGACAAGGGCCCCGGCGCGCGGCCGATGACCTTCCTGCAGGCCGCCGCCTTCCAGTGGGTCAATCCCAAGGCCTGGGCCATGGCCCTGACCGCCGCCACCACCTACACGCCCGAGGGCTCGACGATCGGCGTGTTCTTCGTGGCCGGGACCTTCATGCTGGTCGGCGCGCCGTGCAGCGCCGCCTGGGCGGGCTTCGGCCAGGGCATGCGGCGGTTCCTGGACCGGCCGCCGGTGCTGCGGGCCTTCAACCTGACCATGGCGGCCCTGCTGGTCGTGTCGCTGTACCCGCTGGTGGTCGAGACCCGGCCGACGGGGGCTTCGAAGGAAGCGCCGCGCCTGCTGGCCGACCTGCCGCCGACGCCGCGCTGGTCGTCGCGGGGGTAGAGTCTCGCATGCCGACGCCGTGCGTGGCCCCGGTCCTTCGACAAGCTCAGGATGAGGACCATTGTGCAGGCCTCGGCAGTCGAAAACCTCATCCTGAGCTTGTCGAAGGACGAGGTTTTCGCATCCGGAGCTGGTGAAGACCTAGACCGCATTACCGAACCTTAAGTGGTGCGGCGCGGGCGGTTGGGGTCTGGTGCGGCGGCGAAAATCCGGAGTCCGCCATGTCCCTCGCCGTCCGTTCCGTCCTGCTCGCCGGGCTTGTTTTGGCGGGGAGCGCCGCCGCCAACCAGGCCCAGGCCGCCGTCACGCCCGTGCCCGTCGGCCAGCCGCTGGCCCGGTTCGACAACCTCAAGCCCGGCGCGCACCGCTACCTGCGCTTCAAGCAGACCGGCGAGACGGTGCGCGTCGCCGACGTCTGGACCCGCGAGGTCCGCTTCGAGGACCAGGACGGCCAGCGCCGCCTGCACATCGTCCAGCACTGGGACGGGGTCGGCGCCACGCCGTCCGACCGCCAGCTGGACAGCTGGTTCGAGGTCGGCACCTTCCGGCCCCTGACCCACATTCGCCGCACCCAGAAGGACGGCGTGGCCAAGGTCGAGGGCTACGCCTTCCAGCCCGACCGGATCGTCGGCCTCAAGGACCTGGAGGGCAACGCCGCCAAGGACTTCGAGGTCGCCTCGCCCCAGCCCAGCTTCAACTTCGAGACCGACATGGAGTTCGTCCAGGCCCTGCCCCTGGCGGCCGGCTACGAGGCCAGCATCGTCTTCACCCACCCCGGCGGCGGCCCGCCGGCGCCCTATCTGTTCAAGGTGGCGGGGTCGGAGGTGCTGGACCTGCCGGGCGGCGGCAAGGTCGACTGCTGGGTGGTGACCACCGACTACAACCATCCGGAGATGGGCGTGACCCGGTTCTGGTTCGCCAAGACGGGGCAGGTGATGATCAAGCAGATCTCGCCCCTGCCGGATGGGTCCGGCGTGCTGGGCAAGACGCTGCTGTATTGAGGTTTCGTGTGTCCGGACGGGGACGGGCGCATGCGCCTGTCCCCAATCCAGAGCGCGGGGCTTGCTTGAAAGCGCGCATCAGCCCCAGATCGGGCCTCCACACGAGGTCTCCGCCCATGCGTCCGCTGCTTCTCGCCGCCCTGATCGCCCCACTGGCCGTTTGGGCCGCGGCGCCGGCCCTGGCCCAAGACCTGAAGGTCACCGTCCAGGGGCGCGACTCCGTCACCCTGGCGCCGGCCGACTTGGCCGCCCTGCCGCGCGCCAAGGCGACGTTCACGGCCCACGGCAAGCAGATCACCTACGAAGGCGCGCTGCTGAACGCCGCCCTCAAGCAGGCCGGGGTGGTGTCGGGCGACCGGCTGATGGGCCGCTATCTGAACCAGGTGGTGATGGCCAAGGGGGCCGACGGCTTCACCGCGACCTATTCCCTGGGCGAGACCGACCCGATCTACCGGACCAATCCGGTGATCATCGCCGACCGCAAGGACGGCCAGCCGCTGGACGCCAAGGAAGGACCCTACCGCCTGGTCGTCGACGGCGACCTGCGCCCGGGCCGCTCGGTGCGGCAGGTGGTGTCGGTCGAAGTGAAGGCGGTTCCGTAGATCGGGACGGGGACAGGCGCATGCGCCTGTCCCCGATCCAGACTAGCCCTGCACCGGCCCCAGGTAGTCCAGCTTGCCGATCTGCACGCCCTTGTGGCGCAGGATGTCGTAGGCGGTGACCACGTGGAAGAAGAAGTTCGGCAGGGCGAAGCCGAACAGGTAGTCCTCGCCGGTGAAGGTCAGGACGCCGCCCGGCAGTTTCAGCTCGACGGTGCGGTCCTCGCTGCCCTCGAAGGCCGCGGCGTCGACGCTGCGGATATAGGCCAGGGTGTCGGCCACGCGCTTCTGGAGCTGGGCGAAGCTGGTCTCTTCGTCGGGCATGGCGGGGGCCTCGACGCCGGTCAGCCGGGACACCGCGCCCTTGGAGGCGTCCGACGCCCGCTGGACCTGGCCCGACAGCGGCAGCATGTCGTCGGCCAGGCGGGCGGCGACCAGGTCGTCGGGGTTCTGGCCTTGCGCCTTGGCGTGGGCCTCGCCCTTGTCGAGCAGGGTCGTCAGCACCTCGAGGGCGCGGACGAAGACGGGGACCGAGGCGCGATGCATCGACAGGGGCATGGAAGGCTCCGAAAGCGGGACGCGGCGTGGGGGATGTTTCGCCGCCCCCGGCAGATAGGGGCGCATGGTCAGGCTTTACAGGTCCGCCCCGCCAAGGGGTGACGCGAGGCGCTCGGAGCGGTAGAGAGACCGCCCGTTCCTCCACAGCGTGACGTTCCCCCTTGCGACTGCCCCAGGCCCGCCTCGACCAAGTTCTCGACCGCTTCCGTGAAGTCGAAGCCCGCATGGGCGCGGCCACGGACGGGGCCGAGATCGTCAAGCTCTCCAAGGAGCACGCCGAGCTGCGCCCGGTGGCCGAGGCCGTCGAGGCCCTGGCCAAGCTGAGCGCCGAGCGCGCCGACCTCGAGGAGATGGCCGGCGACCCGGAAATGGCCGCCATGGTCGCCGACGAGATCCAGGCCCTGGACGAGAAGCTGCCGGTCATGGAGCGCGAGCTGGCCCTGATGCTGGCCCCGCGCGACAAGGACGAGAACGCCTCGGCCATCCTCGAGGTGCGGGCCGGCACGGGCGGCGACGAGGCGGCCCTGTTCGCCGGCGACCTGTTCCGCATGTACCAGCGCTACGCCCAGCTGCAGGGCTGGAAGGTCGAGGTCGACAGCGTCTCCGAGGGCGAGATGGGCGGCTACAAGGAAATCATCGCCTCGGTCACCGGCGACGGCGTGTTCGGCCGCTGGAAGTTCGAGAGCGGCGTGCACCGCGTCCAGCGGGTGCCGGCCACCGAGGCGCAGGGGCGCATCCACACCTCGGCCGCCACCGTCGCGGTGCTGCCCGAGGCCGAGGACGTCGAGATCGAGATCAACGACAGCGACCTGCGGATCGACACCTACCGCTCGTCCGGGGCCGGCGGCCAGCACGTCAACAAGACCGACTCGGCCGTGCGCATCACCCACTTGCCGACCGGCGTGGTGGTGACCAGTTCGGAAAAGAGCCAGCACCAGAACCGCGCCCGGGCGATGAAGAACCTGAAGGCGCGGCTGTACGACATGCAGCGCGAGGCGCTGGACACCGCCCGCTCGGACGCCCGCAAGAGTCAGGTCGGCAGCGGCGACCGCTCCGAACGCATCCGCACCTACAACTTCCCGCAAGGGCGGGTGACGGACCACCGCATCAACCTGACCCTCTACAACCTGCCCAAGGTGATGGAGGGCGACGCCCTGGACGACATCATCAAGCCGCTGATCGCCGAGGACCAGGCCGCCCGCCTGGCCAGCCTGGAAGAGGGCGGGTTCTAGGGTCTGTGGGCAGCTGACGGCCTAGGGCCGAAGTCCTCGTCCTTCGACAAGCTCAGAATGAGGAATTCTACTCAACCGCCTTGCCAGTCGCCCTCATCCTGAGCCTGTCGAAGGACGAGGCCGCCGCCTTGCACGTTGCCGTGTGAGACTAGAAGGTTCTAGGGGCAGGACACCGAGAAGACGTCGGTCTTGCGGTCGCCGTCGAAGTCGCCGAAACGCAGGGCTGACAGCTCCGGGCCGACGGCGAGGTTGCGGAAGTTGGCCGCGCCGCCGGACGAGTACATCCATTGGTGGGCCGCGCCGCCCTTGGGCGCGGTCGAGAAGACGTCGGTCCTGCCGTCCCCGTCGAAATCCCCGAACTCCAGCGCGTCGAGCGGCGGGCCGACCGCGAGGTTGCGGAAGGCGCCCGCGCCGCCGGGCGAGTACATCCACTGATAGGCCCCGCCGCCCTTCGGCGTGGCGGTGAAGACGTCGGTCTTGTGGTCGCCGTCGAAATCACCGAAGCGCAGCGCGGTGAAGATCGGGCCGATGGCCAGGTTGCGGAAGCCGCCCACGCCGCCCGGCGAGTACATCCACTGGTAGGCGCCGCCGCCCAACGGGCTGGCCGAGAAGACGTCGGTCTTGCCGTCCCCGTCGAAGTCGCCGAACTGCAGGGCGGCGATCGCCGGACCTGCCGCGAGGTCCTGAAAATTGCCCGTGCCGCCTGACGACAACAGCCACTGGTAGGCGCCGTCGGCCTTGGGCGCCGCCGAAAAGACGTCAGTCCTGCGGTCGCCGTCGAAGTCGCCGAAGCGCAGGTAGAAGACATCCGGACCGACGGCGAGATCGCGGAAATTCGCCGCGCCGCCCGACGAGTACATCCATTGATAGGCACCGCCGCCCTTGTCGGCGACGGCGAAGACGTCGGTCTTGCGGTCGCGGTCGAAGTCGCCGAAGCGCAGGTCCCCGATGGGCGGGCCGACGGCGAGATTGCGGAAACCGCCGGCCCCGCCGGAGGAGTACATCCACTGGCAGGCCTGGGCCAGCGCGGCTGTCGGCGCCAGGGCCAGAGTCGACAAGGTCATGGCGGTCAACAGCCAGCGGATAACGCCGGAAGCCCAGGTGGCGGCGGTGCTGGTCATCGCAGGTCTCCGGGGCGTCCGGACTACAACCTTAAATAAAGAAAACGAAAAACTCTATCAAAAAGTGCCGAAAATCCGGAGCTGCGGGCCAGCATGTCGGGATGGAAACAAACGCAATCTCTCGACACGAAACCCCAATCGCGGCTATCGTCCCGTTTAACGGGAATGCATCCCATAATATGAAATGCCAATCGTGACCGGAACCGCTCGGCGGGCCCGACGTCGCGGGACGGCAAAGGATCGGGAGGAGACCATGATGAAGTCGATCAGATCGCGCCTTTGGCTCGGCGGCTCGGGGGCCGCCCTGACCGCCGCCCTGCTTTCGATTCCGGCCGCCGCCCTGGCCCAGACGCCCGCCGCCGCCCCGGCTTCGGCCGACCAGGTCGACGAGATCGTGGTCACCGGCATCCGCGCCTCGCTGCGCAGCGCCATGGACGTCAAGCGCCAGTCGCTGCAGGTGGTCGACACCATCTCGGCGGAGGACATCGGCGACTTCCCCGACAAGAACCTGTCCGAGGCCCTGCAGCGGGTCACCGGCGTGCAGATCAGCCGCCAGGACGGCGAGGGCCGGGGCGTCAGCATCCGCGGGGCGGATCCCAGCCTGAACCGCGTCGAGATCAACGGCTCGTCGGCCCTGTCCCTGACCGTCGGCGGCAGCGACCGCGCGGTCGATTTCCGCGACATTCCGGTGGAGTTCGTCTCGCGCCTGGACGTGGTCAAGTCGCCGACCGCCGACATGGCCGAGGGCGGCATCGGCGGCACCGTGCGGGTCATCACCCGCCGTCCGTTCGATAGCAAGACCCCATACCTGGCCGGTTCGGTCCAGGGCGTCTATTCGAACCTGGCCAAGGAATACGATCCCAAGTTCGCCCTGATCGGCAGCAAGACCTTCTTCGACGACAAGTTCGGCGTCCTGCTGTCGGGCACCTGGGAAAAGCGCCACCTCAACAGCAACAACGCCCGCACCACCGGCTGGATTCGCCGAGCGGCCACCGCCACGGGGGCCGGCGCGACGCCGGGCCGCAGCACCGACGTCAACGGCGACGGCGCGCTGGACTGGATCCCCGAGATCCCGCGCCTGATCATCGACCGCCGCGTGACCGAGCGGAAGGCGCTGAGCGGCGTGCTGGAATGGCGTCCGACCGACAACTTCAAGGCCTATCTGGACGCCACCTACGCCACCGCCAAGGAAGACGTGAACAGCAGCTTCCTGCAGCTGGGCGCCTCGGGCGGCTTGATCGACTACGCCAACACCACGCTCGGCGCGGACAACACGGTCAACCACATCGAGCTGACCAGCAGCGCGGCCTTCCCGATGGACCTGGCCTATCGCAACATCCTGGGCGACCTCAAGCGCACCCAGTACACCACCGCGCTGGGCGGCGAATGGAAGCTGGACCAGTGGACCTTCGACGCGCGCTTCGACTACTCCAACGCCGAGGTCCAGAACAACGAGATCAATTCCACCGCCACGGTGTTCGGCGTGCCGCGCGCCATCGTCGACTATAAGGGCGGTCAGCGCGCCCCGAACTTCTCGTTCCCGGGCCTGGACGTCACCAGCGGCCAGGGCGTCAACCGCCTGGACGCGCTGTTCAACCCGCGCAACAACACCTCGGACGAGACCGCCGAGCAGTTCAACGTCACCTACCGGCCCGGCATCTCGTGGCTGACCTCGATCAAGGCCGGGGTGCAGGGACGGCAGTTCGAGACCGATCAGATCCTGTATCAGCGCACCACCCGCCTGAACTGCCGCAACGAGGCGAGCAGCGGCGCGATCGGCGCCGTCGACGTGCCGTGCTCGACCATCAGCGGCATTGTCGACGCCAATTCCGTCACCAACGACATCCCGTTCTTCAAGACCGGCGACCTGGGCTATTCGGGCGGCGTCCGGTACTGGAACGACAACACCATGGCGACCTATGCGGCGACCCTGGCGGCCGCCGGCAGGGTCAACGACGTCCACGCCGTCAATCCCAATCCGAACACCGCCGCCAAGTATGGCGACCCCGGCACCTACCAGGCCTTCCTCGATACCTGGTCGGTCGAGGAGAAGACGAAGAGCGGCTACGTCCAGGCCAATTTCGACTTCTCGAACCTGCCGGTCGGGATCAGCGGGACCGTGGGCGTGCGGGTGGTCGACACCAAGACCACCTCGACCGGCTACAACCGGATCCAGACCGGGCCCGCCAGCGCGCCGATCGTCAACTTCGTCCAGGCCGCGCAGAACGGCGGCTACACCAAGACCCTGCCGTCGCTGAACCTGCGCTTCGAGTTCGTGCCGGGCCAGGTGATCGGCCGGATGGCGGTCAGCAAGGTCATGGCCCGGGCCGCGCCCAGCCAATTGGCCCTGCGCCGCAGCATCGACGTGGTCGGCTTGACCGGCTCGCGCGGCAATCCCGACCTGAAGCCGTTCGAGGCCACCGCCTATGACGCCGGCCTGGAATGGTACTTCAGCAAGGACAGCTTCATCTCGGCGACGGCGTTCCGGAAGGAGATCACCTCGTTCATCGTCAACCAGTCGTCGCCGGAAACCATCGACGGCACGGTCTACAACATCACCCGGCCGGTGAACGGGACCGAAAAGGTGATCATCAACGGCCTGGAGATCGGCGGGCAGTACGCCTTCGACTTCCTGCCCGCGCCGTTCGACGGCTTCGGCGTGCTGGCCAACTACACCTACCAGCAGGACAAGGGCTTCCGGGGGCGCAACCAGCTGACCGGCGAGATCCTGCCGTTCCCGGGCCTGTCGCGGAAGAGCTACAACGTCTCGCTCTACTACGAGAACGACAAGTTCAGCGTCCGCGGCTCGTACAACTGGCGCGACCAGTGGCTGATCACCCCGACCGGCCGCGGCAACCTGCCGGAGTTCAACGAGGCCTTCGGCTCGCTGGACGCCTCGGCCAGCTACAACGTCACCGACAAGATCACCGTCTTCCTGGAAGGGGTGAACCTGACGGACGAGGTGCGGATCGAGAACAACAACGCCGTACGCCGCATCGGCAACGAGACCTTCGGCTCGCGCTACTTCTTCGGCGTGCGGGCCAAGTTCTAGGCGACGGCGCGCCCTGGGACCCAGGCGCGCCAGGTGGAGCGACGCGTAAGCCTTCGTCAAACGGGGCCGCGTCGCTCAAACCGCCCCTTCCGACGGGACGGGGTCCTCTTTCTGTAAACGCGTGGCTTGCTCATGACCCAAACGCCGTTTGGCGAGACCTTCCGTTTCAATGTCTGGGACGATGAGGCCGGCGACGGCCTGGGGTTCACCCTGGCCGATCCGGCGGCGTCGCGGCTGGACCTGGAGGTGGCGGCCGTCGAGCGGCCCCAGGTCCTGGCCTTCGCGCCCGAGGTTCCGAACGGCGGGGCGATGCTGGTCGTGGCCGGCGGCGGCTACACCCAGCTGATGCTGGGCAAGGAAGGCGTCGAGGTGGCGCTGTGGCTGAACAGCCTGGGCTACCACGCCTTCGTCCTGGTCCACCGCTTTCCCGACGCGGCCGGCGGCCCGCAGGCGCCGGTCGACGACGCGGGCGAGGCGATGCGGCTGATCCGGGCCCGCGCGCCGGGCCTCGGCGTCGACACGGGTCGCGTGGGCGTCCTGGGGCTGTCGTCGGGCGGTCACCTGGCCGCTTGCCTGGCGGCCGCCTATCCCGACGCCTGGACCGCGCCGGCCTCGGCGGCGCCGGCCCAGAGCGCGCGGCCGGACGCCCTGGTCGTCGCCTACGGGCCGATCTCGACCAACGCTGCGGGGCGGGCCGTGGTCGCCGACAAGCCGCCGCTGGAGCCGGCCCAGAAGCAGGCGCTGTACGAGGCCCTGCAGCCGGACGCGGCGCTGATGGCCGACCCGCCGCCCGCGTTCATCGTCTACGCCGCGAGCGATCCCGTCGTGCCGGTCGAGAACGGCCTGCGCCTGCAGCGCGCCTATCTGGACCGCGGGGGACACGCCGAACTGCATGTCTTCGCGGAAGCCCCGCACGGCTTCGCCCTGCGCACGCCCGACCTGCCGGTCGGCGCCTGGCCGACCCTGTGCGCCCGCTGGCTGGAGGCGGTGGGGGTCTAGGGTCTGTGGACAGTTGACGGTTTTGAGCCGAATTCCTCGTCCTTCGACAAGCTCAGGATGAGGAATTCCACTCAACCGCCCTACCAATAGCCCTCATCCTGAGCCTGTCGAAGGACGAGGGCGGCGCCTCAGCGCCTAACGGTCCACAGACCCTAGAGCGCCTTTTCCAGCACTACGAACGACAGCTCGCGCTGCGGCTTGCCGAACCGCTCGCCGACGGGGAAGGGCTTGGTCTCGCCGGTCAGGGCGTAGCCCCGGCGCTGGTACCAGGCGATCAGGGTGTCGCGCAGATGGACGACGGTCATGCGCACGCGCCGGGCGCCCCGGTCCTTGGCGTAGGCCTCGCCGTGGGCCAGCAGCGCCCGGCCCAGCTGGCGGTCCTGCAGGTCGGGCCGGATGGTCAGCATGCCCAGGTACCAGGCGTCGGGCGTTTCGGCGTCGGGCTCGATCCAGACGCAGCCCAGCAGCGGGCCGTCGGCCTCGTCGCGCAGGGTCAGCAGCACGGCGTCGGGCGCCTCGGCCAGATCCTGGCGAAGGCTTTCCAGGTCGATGCGCTGGCCGTCGATATAGCCGGCCTCGGTGGTCCATCCGGCCTGGGCGCCCTGGCCGCGATAGGCGGAATTGACCAGGTCGACGAGGGCGGGGAAGTCGGTTTCGGCGGCGGGGGCGAAGATCATGGGTTCGATTTAGAGCATTCGTCGCTCGACTGAACCCTCACTTTTTCCGATCATCCCGGCGAACGCCGGGACCCAGATGGAATGGCTTTGAGGGTGAGGCCAAGCGCGCTGAGCTACTCCAGTCAGACTCTCCGCTACGGGATCTGGGTCCCGGCTTTCGCCGGGATGAGCGGTGTTTTGATGTTCAATCGGGTGCGTCCGGCGGGCGCTTGGCCTTGCCCAGGCCGGTGGCCTTGCCCCAGTAGCGGCCGGACACCCGCTTGACCGTGCCCGCCTCGCGCTGGATGAACTCCCAGGGGTGGAAGGCCAGGCCGACGGTGTCGGCCATGGCCGCGCCGCGCTCGCCCATCGGCTTCTCCGGGCCGGTGGTTGAGTCGATGGCGGTCTGGTGCTCGATCTCGGCGTTCAGCTCGGCCCCGACCAGCACGGTCATGATCGAGAACCACATCCAGACCATGAAGGCGATCACCGCCCCCAGCGGGCCGTAGGTGGCGTCGTAATGGGCGACGCGGTTGACATAGACCGAGAACACCAGCGATCCGCCCAGCCAGGCCGCCGCCCCGAACACCGATCCCCAGATCACCCAGCGCCAGCGGGGGCGGGCGCGGCAGGGGGCGAAGCGGTACAGCATGGCGAAGGCGAAGGCCGTCACCGCCAGCACGATCAGCCAACGCAGCGGGATCCAGAACGGCGCCGCCGCGCTCAGCCCGACCCGCTCGAGCACCACCGGCGCGGCGATCAGCACGCCGGCCAGCACCACCGCGTACAGCAGGGCGCAGAAGGTGAAGGCGTAGGTCCAGGCGGTCTTGGTGACGAAGTTGCGCTTCTCGTCCTCGTCATAGGCGATGTTCAACCCGTCGAAGAGCGCCTTCATGCTGGCGTTGGCCGACCAGATCGACAGCAGCAGGCTGAGCATGAAGGCCACGCCCAGCTTGGTCTGTTCCTGGCTGGCCAGGCGCAGCATCTGCTCGCCGATGATGTTGACGACGCTGGCGGGGAAGACGCTGGACATCTCCTGCAACTGCTTCTCGACCGCCCCGATGTCGGCGAACAGGCCGTACAGCGAGACGAAGGCGCCGATGGCCGGGAAGATGGCCAGCAGGGTGTAGAAGGTCACGCCGCCCGCCACCGCCGGCAGCCGGTCGACGCTGATCTCGCGGAAGGTGCGCCACAGGATGTCGCGCCAGCCCAGCACGGGGATGCGGTGCGGATGCCGGGCCGCCCGGCCGCGCATCGGCTCGGCCCGGTCGAAGTCGTGCGGCGGCATGGCCCGGTCCTCGGACAGGCCAGGGGGATGGTCCAGCGGCGTCTCGTTCGGCCCGTGGCCGGGCCGGGGCTTGGGCAGGACGAAGGGGACCAGGGCCAGCAGGGCGATCCAGGGGGCCAGGTGATAGGGCCGCGAGGCGATCCACGACCGGATCGGGCGTCGCGGAACGGTGTCTGTCATGGCCTGGCCCTCCGGTGGGGGAACACGTCCGGCCCGGCTCCGTTCCGCGCGGTCAGGCTTCACCTTGCCAAGCTCCGAGTCGTCGACGACCTTGCGCGTCATGCAAGCCCAGGTCGTCAGCCTCTATCGCCATCCCGTCAAGGGATTCACGCCCGAACGCCTGGACCAGGCCGAGCTGGTCGCGGGCCAGTGCTTTCCCTGCGACCGCCTCTATGCGGTCGAGGATGGTCCCAGCGGCTTCGATCCGGCCGCCCCGGCCCACATCTCGAAGATGAAGTTCGCGGTGCTGGCCAAGATCCCGCAGGTCGCCAAGGCCCGCACGGCCTATGACCCGGCGACCGGGGTGTTCACCGCCCGGGCCGAGGGGCGGGCCGACTTCGCCGGCGACCTGCGCGACGACGAAGGGCGGCGCGGGTTCGAGACCTGGCTGGCCGACCTGCTGGGTGACGCGGTCCAGGGACCGCTGCGGGTGATCGCGGGGCCGGGCGACTACCGGTTCATGGACAGCCGCAGCGGCTATGTCTCGATCGTCAACCTGGCCAGCGTCCGCGACCTGGCCGACAGGCTGGGCCGCCCCGTGGACCCCCTGCGCTTCCGCGCCAACCTCTATGTCGAAGGCTGGCCGGCCTGGGTCGAGAACGACTGGACCGGACGGACGATGCGGGTGGGCGAGGCGAGGGCGCAGGTGCTCAAGCCGATCGTCCGCTGCGCCGCCACCCACGTCGACCCGGTCACCGCCGAGCGCGACATCGAGCTGGTGAAGGCCCTGTTCGACCACTACGGCCACATGTTCTGCGGGGTCTACCTGAACGTGGAAGAAGGCGGGGCGGTGCGCGAGGGGGACGGGGTGGCCGTGGCTTAGTGCTCTGACAATGCGCGCGTGGCGTCCATGTTCTGATGCAGCACGCGGACGATCATGATCACGCCGTCCTGAAGGCGGTAGAGGATCATGTGTGAGCCGACAGGTCGCCTTCTGTAAGCCGGAAGGTCTTCGAGCACAGCTCCAATGGAGGGGCGTTCCGCTACAAGTTCTATCGCGGTCCGTATATCATGAAGATAAGCTGCGCCTCGCGTCGCACCCCACTGGCCGCGCGAATAGTCCCAGATGTTGTCGAGGTCACGACGGGCTTTGTGTGAAAGCCGGTAGGCCTTCACTCCGATACACCTTCGCTCTGGAGCTTTTCCGCGATGAAGGCGTCGAAATCGAAGTCCTCGATAAAGCCGCTTTCCTCGCCTTCGATCAATGCAGCGCGTAGAGCCGCCAATCGTGTTTCTCGCTCCTCCAGCAACCGCAGTCCTGCGCGTACGACCTCGCTGGCTGAGCCATAGCGGCCGTCGCTGATTTGGCCTTCAATGAAGGTCTGAAAATGGTCGCCTAGGCTGATAGAGGTGTTCTTGCTCATCGTATCCTCCGACTAGCAGAGTACCAAAAATTGGTACCCGTCTCAATATCGCCCTGTCGCTTCTGACGCGCTAAGGAGCCGCCCATGACCCTGACCCTCGTCAAAGCCTGGAACGCCGCCAAGGACCGTCTGAAGAACGTTCAGATCGACCAGCCGGCCATCGACGCCCGCCTGCTGCTGGAGGTGGCCGCCGACGTCACTCGCACCGACATCATCACCGATCCCTATCGGGTGCTGACCGAAGCCCAGATGGCGACGCTGGACGATTTCCTGAACCGCCGCGCCCGTCGCGAGCCGGTCAGCCACATCATCGGCCGCAAGGGGTTCTGGAAGATCCTGCTGCAGGTCAACAAGCACGTCCTGACCCCGCGTCCCGAGACCGAGGTCATCGTCGACGAGGTGCTGAAGGCCTTCCCCGAGCAGATGCCGTTCAACATGCTGGACCTGGGCGTTGGTTCCGGCACGATCCTCTTGGCGGTGCTGGCCGAACGTCCGGCCGCCAAGGGGCTGGGGATCGACGTCTCCGAAGAGGCCCTGGCGGTGGCCCGCGAGAACGCCGCCAACCTGGACCTGGCCGGCCGGACGGCCCTGCTGCGCGGCGACTGGACCAACGGCCTGGGCGACGACAGCTTCGACCTGGTGGTGTCCAACCCGCCCTATATCGCCACCGAGGTGATCGACACCCTGGAGCCGGAGGTCCGCGACCATGAGCCGCGCCTGGCCCTGGACGGCGGTCCCGACGGCCTGGACGCCTATCGCGTCCTGGCCGGCGAGATCCTGCGGGTGCTCAAGCCCGGCGCGATGTTCGCCGTCGAGATCGGCTACGACCAGTCCCAGGCGGTGGAGGACCTGTTCCGGCAGGCCGGCGCCCAGAATGTGCGGACCATCAAGGATCTGTCGGTCAACGACCGCGTTGTCACCGGTACGAAATAGCGGCCAAAGTCGCGGCCATGGCCCCGCCTTGAAAAATCCCTTGGAAACCCTGGCGTGAGGCGGTAGACGGATAAGGTCTCCTTCCAAAACGCCGGGTGACGGGAACAGCGGTCGTCTCGACGGCCGTAAGACTCCCCCGGCAGGCGCGAACGGCCGACCAGGCTGATCGCCGCGCCCGAACCGGGCGGAGGCTCTACGGAAACCAGCGTCTCTAGAACATCGAAGGCAGACCCTAACCGGGTTCACCCCGCTCCAGAGGCCAAACACCGGACGCGCTGATCGCCGCCGGACAGGTTCAGAAGAGAAGATGAGAGATTTCAAGGGCATGAAGCGCCAGCGCGGCCGCAACAATCGCGGTGGAGCGGGTAACGGCGGCAAGCCTCAGCAGCACAACGCCAACCGGGCCTTCGATTCGAACGGCCCCGAAGGCGTGAAGGTGCGCGGCGCGGCCCAGAGCGTCTACGAGAAGTACCAGCAGCTGGCCCGCGACGCGACGTCGTCCGGCGACCGGGTCCTGGCCGAGAACTATCTGCAGCACGCCGAGCACTATTTCCGCGTCCTGCGCGCCATCCAGCCGAATCGTCCGGTCAGCGACATCGTCGGCAAGGACGCCTATTCGGCCTACGAGATCGACTTCGAGGCCGAGCCCGAGGAACAGCCCGAGGCGTCGGAAGCGGTCCAGGCCGAGGCTCCGGCCGAGGGCGAGGGCGGCGAAGGCCAGGGCGGCGAACAGCGTCGCGACCGGTTCGAGAACCGTCCCCGCGAGGATCGCCAGCGCGACGACCGTCCCCGCGACAACCAGAACCGCGACCGTGACCGCGATGGTCAGAGTCAGGGTCAGGGCCGTCGCGACCGCTGGCGCGATCGTGACGATCGCCCCCGTGACGATCGCCCCCGTGACGACAGGCCCCGTGACGACAGGCCCCGCGACGACAGGCCCCGCGACGACCGTCCCCGCGATGACCGTCCCCGCGACGACCGGCCCCGGGAGGATCGCCCGCGCGATGATCGTCCCCGTGACGACCGCCCGCGGGAAGACCGCTTCCGCGACGAGCGTCCCCGGGAGGAGCGGCCCCGTGACGAGCGGCCCCGTGAGGACCGCGTTCGCGAAGACCGTCCGGTCGCCGCCGAGGGCGCCGAACAGCCGCAGGCCGAAGGCCGCCGCGAGCGTCCGCGCCGTGAACGGGCGCCGCGCGACCGCGATCCGATGGCGGTGATCGAGCCGCAGGCCACGCCGCTGACCAGCGAGGCTCCGGCCTCGCCGCTGCTGCGCAGCCAGGACGGCGACGTCAGCCACGCCCCGGCCTTCCTGGGCCGCAAGTCGACCCGCGCCGAGGCTCCGGCCGAAGCGGCTCCGGCGGCTCCGGCCGCGGCGGAGGGCGAGGCTCCGGCCAAGCCCAAGCGCCGCCGCGCCCCGCGCAGCTTCGAAGGCGCCGCCGCGCCGGGGTCGGAAGAGGCTTAAGCGCCTTCTGGTCGCCCGGTTTCTGGCCGCCCGGTACGCTGGGCGACACCCTCTCTGCTCTCAGCGTCATCCCGGGCCCTCGCGCCCGGGATTTCGGCGTGGGCCGCGATCCAGCCTCAATCGGTGGGTTTGACGGGATGATCCGGCGCGCCTGAAGGCGCCTTGTCCTTCAGGCCCAGCTGTTCCCGGATTCGCCTGGCCAGATCCCGGGTGTCCGGAACCGTCATGCCGCCGGCGATCTGCAGGCTGGACCCCGTGATCGGCTCCGCCAGATAGGGATCCGACAGCAGCGCGCCGTCCAGGCAGATCGGCAGCCTGTCGCCCACCCGCCCATCCTGCAGCGCCACGAACCGCGCCTGGCCTTGATCGCTCAGGTCGATCTGGACCAACGGCATGCCCAGGTCGCTGAACTGGGTCTCGACCTCCGTCACGTCGCCCGGCCCGAAGGTTTCGCCGGCGATCGAAAAGGCGCCGCCCGCCGGGCAGTGCATCTCGCTGGTCGCGGCGATCTTGTCCTGATCCTGCGCGAGGGCCGGCGCATCGATCGCGCCGAACCAGAAGGCCGATAGCGCGATCAGCGCCGCGAGCGCGACGGGCTTGGTGGCGGCCATCAGGCGGGAGGCTGCAACTGGCCGTCGTACTCGCATCCGATCAGCGTCTTGCCCGGAAACGCCGGATGACTGGTGATCTTCAGGGACGAGCGGTTCTTGAAGCGAAATCCCGATTCCGGATCCACCCGGGTCGAATCGTCGACGAGGCGTTCGCCCATGAAGCGCCCCGTCCCCGCAAGAACGTTGGTGACGCCCTGCGCCGCGCCGAGCGCGGTGGCGTCCGGCAGGTCGAGGACCGCCATCATCGCCGAACCCTTGAAGGCCACGGTGCTGGTGGTCTGGCCGAAGACGTTGAGCGGCTTGGGCAGGCGATAGGCCGAGAAGATCGGGCTTGGGGGCGGCAGCCTGACCCAGCCGCGCGCCTTGGCGCCGCCTGGGCTGTCGTCATCGCTGACCGACATCGAAAACCCTACATAGGGCCGCCGTCGATCTTGCAGGCCAGGATGTCGGCGATGTCGACCGTGGCCGGGTCGAACGACGCGGTCTCCGCGGCGTGGGCGGTCGCGACCGAGCACGACGCCAGCACGGCGAGCGCCGCCATAGACTTGATCCGCATGGTCCATCTCCTGTTCGGCGTTCGGCTTTGGTCCCTGATAGCCGACAATCGGGTCCTGGCAACGCAAGGATCGCCGCGGGCGTCGGCGGTCAACCTCGCCCATTGCGCTGGGCGGCGAACCCCGCCTAGCTTCGTTCCACACATTAGGGGACGACCATGCGCGGCAAGACCAAGAGCTTTCTCCTGACGGCGGCCGCCTTGTCGGCCTTGGCCGCGACCTCCGCCAAGGCGCAGGATTCGAGCGAGACGGCGTTCCGCGGCCTCTACAAGGAACTGGTCGAGATCAACACCACCGCCTCGGTCGGCAGTTGCACGGCGGCCGCCCAGGCCATGGGCGCGCGGCTGAAGGCGGCGGGCTTCCCCGACAGCGACGTGCGCGTGGTGTTCCCCGACGAGCACCCCAAGGCCGGCGCCCTGCTGGCCACCCTGCACGGCAAGGACCCCAAGGCCGGCGCCATCCTGCTGATGGCCCACATCGACGTGGTCGAGGCCAAGCGCGAGGACTGGGCGCGCGACCCGTTCAAGCTGGTCGAGGAAGACGGCTATTTCTACGCCCGCGGGGCCAGCGACGATAAGGCCATGGCCGCGATCTTCACCGACAGCCTGGTGCGCTACAAGCAGGAGGGCTTCAAGCCCCGGCGCGACCTCAAGCTGGCCCTGACCTGCGGCGAGGAGGGCGGCCAGTTCAACAGCGTGCCCTGGCTGCTGGAGAAGTATCCCGAGGCCATGAAGGCCGACTTCGCCCTGAATGAGGGCGACGACAGCCAGCTGGACGAAAAGGGCCAGCCCCGGCTGCTGGGCATCCAGGTCGGCGAGAAGGTCTACATGGACTACAATCTCGAAGTGACCAACGCCGGCGGCCACTCCTCGCGGCCGGTCAAGGACAACGCGATCTACCACCTGGCCAATGGCCTGGCGCGGCTGGGGGCCTACGACTTCCCGATCGCCCTGAACGACGCCACCAAGGGCTATTACGAGCAGAACGCCAGGATCGAGCCCGATCCCGAAGTGGCGGCCGCCATGCGGGCCATGGTCAAGGATCCCGCCGACGCCGCGGCCGCCGCCATCCTGGCCCGCGACCCGGGACGCAACAGCATGATGCGCACCACCTGCGTGGCCACCATGGTCGAGGCCGGCCACGCGCCCAACGCCCTGCCGCAGCGGGCCAAGGCCAACGTCAACTGCCGCATCCTGCCGGGCAATGATCCCAAGGTCGTCCGCGACCAGCTGGAGCAGATCGTCGCCGACCCGGCCGTCAAGATCACCCTGGCCGCCGACCCGGATCCGGTCAGTCCGCCACCGCCGCTGACGCCCCGGATCATGGCCCCGGCCACCAAGGTCGCGAGCAAGATCTGGCCGGGCGTGCCCTTCATCCCGGCCATGCTGACCGGCGCCACCGACGGCCGCTTCACCAACGCCGCCGGCGTGCCGACCTACGGCCTGTCGGGCCTGATGTCCGGCGTCGACGGCGACCACATCCACGGCCTGAACGAGCGTATCCAGGTCAAGGCGCTGATGAACGGCCGCCAGTTCCTGTACGAGGTGGTCAAACTTTACGCGGACGGGAAATAGATCCAGCGCTCCAGTTCCCGTTTAGGATAAGTTCCTAGGCGGATCACAACTTCGACGCTAAGCTTGGGTTCGCTGAAGGGGGCGACCCCATGCCCGGAGCTGCGAACATCGAACGCGGAAGCGACGCCAGCCCAGGCGATGTCGAGGCGCGCTATCGCGCCATCGTCGACACCGCCGTCGATGCGATCGTGGTGATCGACGAAATGGGCCGGGTCGAGGCCTTCAACCCCGCGGCCGAGCGCCTGTTCGGCTATACGTCGGCCGAGATGTTCGGGCGCAACATCCACATCCTGATGCCCGAGCCCTACCACGCCGAGCACGACGGCTATCTGGGCCGCTATCGCCAGACCGGCGAGCGGCGGATCATCGGCATCGGCCGCGAGGTCTCCGGCCGGCGGCGCGACGGCTCGACCTTTCCGCTGGAGCTGTCGATCGCCGAATGGCGCGAGAACGGCAAGCGCTTCTTCACCGGGGTGATGCGCGACGTCACCGAGCGCAAGCGGGCCGAGGAGCTGCAGCTGCTGCTGGTCAACGAGCTCAATCACCGGGTCAAGAACACCCTGGCCACCGTGCAGTCCGTGGCCGGTCAGACCCTGCGCAACGCCACCGACCTCAACGGGGCCCGCGATTCCCTGAACACCCGGCTGCTGGCCCTGGCCCGCGCCCACGACATCCTGACCCGCGAAAGCTGGGACGGGGCGGACCTGCGCGACGTGGTCGCCTCGCTGATCGGCTCGCACGGGGATTCCGCCCGGTTCAGGACCGACGGGCCGCCCCTGCGGCTGGCGCCCAAGGCGGCGCTGTCGTTGTCCCTGGCCCTGCACGAACTGATGACCAATGCGACGAAGTATGGCGCGCTGTCCAACGAGGCCGGGCGGGTGGCCCTGACCTGGGCGCGCGTCAAGGACGACGGGGTCGAGCGGCTGAAATTGCGTTGGGAGGAAATCGATGGTCCTGCGGTCAGCACGCCAAGCCGCCAGGGCTTCGGCAGCCGCCTCATCACGGGCGGATTGGCGCGGGAGCTGGGCGGTGAGGTCCGGCTCGACTACCCGCCGACCGGCGTCGTCTGCACGATCACGTCCGAATTCGCCAAGCCCGGAGAGCCCAGCCGCTTCACCCGCGGCGCCGCCTGAGCCGCTTCGCGTGCTGGTCGTCGAGGACGAACTGTTCGTCGCCATGCTGGTCGAGGACCTGCTGGGCGACCTGGGCTGCGCGATCATCGGGCCGGTCTGTTCGGCGACCGAGGCCGAGGCGGCGGCGCGCGCCGCGGTCTTCGACTTCGCCCTGCTGGACGTCAATCTCGACGGCGAGACCTCGTTCGCCGCCGCCGACGTGCTGCGCGAACGCAGGATCCCGTTCGCCTTCGTGACCGGCTATGGCGAGCAGGGCGTGCGCCCGGACCTGCGCGACGTTCCGGTGCTGTCCAAGCCGATCGACCCCCGGCGCCTGGCCCAGGTGATCGAGTCGTCCCGGGGCGACTGACAGGGCCGGCGCCCGTCTGGCGCGTGGACAAGCGGGGCGCCGATCCGCCAAGGTGGGGCCGTTCCTTTCGCCGCCGGAGTCCCGCCTTGCGTCCCGCGTTCGCCGCCCCGATCCTCGCCGCCCTGGCCCTGTCCGCCTGCGCCTACAATCCCGAACTTGGCCGCCAGCAGATGACCATCGTCAACGACGCCAGCCTGGCCCAGGCCGGCGAGCAGGCGTGGAGCCAGGCCCTGGCCACCAGCAAGGTCAGCGCGAACCGCGCCGCCAACACCCGGGTGCGGGCGGTCGGCCAGCGGGTGGTCGAGGCCGCCGGCCTGGGCCAGCGGCCGTGGGACTATGCGGTGTTCGAGGACAACGCCCCCAACGCCTTCGTCCTGCCCGGCGGCCATGTCGGGGTCACCACGGGCCTGCTGAACCTGGTCGACAACGACGACCAGCTGGCCGCCGTGATCGGCCACGAGGCCGGCCACGTGGTCGCCCGCCACGCGGCCGAGCGGCAGTCGCAGACCCTGACCTCCAGCCTGGTGCTGGGCGTGCTGGGCGCGGCGGCCGGCTCGTCCGACGCCGCCCGGGCGATCTCCAGCTACGGCGGGGCCGGCGCCAAGTACGGCTTCCTGCTGCCGTTCTCGCGCAAGCAGGAGCTGGAGGCCGACCGCCTGGGCGTCGACTTCATGCAGCGGGCCGGCTACCGCCCGCGCGAGGCGGTGATCCTGTGGCTGCACATGCAGGCCAACGGCGGCCCCAACACCCCGCAGTTCGCCTCGACCCACCCGTCGGACGCCGCCCGCATCCAGGCGCTGGAAGCCTATATCGCCCAGCGCGGATGGTAGGCGCACGACCTTTGCAAACCTTCAAGCCGGGGGGCTGATGACCGAATCCCATGAGCCGACCGCTCGAAAGCGCCTGTCGGGCGGCTTTTGGCGGCGCGCGCTGGCCGCGCTGATCGACTGGATCTTGGTGGGCGCGCTGGTGTCGACGGTCGGCGCTGTGGCTTACGGCCAAACCGGCGGTCAGGTCCGTGTACAGCAGGCCGTCCTGATGACGACCGCCTGCGCCCCGACCAGGACGGCGCCCAGAGGGCTGGAACTGCCGGTGGGGTTCCGGATCGACAGCGCGGTGCTCTGCACGTCGCGATTCTTCGGACGCGAAGTCAATCGCTTCGTTAGGCTCAATCAGGTCCAGCAGTCGGGCAACGTGATCACGACGACGTGGCGCGCCGGCGCCGTCGACCTGGACGGGCGATTTTTGCCGCGCGTCTTCTTCGCCGACAGCCTAACCGGAATCCTGCTGCTGGTCGGCCTGACCCTGTCCGAGGGGCTGGTTGGGACGAGCCTGGGCAAGGCCCTGGCGGGGGTTCGGGTCGTCGATACGCGCACTGGAAAGTCCACCCTGCGCGGCGCCCTGATCCGCAATCTGGTGGTCTACGGCCTATGGGCGACCTTCAACCTGGTGTCGATCCTGAGCGCGATAGGCCTGGTCGACCTCGGCCTTGGAGGTGCGAGCCTGGTCGCGTCGATCGTGTTCGGGCTGGCCGTGCTGGCGGTGTTTATCGCCATGGCCTTCCAGCGACCGGATCCGTTCTATGATCGCTGGGCTGGCGTTCAGGTCCGCCGGCGTTAGAGAGTCTGGGTGGGCGCCCTTGTGTGGCTGAACGGCCACACCTAAATCCCGTCCTGGGCGGCTCGTGCTCAAGCGAGGCGAGCGGCCCAAATCCGCCCATGGAGGGGATACCGCATGAAGATCGATCTCTATTCCGACCGCGCCAAGTCCGCGGTCCAGTCGGCCCAGAGCCTGGCCCTGGCCAAGGGGCACCAGCAGCTGGGGCCCGAACACCTGCTGAAGGTCCTGCTCGAGGAGAAGGACGGCCTTTCCCGCACCCTGATCCAGAACGCCGGCGGCCGGCCCGACGCGGCCGACGCGGCCGTCGACGCCCTGCTGGCCAAGACCCCCCGCGTCGACGGCGCCGGCGGCCAGCTCTACATGAAGCCCGATACCGCCCGGGTGTTCAGCGCGGCCGAGGAGGGGGCGAAGAAGGCCGGCGACGCCTTCGTCACCACCGAGCGCCTGCTGATCGCCATCGCCAAGGAAGGCGGCGACGCGGCCAAGATCCTGAAGGAGGCCGGAGCGACGGCCCAGGGCCTCGAGACCGCCGCCGCGGCGATCCGCAAGGGCCGCACGGCCGACAGCGCCTCCAGCGAGGACGGCTATGACGCCCTCAAGCGCTACGCCCGCGATCTGACCCAGGCGGCCCGCGACGGCAAGATCGACCCGGTGATCGGCCGCGACGAGGAGATCCGCCGCACGATCCAGGTGCTGAGCCGCCGCACCAAGAACAACCCCGTCCTGATCGGCGAGCCGGGGGTCGGCAAGACCGCCATCGTCGAGGGCCTGGCCCAGCGCATCGTCAACGGCGACGTGCCCGAGAGCCTCAAGGACAAGAAGCTGCTGTCGCTGGACATGGGCAGCCTGATCGCCGGCGCGAAATATCGCGGCGAGTTCGAGGAGCGGCTGAAGGCCGTGCTCGGCGAGGTCACGGCCGCCGAGGGCTCGATCATCCTGTTCATCGACGAGATGCACACCCTGGTCGGGGCCGGCAAGAGCGACGGGGCGATGGACGCTTCGAACCTGCTGAAGCCCGCCCTGGCCCGCGGCGAGCTGCACTGCGTGGGCGCCACCACGCTGGACGAGTACCGCAAGCATGTCGAGAAGGACGCGGCCCTGGCCCGTCGCTTCCAGCCGGTGTTCGTCAGCGAGCCGACGGTGGAGGATACCGTCTCGATCCTGCGCGGCCTGAAGGAGAAGTACGAGGTGCACCACGGGGTGCGGATCTCGGACTCCGCCATCGTCGCCGCCGCCACCCTCAGCAACCGCTACATCGCCGACCGCTTCCTGCCCGACAAGGCCATCGATCTGGTCGACGAGGCCGCCAGCCGGGTGCGGATGCAGATCGATAGCAAGCCCGAGGAGTTGGACGAGATCGACCGCCGCCTGGTGCAGCTGAAGATCGAGCGCGAGGCGCTGTCGAAGGAAACCGACGCCGCCTCAAAACAGCGCCTGGAGAACCTGGAGGTCGAGATCGATGACCTGCAGTTCCGCAGCGACGAGATGACCGCGCGGTGGAAGGCCGAGAAGGACAAGGTCGGCGGCGCCGCCCAGGCCCGCGAGGCCCTGGACCGGCTGCGCGCCGACCTGGCGACGGCCCAGCGGGCCGGCGACTTCGCCCGGGCCGGCCAGATCCAGTACGGCGAGATTCCGGCCCTGGAGCGCCGGCTGGCGGAAGCCGAGGCCGGCGAAGGCGGCGCGGGCGCCCAGAAGGCCCTGACGCCGGAAGTGGTCGACGCCGAGCAGATCGCCGCCGTGGTCAGCCGCTGGACCGGGGTGCCGGTCGAGAAGATGCTGGAAGGCGAGCGCGAGAAGCTGCTGAAGATGGAGGACGCCCTGCGCGGCCGCGTCGTCGGCCAGGACGAGGCGTTGGAGGCGGTGTCCGACGCGGTCCGCCGCGCGCGGGCCGGCCTGCACGACCCGTCCAAGCCGATCGGCTCGTTCCTCTTCCTGGGCCCGACGGGCGTGGGCAAGACCGAGCTGACCAAGGCCCTGGCCGAGTTCATGTTCGCCGACGAGCATGCGATCACCCGCATGGACATGTCGGAATACATGGAAAAGCACTCGGTCAGCCGGCTGATCGGCGCCCCCCCCGGCTATGTCGGCTACGACGAGGGCGGGGCGCTGACCGAGGCCGTGCGCCGGCGTCCCTACCAGGTGGTGCTGTTCGACGAGATCGAGAAGGCCCACCCGGACGTCTTCAACGTGCTGCTCCAGGTGCTGGACGATGGCCGTCTCACGGACGGGCAAGGCCGGACGGTCGATTTCAGGAACACCCTGATCATCATGACCTCCAACCTCGGGGCCGAGTTCCTGGCCAACCAGGAGGACGGGTCCGACGTTGAGGAGGTTCGTCCGCTGGTGATGAACACGGTGCGCGGCCACTTCCGCCCCGAGTTCCTCAACCGGATCGACGAGATCATCCTGTTCAAGCGCCTGTCACGCGCGAACATGGGCGACATCGTCCGCATCCAGCTGCAGCGGGTGGACAAGATGCTGGCCGAGCGGCGCATGACCCTGGCGCTGGACGCCGAGGCCCTGCAGTGGCTGGCCGACAAGGGCTATGATCCGGTCTACGGCGCGCGGCCGCTCAAGCGCGTGATCCAAAAGGACCTGATCGACCCGATCGCCAAGAAGCTGCTGGCCGGCGACCTGGAGGACGGCGGGGTGATCGCCGTCGGCGCCGGGGCGGATGGCCTGGCGATCGGCAAGGCGACGTTGCAGTAAATACCAGCTCAACCGAATCCTTGGCGGGCGCGTCCGATGGGCGCGCCCGCTTTTCTGTCTGGCGGAGACGGAAAAACAGGTCCAGGATGGCGGCTCAGCCCTAGCATATTACAAATATTTATTGGGAACCTTTGTTCAGGTTCTGCGTACGCGCGCGCTATTTAAGAGTGGGTGCAACGCCTTCTCCGCAATGGCCAAGTCTGTCCAGAACAGGCCCAGAATTCGCCTCTTTCGAATGTCGATTTTGACCTGACGAAGCGCCGCTGCTGGGGTGTGGGACGGCTCAGCTTGGCGCTCGGCATTGAAACAACAGGCGGAAGGGTGTGCCATGATTAGCATGAATTATAAGATGATGATGGTGAGCGCTCTGGTGGCCGGCGGGTTGTCGGTCAGCGGCTGCGCGACCAAGGGTTATGTCAACGATCAGGTCGGCGTGGTGAACACGCGGGTCGACGGGACCGAGACCAAGCTGGCCGAGGTCGACCGGACCAGCCAGGAAGCGCTGAAGCGCGCGACCGACGCCGGCAAGCTGGCCGAGGGCAAGTTCCTGTACTCGGTGGTGCTGAGCGACGACTCGGTGAAGTTCCCGCTGAACCGCTACGAGCTGTCCCCTGAGGCCGAGCAGCGCCTGGCTGACTTCGCCTCGAAGCTGAAAGGCGACAACAAGAACGTCTATCTGGAAATCCAGGGCTTCACCGACGCCACCGGCGATCCGAAGTACAACGAGAGCCTGGCCGGCGAGCGGGCCGAGACGGTGCGCAAGTTCCTCAGCAAGCAAGGCGTGCCGCTGAACCGCATGGCGACGATCTCGTACGGCGAGGATGACCCCGTCGCCCCCAACGACAACCCCGACGGCCGCGCCCAGAACCGCCGTGTGGTGATCCAGGTTCTGGCCTAGAGCATCGCGCGGAAAAGTGGACGCCGGTTTTCCGCAAAAGCGATGCGAACACAGAGCCTGGAGCAAGCCACGCGATCCTATATCGCGCGGCTTGCTCTAGGACTTTTGAGTTCAGGTTCACTCTTGGGGACAGGCGCATGCGCCTGTCCCCGTCCCATGTTCAGCCCGCGTCGAAGGGCTCAAGCGTCTTCCTTGGCCTTGGCGATCAGCGCGTCGTCGATCTGGGAGGCCCGCCTGGCGGCCGGGCGCTGGCTGATCCCCGCCCAATAGGCCTCGAAGGCCGGGCGCTTCTCGATCGAGCCGAACATCATGCCCCAGCCGATCTGCGAGCCCACATAGACGTCGGCGGCCGAGAACGCGTCGCCGACGATGTACGGCTTGCCGCTCACCGCCGTTTCCAGGGCGTTCAGGGTGTCTTCCAGGCAGCCATAGCCGGCCGTGGCGCGGCGTTCGGGCGGCACCTCCACCCCCAGCGCCTTGTTGGTCACCGCCGCCTCCACCGGCCCGCAGCCGAACATCAGCCAGCGATAATAGGTCCCGCGAGCGGGTGAGCCGACCGGCGGGGCCAGGCCGGCCTCGGGGAAGGCGTCGGCCAGATAGGCGCAGATCGCCGCCCCCTCGGTGACGGTCACGCCGCGGTGGGTGATCGCCGGCACCTTGCCCATCGGATTGACCGCCAGGTACTCCGGAGCCTTCATCGTCGAGGCGTAGTCGAGCACGACGGTGCGATAGGGGGCGCCGACCTCTTCCAGCATCCAGCGGACGATGCGGCCGCGCGACATCGGGTTGGTGTAGAAGACGAGTTCGTCGCTCATGGTCGGACCTCCTGAAGGAGGCGCAATCCTAGCGTGCGCGGGCCGGCGCGCAATCTCGGAAACCGATGTTCTTCCAGGTCGCGGGTCAGGCCGAGGCCGGGAGGCTCCTGGGCGGCGCCTTGGCCATGGCGCTGTTGAGGGCGTCAACCAGGCTGGCGGCGGTCATCGGCTTGGACACCGCGCCGTCGAAGACCCCGCCTGGGCCGCCGGTCCGCGCGTCGGCCGAGAAGGCGATGATCGGCGCGCCGGCGTTGGGGCCGCCTCCGCCGCGGATGCGCAGGGCCGCCTGGGCGCCGTCCAGGCGCGGCATGCGCAGGTCCATCAGGATGACGTCGAACGGGCGAACCGCGGCGGCGGCGACGCCCTCCTCGCCGTCCACCGCCTCGGACACCTGCGCGCCCAGGGCGGTGAGGATGGCGTTGACCAGTTCGCGGTTGGCCGGGTTGTCGTCGACGACCAGCACGTGGCAGGCCGGCGGCAGCGCTGGAACGGCGGCCTCATGGTCGGCGAGCGTCTTGGCCTCCGCGGCGGACGGCGCCACGACGTCGAAGCTGAAGCAGGCGCCCTGGCCCGGATCGCTGACCACGCCGATCTGGCCGCCCATCGCCTCGACCAGGCCCTTGCAGATGGCCAGGCCCAGGCCGGTCCCGCCGTGCTTGCGGGTCAGGCCGGCGTCGACCTGGGAGAAGCGGCGGAACAGCAGGTCGACGGCCTCGGGCGCGATGCCGGGCCCGGTGTCGCGCACCGAGACGCGCAGCCGCCCGGCGGCGTCGTCATAGGCGGCCGTGACGGTGACCGACCCGGCCTCGGTGAACTTCACCGCGTTGCCGATCAGGTTCAGCAGCACCTGGCGCAGGCGGCCGCCGTCGATCAGCAGGTTGGCGGGCAGGCCGTCCAGCCCGTCGGCCCGCAGGGCCACGCCCCGGGCCTCGGTCTCCAGCGAGAACAGGTCCAGGGCCTCCTCGATCAGCGGCGCGGGGGCGACGGGCTCCAGTTTCAGCTCCAGCTGGCCGGCCTCCAGCTTCGAGAAGTCCAGGATGTCGTTGATGGTGGCCAGCAGCGCCTTGCCGCCGCTCAGCACCCGGCCGATGAAGCGGCGTGCGTCGGGCGACAGCTCCGGCTCGTCGTCGACCAGCCGGGCGAACCCCAGCACCGAGGTCAGGGGCGTGCGCAGCTCGTGGCTCATATTGGCCAGGAACTCGCCCTTCGCCGCGGCGGCCGCCTCGGCCGCGTTGCGGGCCTCGCGCAGCTGCTGCTCCATGGCCTTCTGCTCGGTGACGTCGCGGACGATGTCGCTGATGCCCAGGACCGCCCCGGTCAGCGGGTCGCGCTGCAGGCTGGGGCGGGATTCCAGCCAGATCATCCGCCCGTCCTTGCGGATCGCGCGGTACTCGACCCGCGTGGGGCCGTTGTCGTGATGCGCGGCCAGATGGGCGATGTGTTCGATGACGATGGCGCGGACGGCCTCGCGGTCGTCCTCGTGCACGGTGGTCATCCCTTCGCGGCCGACCAGCTCCTCCGGCGCGTAGCCCAACATGGCGACGCAGGCCGGCGAGACGTACTGGATGACGCCGCGCAGGTCGCTGTGGACGATCAGGTCCTGGGCGTCTTCGGCCAGTTGGCGGAAGCGCGCCTCGCTGCGGAACACCGCGGCATTGGCCTCGGTCATCTTCTGCAGCATCTGGCGCCGGTGGCGCTGGATCGAGGCCACGGGCAGGCTGATGAAGATCGCCACGGCCAGGAACAGTTGCAGCACAATGGCCTGGTCGGTCGACCCCGCCCGCAGCAGCGTGATCGGCCCGTGGCCGGCCATGGTGAAGATCACCGCCACCACGGCCACCAGGGTCGCGCTGAGCGCCGCGCCCAGCACCTCCAGCCGCCAGGCGACCAGCAGCATGACCGGCGGGATCATGAACAGCAGCGGCCGGTTCTGGGCGAAGACGCCGACCGTCACGACCAGCAACAGCAGCAGGCTGGCCGCGCCGCTGGCGGAGAGCGGCCGCTCGCGCAGATAGTGGCGCATGCGGACCATGGCCAGCAGGCAGGGCGTGATGGTCATCAGGCCCAGGATGTCGCCCAGCGACCACAGGCTGATATTGGCCAGCAGCACGCCGCCGCGCATCGCCGTATGGAGCGAGGCGGCCAGGACGCTGGTGGCGAGCGGGCCGGCCAGGCCGCAGATCAGGGCGAAGGTGATCATGTCCCGGGCCCGGCCCAGGTCGATCGTCTCGCCGATCACGCGGCGCACGCCCCAGGCGCAGACCAGAACCTGGACGATGTTGCAGCTGACCAGCACGACATTGATCGCGAGCAGGTCGTGGACATGGGCGCCGGCCGCCAGTCCGCCGGCCAGGCATCCCAGCAGCACGGCCGGCCAGTGGCGGTTGCGGCACGACAGCAGGCAGGCCACGCCGAAGCCGTTGGACAGCCAGATCGGCGCCACCTGGCCATAGTTGCGGGGGAATTCGACGCAGAGATAGGCCAGCAGGGCGTAGCCGACCGCCGCGCCCACGGCCAGGACCAGGGTCTTCAGAATGTCGCCGCCCGTCCAGCGCCAGATCGGCCCGGTCGAGGCGGGGGAGGTCGTCTCTGTCATCACCCTGCTTTCGCGGGCGCCCGACCTTGGCTGGTGTCAGGACGCCCGTGAAGCACGCATAGGCTTAAGGGCTTAAAGAACAGTGGCTTGCGGCGCGGCCCATCGCCGCGACGCTGGGTGGGACCGCCTTTAGGACCCGAAACCGGCCGCGACGACCAGTCGGGCGACCTCGGCGATCACGGCGTTGCGGCCGTCGTCGGCGAGGGTGGAGCGGCTCAGATAGGCGGTGATCAGCAGCGGCGGGCGACCGGGAGGCCAGATCACGGCGATGTCGTTGGTGGTCCCGACCTTGCCGTCGCCCCAGCTGCCGGTCTTGTCGCCGACCTTCCAGCCGGCGGGCAGGCCAGCCCTCAGCCGCTTGTCGCCGGTCTGGTTGGCCACCAGCCAGGCGACCAGTTGCTGGCGCGAGGCCGATGACAGGACCGGGCCCAGGGCCAGGGCGCGCAGGGCGCCCAGCATGGCGTTGGGCGAGGTGGTGTCGTGGAGCTCGCCGGGCCGCACCACGTTGAGGTTCGGCTCGTAGCCGTCCAGGCGGGTCACCTTGTCGCCCAGGCCGCGCAGGAAGGCGGTCAGGGCCGGCGGGCCGCCGAAGGTGTAGAGCAGGATATTGGCGGCGGCGTTGTCGCTGAGGGTGACGGTCGCCTCGCACAGCGCGCCGACCGTCATGCCGTCGGCGACGTGCTTCTCGGTGGCCGGCGAATGGGCCAGCAGCACGTTTCGGCCGTACACGATCCGCCGGTCCAGCCGCTCCTGCCCCTGGTCGACCCGCTTGAGCACCAGGCCCGCGACCAGGGCCTTGAAGGTGCTGCACATCGCGAAGCGCTCGTCGCCGCGATAGGCGAAGGTCCTGCCGTCGGCGGTGTCCAGCACGGCCACGCCCAGCCGCCCGCCGCTGCGCGCCTCCAGGGCGGCCATACCCCGGCTAATGCCGCTGGTCAGGCGCGCCGTCGCGACCGCGCCGGCGGGGGAGGCCAAAGAAAAGGCGGGCAGGGTCGAGATAGCCGTTAATACTTGCCGTCTGTCGATCATCGGATCCTCCATGGGCGGGAAGATGGGCGAGGCGGGACCTTGGGATCAAACGATGATACTTCGGTTCAGTCCCTAGAATATTTTGGGTGTCGAGATGAGTCGCGCGCAGCTTCCCCTGAACGCCCTGCGGGCCTTCGAGGCCTCGGCCCGGCACCTGTCCTTCACGCGGGCGGCCATCGAGCTGTGCGTGACCCAGGCCGCCGTCAGCCACCAGGTCAAGGGCCTGGAGCAGCGGCTGGGGACCAGCCTGTTCCGCCGCCTGCCGCGCGGCCTGGCCCTGACCGACGAGGGGCTGGCCCTGCTGCCGCCGGTGCGCGACAGCCTCGACCGGATGGGCGACGTGCTCGAGCGGTTCGCGGCCGGGCGGGTGATGGAGGTGCTCAGCGTCGGGGTGGTCGGCACCTTCGCCGTCGGCTGGCTGCTGCCGCGCCTGCCGGCCTTCCGCGAGGCCCATCCGTTCGTCGACCTGCGCCTGTTCACCAACAACAACCGCATCGACATCGCCGGCGAGGGCCTGGACTGCGCCGTGCGGTTCGGCGACGGGGCCTGGCACGGAACCCAGGCCGTCCCGCTGTTCGCCGCGCCCATGACCCCGCTGTGCGCGCCCCTGGTGGCCGAACGGCTGAAGTCGCCCGAGGCCCTGAGCGCCGAGGTCCTGCTGCGCAGCTACCGGGCCGACGACTGGCCCGACTGGTTCGCGGCCGCCGGCCTGGTCCCGCCGCCGATCCGCGGGCCGGTGTTCGACAGCTCCTGGGTGATGGTCGAGGCGGCGATGCAGGGCGCCGGCGTGGCCCTGGCCCCGTCGATGATGTTCGCCCGCGACCTGGAGCAGGGCCGGCTGGTGCGGCCGTTCGCCCTGGAGGTGGGGGCGGGGATGTACTGGCTCACCTGGCTGAAGTCGCGGGCGGTCACGCCGGCCCTGGCGGCGTTCCGGGACTGGATGGCCGAACAAGCCTCGTGAAGGCCGCTCATCCCGGCGCATGATGGGGCAAGCTCGACGCTCGTGGCGACGCCCCGAGACAAGGTCTGGACTTCCCCGCCCCCGCCGAGGTCTTCTCCGGGGTGTCGCACTTCGAATGGGGATCCACATCCCGACCTTCGCCGGGATGAGTGGATCGTGGGGATGCTCTCGTGAAGATCGAAACCGCCGTCCTGGCCGCCGTCCTGGCGCTCGCGCCGCTCGCCGCTTCCGAAGCCGCCTGGGCCGCCCCCGTCTATGTCCACGCCGGCAAGCTGGTCGACACCCTGCAGGGCAAGGTCCTCAGCGACCAGATGATCACCATTGACGGCGAGCGGATCGTCGCGGTCGCGCCGTGGAAGGCCGCCCCGGCCGACGGCAAGGTCATCGACTGGTCGACCCGCATGGTGCTGCCGGGCCTGATCGACATGCACACCCACCTCTGCGACCAGGAGCAGACCGAGAACATCGCCGAGCCGCTGCTGACCACCGCCGCCTACCAGGCCTATATCGGCGCCGCCCATGCGCGCCTCACCCTGGAGGCCGGCTTCACCAGCGTGCGCGACGTCGGGACCTGGCGGGCCTTCGGCGACGTGGCCCTGCGCGACGCCATCAACGCCGGCCTGGTTCCCGGGCCCCGCATGTCGGTGGCCGGGGCCTATATCACCATCCCCGGCGGCGGCGGCGAGATCACCGGCCTGGCCGCCGACGTCAAGATCCCCGACGAGATGCGGACCGGCGTGGTCGAGGACGCCGCCGATACCCATCGCAAGGCCGCCAGCATCCTGGCCCATCACGCCGACTTCCTGAAGCTGATCGCCACCGGCGCGGTCCTGACCGTCGGCACCGAGCCGGGCGCCCAGGAGCTGACCGAGGACGAGATGCGGGCCGCCGTCGAGGAGGCCGCCCGCCGTGGGACTTACGCCACCGCCCACGCCCACGGGGCCGAAGGCATGAAGTCGGCCATGCGGGCCGGGGTGCGCTCGATCGAGCACGGCTCGCTGATGGACGACGAGGCCATCGCCATGATGAAGGCCCGGGGCGTGTTCCTGGTGGCCGACATCTATGACGGCGACTGGATCGACGCCTATGGCAAGGCCCACGGCTGGCCGGCCGAGACCCTGCGCAAGAACTTCGACACCACCCAGGCCCAGCGCGACGGCTTCCGCAAGGCGGTCAAGGCCGGGGTCAAGATCGCCTACGGCACCGACGCGGGCGTCTATCCCCACGGCCTCAACGCCCGGCAGATGACGTACATGGTCCGCTACGGCATGACCCCGATGCAGGCCATCCAGTCGGCCACCACCGTGGCGGCCGAGCTGATGAAGAAGACCGACGTCGGCGCCGTCGCCCCCGGCCGCTACGCCGACCTGATCGCCGTGGACGGCGACGCGCTAGCGGACATCTCGGTGCTCGAGCACGTCGGCGCGGTGATGAAGGGCGGGGTGGTGGTGAAGGATTGAACCCTCTCCCTCTGGGAGAGGGCCCGGTCAGGTTTCTCACCCTCCCGCCTTATTGTTGCTGCCAGATTCACCAATGACGCTCTTGGCGCGGCTCCTGCAGTGTGCAATGCAACAAGATGTTGCTGTGCAGCATTGATACAGCTGTCACGCCGGCGCGGTAAGACCGACGCTTGAGTGAACCAAGGAGTGAGTACAATGGCCGCCGAACACACCTATTTCGTCCGACCTGTCTCCGGCGTCTGGCACGTCACCTGGAATGAATCGCTCGATCTGATCGGCTCCTATCCCTGCCAGCCGGAAGCGGTCGGCGTCGCCGAGATGCTGGCCCGCCACATGCGCGCCCAGGGCAAGACCGCCCGGGTGTCGGTGTCCGAGCCGGAAGCCCGCCGCACCAGCTGGGGCCGCACCAACCTCGGCGCCCAGGCCGCCGCCTAAAGCGGATCGACCTTCAAACCCCTGCGTGGTCCTTGTCCTTCGACAAGCTCAGGATGAGGGCCATTTACAGCCCCGTGCGTAGAAAAACCTCATCCTGAGCTTGTCGAAGGACGAGGTTTTCGCCTCCCAAGGCTGAAGACGCCCTAATCGTGCAGCGGCGCCTCTGCGGACTGGCGCGACGGGTCGGTCGCGACCGTCCCGACGGAGGCGGCGATCACGAAGGCGATGGCCAGCCATTGGCGGGCCACCAGGTGCTCGCCCAGCACCATCAGGCCGGCCAGGGCCCCGACCGCCGGCTCCAGGCTCAGCATCACCCCGAAGCTGCGCCGGGAGATGGCGCGCATGGCGACCATCTCCAGCGAATAGGGCACGGCGCTGGACACCACCGCGACCGCCAGGCCCAGGCCCAGGGCGTACGGGTTCAGCAGGGCCGCCCCGGCCGCGGCGACGCCGAACGGGGCCACGACCGCCGCCGCCGTGGCCATGCCCAGGGCCACCGAGCGGCCGCCGTGCAGGTGCCCGGTCCGCTGGCCGGCCACGATGTACAGCGCCCAGAACACCGCCGCCGTGGCGGCGTAGGCCACGCCCACGGGGTCGAGGTTCAGGCTGGCGTCGCCCAGCGGCAGCAGCAGGCCAAGGCCCGCGGCGGCCAGGCCGATCCAGGCGAAGTGGATCAGCTTGCGGGCGTGGACCAGGGCCAGGCTCAGCGGGCCGGTGAACTCGATAGCGATCGCCACGCCCATCGGGATGGTGCGCAGGGCCATGTAGAAGCACAGGTTCATCGCCCCCATGACCGCGCCGTAGGTCACGACCGCGACCAGGTCGCTGCGGTTCATCGCCATGCGCCAGGGCCGCCAGACCAGGCACAGCACCAGGGCCGAGAACCCCACCCGATAGGCGCTGGTCCCCTGCGCCCCGACCAGCGGGAACAGCGCCTTGGCGAACGACGTCCCGACGCTCAGCGACACCATCGCGCCGGCCAGGCAGAGATAGGGCGCGGCGGCGCGAAGGGCGGACGGACGGGACATGCGGCGGTTCTAGCAGGGACGGGCGGCGAACTCACACCTGTCGAGGAACCGGCGTCCATTCGAACGTCGCCGAATAGAGATCATCCCATCGCGGATTGTCCCGTTCGATCAGGTTGATCTTCCACTGCCGCCGCCATTCCTTCAGGGACCGCCTCGGTCATCAGGTCGTGGAGCTCGAACCAGACCAGGCGGCGCAGGCCGCACCGCCGGGTGAACCCCGGAAACGCGCCTTCCCGATGCTGGATCATCCGCGTGTGAAAGGCGCTGGTCACGCCGATATAGAGCGTCCCACGATAGTGGTCGGCCATGATGTAGACGGCGATCCAGGGTTCACGTCCGACCATGGGCTGAGTTCTGCGAGGCTTTAGGGCCTCATAAGTTGCCATTTTGTTCTCGCCTTAGCGACCGTCATCCCGGGCCTCGTGCCCGGGACCCCTGGTTCAGCCGACGGTGAAGAACAATGGCGCGCCAGCGCGCCACACCCCCGCACCTGCGGCGGACGGAGGGGTCCCGGGCACGAGGCCCGGGATGACGGTTGAAAGGTGGTACCAAGGCGCAAAAACGCTCTGGCCTTCAGCTAGAACGCCTCGTCTTCCTCGGCGCCTTCGCCGTCCTCGCCGCCCATGGCCGCTTCCAGGCTTTCGATGATGTCGTCCATCTGGTCCGGCGTGATCGAGACGTAGAGCGCCTCGCCGCCGACGGCCGAGACCAGCAGGCGGTAGCCGTCCTCGGTTTCCTGCAGGCTGAAGGTTTCGAGAAGCTGCAGCTTGGCCATGGGGAGTCTCGTCGATCGGAAAGGGAAGGCGCGGATATAGGGCCGGAGATCCGGTTTCGCCATCATCTCCGCATAGGGGCGTCCGGCGCTTGCCTATTTTACAGTCGTATAGCAAGCTCGCCCCACATCCCGGGGAGACGACCATGGCCACCGCCACCCAGCAGCGCGACGCGATCATCATCGGGGGCGGGCACAACGGCCTGGTCTGCGCCTTCTACCTGGCCAGCGCCGGGCTGAAGGTCACGGTCTGCGAGGCGCGCGACGTGGTGGGCGGGGCGGCGGTGACCGAGGAGTTTCATCCCGGCTTCCGCAACTCGGTGGCCAGCTACACGGTCAGCCTGCTCAGCCCCAAGGTCATCGCCGACATGGACCTGCACGGCCATGGCCTGCGGATTCTGGAGCGGCCGATCTCCAACTTCCTGCCCATCGACGACAACACCTATCTCAAGCTGGGCGGCGGGCTGGAGCGCACGCAGGAGCAGTTCCGCAAGTTCTCGGCCCGCGACGCCGAGCGCCTGCCGGCCTATTACGCCATGCTCGACGAGATCGGCGACGTGCTGCGCGACCTGGCCGGCGAGACCCCGCCGAACCTGACCGACGGCCTGCCGGGCCTGCTGCGCGGCCTTCGCCAAGGCTCGCGGCTGGCCGGCCTGTCTCTCGAACGCAAGCGCGACCTGCTGGACCTGTTCACCAAGAGCGCCCGCGACTTTCTCGATGGTTGGTTCGAGAGCGACGCGGTCAAGGCCAGCTTCGGCTTCGACGCCGTGGTCGGCAACTTCGCCAGCCCCGACACCCCCGGTTCGGCCTATGTGCTGCTGCACCACACCTTCGGCGAGGTGAACGGCAAGAAGGGCGCCTGGGGCCACGCGGTCGGCGGCATGGGAGCGATCACCCAGGCCATGGCCAGGGCCTGCCGCGCCAAGGGCGTGGAGATCCTGCTGAACGCCAAGGTCGAGGGCGTCCACGTCGAGGACGCTCCGAAAGGAGCCGGCAAGCGGGTGGTCGGCGTCCAGCTGGTCGACGGCCGCCAGATCATGGCCCCGATCGTCAGCTCCAACCTCAACCCCGCCCTGCTCTATGGTTCGCTGGTCGCCCCGTCGGCCCTGCCCGTCCCGTTCAGGAAGGCGATCAGGGGCTACAAGAACGGCTCGGGCACCTTCCGGATGAACGTGGCCCTGTCGGAGCTGCCCGACTTCACCTGCCTGCCCGGCAAGGCCGTGGCCGAGCACCACCAGTGCGGCATCGTGATCTCGCCGACCCTGGACTACATGGACGCGGCCTATCGCGACGCCAAGGCGACCGGGATCAGCAAGCGGCCGATCGTCGAGATCCTGATCCCCTCGACCCTGGACGACAGCCTGGCCCCGCCCGGCCAGCACGTGGCCAGCCTGTTCTGCCAGCAGTTCGCCTGGGACCTGGGAGGCGGCCGATCCTGGGACGACGAGCGCGAGGCGGCCGCCGACCTGATCATCGACACGGTCAACCAGTGGGCCCCCAACTTCAAGGCGGCGGTCCTGGGGCGGATGATCCTGTCGCCCGTGGATCTCGAGCGAAAGTTCGGCCTGGTCAACGGCGACATCATGCACGGCCACATGTCGCTGGACCAGCTGTGGGCGGCCCGGCCGGTGCTGGGCCACGCCAGCCACCGGGCTCCGATCAAGGGGCTCTACATGTGCGGCGCGGGGTGCCACCCGGGCGGCGGGGTCTCGGGCAATCCGGGGCGCAACGCGGCGCGGGAGATCCTGCGGGACCGAGACTTCGCCACGGCGGTGAAGCTGAGCGTGGTGGGGCGGTGATGTTCAGATCCGAGCAGATCACGAATGGGGACATGCACATGTGCATGTCGCCGGCCGCATTCAAAACATCCGCTCATCCCGGCGAATGCCGGGACCCAGATCCTATGGATGAGAGGCTGATTGGAAGAGCGCAGCGCTCTTGGCGTCAGCCACACCGCTATTCCATCTGGGTCCCGGCATTCGCCGGGATGAGCGGTTTCAAGGAGGGCTGGTGATGGACCTGAACCTCCCCAACCACGACCCCGACGCGGACTGGGGCCTCCCCGGCTGGCTCTATGCCAACGAACGCTTCTTCCGCGAGGAGCAGGACAGGGTCCTGCGGCCGTCCTGGCAGATCGTCTGCCACCTGAACGACATCCCGAAAGCCGGCGACTTCCACACCTTCGACTTCCTGGGCGAAAGCACCGTCGTCGTGCGCGGCAAGGACGGCGGGGCGCGGGCGTTCGCCAATGTCTGCCGCCACCGGGCGGCCCGGCTGCTGGACGGGCCAAGCGGGCAATGTGGCAAGGGGGGCGGCCGGATCGTCTGCCCCTACCACGCCTGGACCTACGGCCTGGACGGCCGGCTGATCGGCGTGCCCCACGCCGAGACCTACCCCGCCCTGGAGATGGACAAGCAGGGCCTGGCGTCGGTGCAGGTCGAGGTCTATCGCGGCTTCGTCTTCGTGCGGCTCGAGGGTGACGGCCCGTCGGTGGCCGAAATGATGGCCCCCTACGACCACGAGCTGGCGCCCTACCGCTTCGAGGACATGGTCCCGTTCGGCCGCGTCACCCTGCGGCCGCGCGAGGTCAACTGGAAGAACATCAGCGACAACTATTCCGACGGCCTGCACATCCCGGTCGCCCATCCCGGCCTGACCCGGCTGTTCGGGCGCGGCTACGGCGTCGAGGCCCAGACCTGGGTCGACAAGATGTGGGGCCATCTGGTCGAGGAGCCCTCGAACAATCCCTCCGAGCGCATGTACCAGGCCGTCCTGCCCGACGCCCCGCACCTGCCGCCCGAGCGCAAGCGGCTGTGGACCTATTTCAAGCTCTGGCCCAACCAGGCCTTCGACATCTATCCCGACCAGGTGGACTTCATGCAGTTCATCCCGGTCTCGCCGACCCGCACGATGATCCGCGAGATCGCCTACGCCCTGCCTGACGAGCGGCGCGAGATGAAGGCGGCGCGGTATCTGAACTGGCGCATCAACCGCCAGGTCAACGCCGAGGACACGGGGCTGGTGGCCCGGGTGCAGCAGGGGATGGCGTCGCGCAGCTTCACCGCTGGGCCGCTGGCCGAGACCGAGGTGTCGCTGCGGAGTTTCGGCCGCAAGCTCCGGGCCCTGATCCCGCAGGCCCGGCTGCCCCGGCCGCCGGAGGGGTGGTGAGCTTCGCCCCGTTCCATTCCCCCGCCCCAACCGTTCGTCATCCCGGGCCTTGTGCCCGGGACCCCTCTGTCCGCCGCAAGTGCGGGGGTGTGGCGCGCCGGCGCGCCAAGACGCTTCACATGCGGGCTGAACCAGGGGTCCCGGGCACGAGGCCCGGGATGACGGTTCGAAAGGGAATGGGCGCTCGTGGGCTAGAACCATGACCCGCGCCCCCTTCACCCGCGAGGCCCCCGACGTCCGCCGCGCGGCCCTGGTCGAGGCCGCCGCGCGGATCCTCGCCGCCAAGGGCGTGGCCGGGGCGTCGGTGCGGACGATCTGCGCCGAGGCGGGGGTCAGCCCCGGCCTGCTGCGGCACTATTTCGACGGCGTCGACGCCCTGGTCGCGGCGACCTACGAGGCGACCGGGGCGCGGATCGACGCGGCGCTGGAGGCGGCGGTCGCGGCGGCGGGCGAGGGCCCCCGCGCCCGGCTGTCGGCCTATCTGACCGCCAGCTTCGCCCCGCCGGTTCTGGACCCGGACCTGCTGGCCACCTGGCTGGCCTTCTGGAGTCTGGTCAAGGTGGACCCGGCCATCGCCGCCATCCACCGGCGGACCTATGCGGGGTATCGCGCCCGGCTGGAGGAACTGCTGGGCGCCTGCGACCCGCGGGTCGACGCCCGGCTGGCGGCCATCGGCCTGACCGCCGTGGTGGACGGGCTATGGCTGGAGCTGTGCCTGGACGCCACGGTCTTCACCCCGGCCGAGGCCGGAGCCATCGCCGAACGGCTGGCGGCGGGCTATCTGGGCGGATGACCCAGATCCGCACCGCCCGCCTGGTCCTGCGCAAGCCGCGCGAGGACGACCTGCAGCCGCTGCACGCGATCATGTCGGACGCGCAGGCCATGCGCTACTGGTCGACGCCGCCGCATCGCGACATCGAGACCACCCGCGACTGGCTGGCCGGGATGATCGCCCTGCCGGCCGAGCTGGGCGAGGACTACATCGTCGAGCGCGAGGGGCGGCTGATCGGCAAGCTGGGCCTGTGGCGGACGCCGGAGATCGGCTTCCTGCTGGACCGCGCGGTGTGGGGACTGGGCTATGGCGCCGAGGCCCTGAGGGCCTTCGCCGTCCATGTCTTCGCCGAACGCACCGACCACCTGACCGCCGACGTCGATCCCGCCAACGCCGCCAGCCTGGCGCTTTTGACCAAGGTAGGCTTTCGAGAGACCGGCCGGGCGGCGCGCACCTGGCAGGTCGGCGACCACTGGGTAGACAGCGTCTATCTGCGGCTGGACCGCGCCGACTTCGAAAACCTCGTCCTTCGACAAGCTCAGGATGAGGTTTTCTAGCGGCTTATCAATGGTCCTCATCCTGAGCTTGTCGAAGGACGAGGACCACGCACGGCCTCGAAGGTCGATCAGCCCGGGGGCGAGGGCGCGTCCCGCTTCCGGTCTTTATGACTCCCTTATATGCCCGCCTGGAATCCGCATCGCGCCCTTATGCGGCGGGCGTGTAGGCCGTCGCTCCCTTCGATGGACGTCAGCCTCATGGCCCATACCCCACCCGAGCCGGCCACGCCGGCGGCGCGCGCCGCCCGGTTCGGCGCCCTGTGGCTGGGGGCCATCGGCGTGGTGTTCGGCGACATCGGCACCAGCCCGCTCTACGCCATGCGCGAGGCCCTGGCCCACGCCGGCGGGGTGGAGCCCCGGCTGGCGGTGTTCGGCGTGGTGTCGCTGGTGTTCTGGGCCCTGACCCTGGTGGTCACCCTGAAATACGTCGTGATCGTCATGCGGGCCGACAACGGCGGCGAGGGCGGCACCCTGGCGCTGATGGCGCTCGCCCAGAAAGCATTGGCGCAGAACGCCTTGAAGAAGCGCTCGGCCTGGCTGGTGCTGCTGGGCATCGTCGGGGCGGCGCTGTTCTACGGCGACGGCCTGATCACCCCGGCGATCTCGGTGCTGTCGGCGGTCGAGGGCCTGACCACCGCGCCGGTGATCGGGGCCCACTTCCAGCCGTTCGTCCTGCCGCTGGCGGCGGTGATCCTGCTGGGCCTGTTCGCGGTGCAGTCGCGCGGCACCGAGGTGGTGGGGCGGTTCTTCGGGCCGATCACCCTGGTGTGGTTCGTGGCCCTGGCGGCGCTGGGCCTGCCGTTCGTGCTGCAGCGGCCCGACATCCTGCTGGCCTTCAGCCCGGTCTACGCGGTCAAGCTGCTGGTCGCCGACGGCCCGCTGGGGGTGACGATCCTGGGCAGCGTCTTCCTGTGCGTGACCGGGGCCGAGGCGCTGTACGCCGACATGGGCCATTTCGGCAAGGGACCGATCCGGGCCGGCTGGCTGCTGGTGGCCCTGCCGTGCCTGATGGTTAACTATCTGGGCCAGGGCGCCCTGTGCCTGATCCGGCCGGCCGCCATGGACAACCCGTTCTTCGCCATGATCCCGCACGCGGTCTACTGGCCGGTCATGCTGCTGACCACGGCGGCCACCATCATCGCCAGCCAGGCGGTGATCACCGGCGCCTTCTCGGTGACCCAGCAGGCGGTGCAGCTGGGCCTGCTGCCGCGGATCGACATCAAGCGCACCAGCGAGACCGTGGCCGGCCAGATCTTCGTGCCGCAGGTCAACATCGCCCTGGCCGTGGGCGTGCTGTTCCTGCTGTTCATGTTCAAGACCTCGTCGAACATGGCCTCGGCCTATGGGGTGGCGGTGACCACGACCATGGTCGTGACCGTGGCCCTGCTGTTCGTGGTCGCCCACCGCCACTGGAAGTGGCCGCTGTGGGCCTGCGTGGCGGTGCTGGCCCCGTTCCTGGCCCTGGACCTGGTGTTCCTGGGCTCCAACGCGCTGAAGATCGCCGACGGCGGCTGGGTGCCGCTGGCGGCGGCCGGGGCCATCGTCCTGGCGATGTGGACCTGGCGGACCGGCAGCGAGCTGCTGCACAGCAAGGTCCATCGCGACTCGATCGCCCTGGCCGACCTGATCGACAGCCTGCGGGCCCGGCCGCCGCATCCGGTGCCGGGCACGGCGATCTTCCTGACCTCGGACCCGTCGGTCGCCCCGGTGGCCCTGCTGCACAATCTCAAGCACAACAAGGTGCTGCACGCCGAGAACGTGGTCATGACCGTGCGCACCGCCGACCAGCCGCGGGTGGCCGAGAGGGACCGGGTCGAGATCGAGTCCCTGGGCGGAGCGGGCGAGGGCCCGGGCTTCCGGCGGGTGACCATCCACTACGGCTTCATGGAGACGCCGAACGTGCCGCGCGCCCTGGGCAGCTGCCGCCGTCGGGGCCTGGTCTTCGACCTGATGTCGACCTCGTTCTTCGTCGGCCGCCGCACGGTGGTGGCCTCGCCCGGGGTCGGCATGCCGCTGTGGCAGGACAAGCTGTTCATCTGGATGGTCCGCAACGCGGCGGATCCCATCGACTACTTCCACATCCCGGCCGGGCGGGTGGTGGAGATGGGTTCGCAGGTGGTGGTGTAGACGGCGGCTTCACTCACAAACACGCACCTTCAACCGTCATTCCGGGCCTTGTGCCCGGAACCCCTCTATCGGTCGCAGGAGCAGCGGGGGCGGTTCGCCGGCGAACCGCTTGCGTCTCACGTAGAAGCTGAACCAGGGATCCCGGGCACAAGGCCCGGGATGACGACCGGAAGGAGATGGGGCCCAAATCAAACCCTCACTCCGCGGCGTAGACCACCGGGTGGACGTGGGCCCACAGGTGGGCGCGGTAGGTGTCGAAGCACTGCTCGCCGCAGATCAGCCGCATGACCGCGCCCTCGGCGATGAAGCGGGCGCAGTCGGGGCGTTCGCTGACCAGGGGGTGCAGGGCCTCGGCGTTCCAGGCCTTGGAGTGCTCGATGTCCAGCTGGGCGTGCAGGGCGAAGTACTTGCGGGCCGTCGGCGAGACGCCCAGGCGCTTGAGGCCGGCGTCGACGCAGGCCACGCGGCCCGGAGCGGTCAGCTCGACCACCCCCAGGGCGCCGATCGACTGGTAGGTGTAGCGCCGCGTGGTGGCGAAGGCGGTCATGGTGTTGGCCAGGCACAGCGACTGCCACAGGGTGGAGTCGATGGTCGGCGCCAGGCCCAGGACCTCCGTCGTGCGGACCAGCATCGGGCCGTGCATGCCGCCGGCCGTCCCCCGGCCCATCTCGTCCCAGTAGTTGCGGGCCAGCTCCAGCTTGGCGCGGTCGCTGACCTTGACCTGGGTCATGGCCACCAGGTCGTCGAAGCCGGCCTCGCCGGCCGCCTCCTGGGTCAGGAACCACTTGACGTCCTCCAGGCTGGCTGCGCCCTCCAGCCAGTCGAACAGCGGGTCGTCCTGGCCAGGGCCGGTCTCTTCGAGATGCTCGAACCAGGCCACGAAGTCGTCGGCGTGCGTCGGGACGTCGGCGACCATGGGCAGGACGTGGTCGCGGAACTGCTCGACGAACTCGCCCTCGATCCGCTTCATCCGGGCCTCGTTCGAGACCTCGGCGCGCCAGTCGGGGTCGGGCGTCCCGACCGCCAGGCGGCGGTGGTTCCAGTGGGCCAGGCCGCGGTGCAGGGCCTCGGCGTCGGGGAATTCAGGGCTGAAGACGCCGATGCGCGCCAGTCGTTCGCCACCAAACACGGCGTGCTCCTAAGGTCGGATACGGGTCTCTGAAAGGACGAAAAAGGCCGCTCCCGGCGAGGGGGCGGCCTGGTCGCGGACGCTGGGAATCAGGGCTGGTCGGTGCGGCCGGGCTCGATGGCGCCGGTGTCGACGCCGCCCTCCAGGCCATTGTTCAGGTCATCGACGCCCTCGCCTTCGACGCCTTCGCCGTCACGGCGGGGATCGCGCTGGCCCTGCTGATTCTGCTGATCGGACTGCCGGCGTTGGTCGTCCGACGGCTGTTGTTGCAGACCTTCGCGGTTGGTTTCGTCGCCCATGGTGGTCGCTCCCTGATCGCGCCGGAGGCTTCCGGCGGGGAGATCAACGGGGCGGCGTGCGAGGCGTTCCTAAGTCGATAGACCGACAAAAACGCCGGCGGTGTTGCATTGAAGGGCAACGTATGTGAACGCTCACCTCTAGCTTGAGGAGGGAAAGTGCGATGATTGTCGCGATGATGCTGGTCCTGACCGTGCAGGCCGCGCCGGACGAACAGCCGCCGGAATTCCGCTTCGCCGCCGGCTGCGTGGCCATCGCCGACATCGCGGCGAGCGATATCGCCAAGGCGCTGCGCAAGCCGTCGCTGACCCAGGAGGAGCGGGTGAAGGTCGAGCAGAGCGCGATGATCTTCGCCCGCGTCTCCGACCGGGCCAAGATCGCCAAGCGCATGGCCGCGAGTCTGGAGGGTCTGTCGCCGGCGGACCAGGACCTGATGTCACGCCAGCAGAGGCAGGTGTTCCAGTCCGTGCCCGGCGAGCTTCGCGTGGCCATGGTGGACAGCTGCGTCTACAGGTTCGCGCGCGACCTGATGCCAGACTGACGGAGGCCTGGTGTGAGCAGGGCCCGGGACACACGCATGCGTGTGTCCCGATCGGGGCTACCCCGCCATCGTCTCGCGCTTTTCCTCCAGCGCCAGCCAGTCCTCCTCGGCCGTGGCCAGGTCGGCGCGGGCCTTGTCGAGGTCCTTCATCACCTTGTCGAAGCCCTTGGGATCGCGGGCGTAGAAGCCCGGATCGGCCAGCCGGGCCTCGATGTCGGCGATGATCCTCGGCGAGGCGGCGATCAGGGCCTCGCATTCCTCCAGCCGCCGCTGGTCCTTGTAGGACAGCTTGACGGTCTTCTTCGGCGCCGCCGGGGCCGAGGGGGTGATCACCGCCTTGTGCGAGCCCGTGCCGGTGGCGAAGTCGCCGGCCGCGCCGCGCGCCCCCTTGAAGAAGTCGGGGGCCTGGTCGATCAGGTCGCTCCAGCCGCCGGGGGTCTCCAGCACGCGGCCGTGGCCGTTCATGGCGATGGTCGAGGTGGCCAGGCGATCGATGAAGTCGCGGTCGTGGCTGACCAGGATGAGGGTTCCCTCGAAATCGGCCAGCACCTCTTCCAGCAGGTCCAGGGTGTCCATGTCCAGGTCGTTGGTCGGCTCGTCCAGCACCATCAGGTTGGTGGGGGTGGCCAGGGCCCGGGCCAGCAGCAGGCGGTTGCGCTCGCCGCCCGACAGGCTGGTGACCGGCTGGCGCAGCTGGGCCTCGGTGAACAGGAACTCCTTGGCGTAGCCGGCCACGTGCTTGGGGACGCCGCGCACCAGGATCGAGTCGCCGCCGCCGGGGGTCAGGAAGTCCCACAGCGTCATCTTCTCCGACAGCGCCATGCGGTTCTGGTCGACGTAGGAGATCTCCAGGTTGGTGCCCAGGCTGATCGTGCCAGCGTCGATCGGGATCTCGCCCAGCAGCATGCGCACCAGGGTGGTCTTGCCCGCCCCGTTGGGACCGACCAGGGCCACGCGGTCGCCGCGCAGGATGCGGGTCGAGAAGTCCTCGACGATCACGCGGTCGCCGAATTTCTTGGTGACGTGCTTGGCCTCGACCACCTTCTTGCCCGACGTGCCCGAGCTCTCCACGGCCAGGGTCATGCTGCCGCGCTTGTCGGCCTGGATGTCGCGCTTCTGGGCGCGCAGGTCCATCAGGGCCCGGCGACGGCCCTCGTTGCGGGCCCGGCGGCCCTGGACGCCGCGCGCCAGCCAGGCGTTCTCGCGCTCCAGCTGCTTGTTCAGGCGGCGCTCCTCGTCGGCCTCGGCGGCCAGCACCTGCTCGCTCCAGACCTCGAATTCGTGGAAGCCCTTGTCCAGGCGGCGCACCTTGCGGTGCTCCAGCCAGAAGGTGCGCTGGGTGACGCGGTTGAGGAAGGCGCGGTCGTGGCTGACGATCAGGGCCGCGCACTTGGAGCTTGCTAACTCTTCCTCCAGGGTCTGGATGGCGAAGATGTCCAGGTGGTTGGTCGGCTCGTCCAGCAGCAGCACGTCGGGCTGCTCGGCGAACGCCCGGGCCAGGGCCGCGCGGCGCCGCTCGCCGCCCGACAGGCCCACCGTGCTCTTGGCGTAGTCCAGGCCGAAGTCGGCCAGGGTGGCGTGGGCCTCGTAGTCCTCGGCCCCGCCGGCCGTGCAGTAGTCCAGCAGGGTGTCGCCGACGATGTCCGGCTCCTGGCTGACATAGACGATCTTGGCGCCGGGCTGGGCGGCGCGCTCGCCGCTGTCGGCCTCGATCCCCTGATTGGCCAGGATCTTCAGCAGGGTCGACTTGCCCGCCCCGTTGCGCCCGACCAGGCAGGCGCGCACCCGCGGCTCCAGCGCCAGGTCGACGCCGTCGAACAGCGGCTTGGCCCCATCGGCGAGGCGGACGTCCTTGAGGGCCAGGACAGGGGCGCGAGTCGGGGAAGCCATGGTCGGTGGGGTCTAACTGTCGAGCGGAAAGGGGGGGAGATGGGGGCGTATAGCAGGGGAGGCGAGGGGGCGGGGGGAATTATTGGGGCTTGCCCCGACGCGCGAAACTAGCGCTACCTTGGCGAGCATGACCGACGCCGCCGAACCCATCGCCAAGCCCTATCGTGTCCACATGGTCGCCGCCGTGATCGTGGCGGGCCTGCTGTGGCTGGCCGACGGACGGCTCTGGCCATCGGTCGCGGATCGTCTGGGCAGGTTCTTCTGGCTGTTCTTCCTGCTGCAGCTCGTGCCGAACGCTTGGCTCTTGAGGTCCCGGCTGGGGCGGATCGTGGCCACGCTTCTGTATGGCGGGTTCTTCTGGATCGCTGGCGAAGGCCTCAGCGCGCGGGCCGCCGAGAGCAGCGGGGCGCGCAACCTGATCCTATTGGGCGGAGCGTGCATCCTGGCGGTGATCGCCGCCAACGTGATCTGGGACCGGGCGCCCCAGGCCTGGCGCGCCCGGATAGCGGCGTCACGGATCACCTACGGCGTCGGGTCCTGCGTGCTGCTGGTGCTGGGCGGCGGCGTGATCTGGACCGTGACCGGCGCGGTCGATGAAGGCGTCGGCGCGAGCGGGCGGGTCGGGCTGACCGCTTTGCTTTTGGCTATGGCCGGCGGGCTGGTCCTGGGCCTCTGGCGACTGGAGGGCTGGGCCCGCGCCTTCGCCTGCTGGGCCGTGGTCGGTCTGACCTGGATGGGGATCATGACCGGCCTCGCCACGGGCGCCGCGCCGGCTGGGATCGGCCTAGGCGGCTGGCTGCTGGCGACACTGCCGCCCCTGATCGTCGGCGCGGTGCTGCTGGCCTACTACCGGATCAGCAAGGCCTACAGAGTCTAGCACGTAAGGCCCAACGAAAAAGGGGCCGTCCTTTCGGACGACCCCCTTCCACCTCATCGGGCGCGCACGGATGCGCCCGTACGCGAGATCCTAGTACTTCAGGCGGACGCCCACCCGGAAGTAGCGGCCGACGATGCCCGACTGCGAGTAGGTCGGGTTCCAGTTCACGCCGGCGTAGTTGGCCGGGTTGAACATCGGGCCGGTGTCGAACAGGTTCATGACGTCGGCATAGACGGTGGCCTTTTCGGTCACGTCGTAGGCGCCGGTCAGGTCGACCGTCGTGAACGACTTGATGCGGCAGTTGAAGCCCTCGCCGCCGTAGAGGCAGGCGCTGTCGTAGCTGTCGTCGATCTCGCGCATGCCGCTGACGTAGCTCATGACGCCCGTGACGTGGATCGGGCCACGCTCGAACGTGTTGGTCCACGACAGGCGGTTCTTCGGGGTGCCGGCGCCCGAGGACAGCACGTAGGGCGCTTCCTTGCCGACGTAGTTATAGGTCGTGCCGTCCTGCGTGTACTTGAAGTCGAACAGGGTGGTGGCGTCCAGGTTGCTGGTCCACTTCACGTCGGCCGGCAGGTAGAAGGTGGCCTGGACGTTCAGGTCCAGACCGCTGGTCACCAGCGAGTCGGCGTTGATGTAGGGCGAAGCCACCGAGAGCACGCGTGGCAGGGCCGTCGGGTGTTCCGGATCGGCCGCGTCCGGCGTGACGACGTAGCCGGCCGGGATGGCTTCGCCGGCGTAGTAGGCGGCCAGGGCCGTACCGGCGCTGGCCTGGGCGATCACGTCGGTCTTCTTGATGTGGTAGTAGTCCAGCGCGATGCTGAAGTTGCGGGTCGGGGCCCAGACCGCGCCGACCGTGTAGCTGGTCGATTTTTCAGGATCCAGGTCCGGATTGGCCGTGGTGATCGACGAGAGCGAGTAGGCCTTGGTGTACTCGTTGTTGCCGTGAGCGTCGCGGAAGGCGGCGTACTTGTCGGCGTTGAACGAGAACGTCGTGAAACCCTGGCTGGCCGAGTTGCCGGCTTCGGAGAAGCTGGGCGCGCGGAAGCCCTTCGAGATCGTGCCGCGCAGGGCGACCGTCTTGATCGGCGTGAACTTGACCCCGATCTTCGGCGAGAAGTTGCCGCCGAAGTCCGAATAGTGGTCGTAGCGACCCGAGACGTTGACTTCGATCTTGTCGGTGATCGGCATGCCCAGTTCGGCGAAGGCCGAGGCGACCGTGCGGTTGCCCTCGGTGCGGGCGTTGCCCAGGCCCTGGGCGTCGTTGACCGGGTTCAGGGCCGGGTCGTTGGTGGCCTCGTAGCGGAACTCGCCGCCCAGGCCCAGCTGGGCGTCGCCGCCCGGCAGGCTGAAGACCGGACGCGAGGCCTGGACGTTGATCGAGTCCAGGTCGGTGGTCGAGGTCTTGGCCAGGTCCGGCGACAGGGCCTTGCGGACGGCCGCGCTGTTCTGCGACGGGTCGACGAAGTTGTAGGCCCCCGTCTGGATGTCGCTCATCAGCTGCTTGTAGCTGAGGAAGCCGGTCTGCACGCTTTCCAGCGAGTCGTGGGCGATCACCAGGTTGGCCTGGTAGTTCCAGTCCGCCACGTCGCCCTTAACGCCGCCCACCATCCGCAGCATGCGGTTGTTGTAGCGGGCCGAGGCCGGCAGGTCGCTGAAGCGGTACTTGATCAGGGCGTAGTCGCCGTCGGCCGCGAACGGGTTGTTCGGGTTCAGGCGGCGGTTCACCGCGGTGGTGTCGGTGGCGCAGTTGACGCCCGTGTCGCAGATCCACACCGGCAGGACCAGGTTGGACAGGTTGTTCGGGGTGCTCGACGAGATGGTCACGGGCGTGCCGCGGACCGAGGTCTTGCTCTGGACGAAGCTGCCGCTCAGATAGGCTTCCAGGTGCTCGGTCGGCTTGATCGTGAAGCGGCCATAGACCGCCGCGCGCGACTGCTTGGGCTGGATGTCGCCGAAGTTGGCGATGTTCTGGGCGCAGTAGGTCCCCATCGGAACGCCGTCTTCGTCGGTCTGCGAGGTCAGCGGCGCGTCGGCGGCGCAGGTGCGCAGCGGCTGCCACAGGCTGCCGTCGACGGCCAGGCCGGTGGTCAGGTCGTTGCCGGTGATCGTGGCCGGCTTGATGTTGCCGTAGAAGGTGCTGCCGCCGGTCTGCGGGTTATTGTTCTGGCCGCCGGGGATCGAGGACAGGTCGTTGGTGTTGTACGGGAAGCCGCGCTGGTCGCCGCGGATGGCCTTGTCCAGCTGATATTCGACGTCGAAGTACAGGTTGTACTTGTCGGTATCCAGGTCGCCGTAGCCGACGTCGCCGGTGAAGCGGAACTGGTCGCCGCCGCCATGCTGGCTGGTGCCGTACGAGGCGTCGGCGCTCATGCCCTGGTAATTGGACTTCATGATGATGTTGACGACGCCGCCAATGGCGTCGGCGCCGTACAGCGACGAGGCGCCGTCCTTCAGGGTCTCGACGCGCTCGACCGCGTTGAACGGGATCGAGTTGAGGTCGACGAACGCCTTCTGGCCGTCGTCGGCCAGCGGGTAGTTGGCGTTGCGCAGGCCGTCGATCATCACCAGGGTCGAGTTGACCGACAGGCCGCGCAGCGACACGCCGGTGGAGCCGGCGGCGAAGCCGCTGCCGAAGGCGGCGGGGATCGAGCCGGAGTTGTCGGCCGACAGGCTGCGGATGGCGTCGGCGATCGTGGTGATGCCCTGGGCCTTCAGCTGCTCGGTGGTCTGGACGGTGACCGGCGAGGGGGTGGCGGTGTCGGTGCGGCGGAGCAGCGAACCGGTGACGACGACGGCTTCGACTTCGTTGTCGGCGGGCGCGGCCTGGGCGGCGGCGGCCGGGGTCGACGCGGTCTGAGCGTTCGCGGCGAAGGCGGCGAAGGTGGCGACCCCCGCCATCATCGTCGTCGCGAGCAGGCGCCCGCGGGTGATCTGCAATTTCATGTCGGTCCCTCCGGGCGCTCGGAGCCTGGCCGCATCGGCTGCTCGTCCCGTCGCCCTGTCAGCTTCAGGTTTCCCGGCGGACCTTCGTCCCCGGTTGCCGCTGGGATTGGAACCGTCAAAGACAGGCGTCAATCGCCGACGCTGTCATGTAATCAATATGTCTAGGACCTGTCACATCCAAGCAACGGCCGATGCGGAAATGTGGCGGGAATAGGTCTTTTGGGTGTCAGCTGCGCAATGCGCTGTAGAGAAAACGCCGATCTTCTAGCTTGACTATAAGTATCGCGGTTCGAGGAACGGGTGATCTGAAATCTGATCCTTACAGATCCGTAATCATTATGACGATGCTCATCGACAGTCGATATTCCTGGATCGACTATCGATATGGGCGACGGCGCAAAACGGCCGATTTCGCGGGTGTCGGCGCGAGCCGGAGACCGTTCCCGGCCAGCCGGGATCCGTCGGGGATGGAACGATGACCGGCCGGTCCGCCACGATCCCGCCCGGCGTGGCCGAGCGGCGGCGTTTGGATGCGGCTCCGGCTAAGGAAGCGTGCCCGGTCGATACGGATCGGTGGCGTGACTGTGTCCTTCAGGTCTCGACCCTTCCACTAGCCGCCGGGCGGATCGGCATCCGCCGTGGGGCCGAAAACCTCGTCCTTCGACAAGCCCAGGATGAGGTTTTCTTACTGCCGGGCCTGCAAATGGTCCTCATCCTGAGCCTGTCGAAGGACGAGGGCCACGCACGGCCTTGAACGTCGATCCGCCCCTAATACGGCAACGGCTCCGGCGAGGGCGCCGGCCCGGGCGCCGGGACGTCGGGCTGGGTCACCGGCTCCAGCGCCGAGGCCGAGCGGGCGAACTCGGCGGCCAGGGTTTCGTAGAAGCCGTTGCGGGGATCGGGCGTGGACAGGGGCGCGGGGTCGGCCAGCAGCCAGGGGAAGTCGCGCACCGCCAGGCCCTCGTGGGCGGCCAGCATGTAGCGCCGCCAGATGCTGGCCGGCATGTCGCCGCCGACCACCTTGTTCATCGGCTTGTCGTCGTCGTTGCCGACCCAGACGCCGGTCACGTAGTCGGGGGTGAAGCCCACGAACCAGGCGTCGCGCCAGTTCTGGCTGGTGCCGGTCTTGCCGGCCGCCGGCCAGCCGAACGCCGCCCGCCGGGCGGTGCCGACCTCGACCACCTTCTTCATCATCTTGACCATCATGCTGGCCTTGCTGATGTCATAGACGCTGGCCGGGACCGCCGGGGCGGAATGGGCGAAGATCGGCCGGCCGTCCTGGGTGGCGATGCTCTCGATCACATAGGGCTCCAGGCGCAGGCCGCCCTGCTGGAACACCTGGAACCCCGAGGTCAGCTGCAGCAGGCTGACCTCATAGGCCCCCAGCGCCACCGACAGGTCGGGATTGGGGGGCAGGGTGGTGATCCCGAACCGCCGGGCCAGGTCGCCGATCGCCGGGCCGCCGGCCTCCTGGGCCAGCTTGACGGCGATGGTGTTGATCGAATTGACCAGGGCGTCCTGCACGGTCATCGGGCCGCGATAGCCGCCGCCGTAGTTCTCGGGCTTCCAGGCGCCGAACCGCACCGGACCGTCCACCCGGATGTCGGTGGGCAGCACGCCCTTTTCCAGGGCGGCGGCGTAGACGAACGGCTTGAAGGTCGAGCCCGGCTGGCGGCGGGCCTGGACGGCCCGGTTGAACGGGCTCTCGACATAGTCGGTCCCGCCGACCATGGCCCGCACGGCCCCGTCGCCCGACAGCGACAGCAGGGCCGCCTGGCCGGCCCCGGCGTTGGCGCCGCCGATCTCGATGGCCTGGCGGACGGTCTCGGCGCCCACGTGCTGCAGGCGCGAATCGATGGTCAGGCGCACCACCAGGTCGGGGGCGTTCTGGCCGGCGATGCGCACGGCCTCGGCTGTGGCGTAGTCCAGCACCCAGCCGTAGTCGCCCTCCTCGGCCACGGCCAGGGGCGAGAGCCTGGGGGTGTCCTCCAGGGCCCGGCGCTCCTGCTCGGCGGTGATCCAGCCCTCCTGGCGCATGTTGGCCAGGACCAGGCGCGAGCGGGCCAGGGCCGCGCCCATGTCGCGGGTCAGGGCCAGGCGCGAGGGGGCCTTGGGCAGGCTGGCCAGCAGGGCCGCCTCGGACAGGCTCAGCTGGCTGGCCGACTTGCCGAAATAGGTGCGCGACGCCCCGTCCACCCCGAAGGTGTTGGCCCCGAAGAACACCCGGTTCAGATACAGCTCCAGCACCTCGTCCTTGCTCAGGACCTGCTCCAGCCGGTAGGCCATCAGCATCTCCTGCAGCTTGCGCTTGACCGTGCGGTCGGGCGTCAGGAACAGGCCCTTGGCCAGCTGCTGGGACAGGGTCGAGGCGCCCTGCACGGTGCGGCCGGCCTTGTGGTTGACGTAAGCCGCGCGGGCGATGCCGTAGGGGTCGATGGCCCCGTGCTGGTAGAACCGCTTGTCCTCGGCGGCCAGGAAGGCCAGCGGCACGTAGTTGGGCAGGCCGGCCAGGCCTATGCGCTGGCCATAGCGCGGGCCGCGGGTGGCGATCACCTGGCCGCTGCGGTCCTCGAACCGCACGCCCGGCGCGCGGTTGACCGCGAACAGCGCCTCGCGCGAGGGCAGGGTCGGGGTGTCGCGCAGGTACTTCCACCAGACGAAGCCGGCCCCGGCCGCGCCGCCGACCACCGGGGCCATCAGGACCGCCAGGGCGGCGATCCAGATCCAGCGGCCCCGGCGGGCGCGGGCCTTGGCCCGGGCGTGCTTGAGGTCGGCGCGGAACGGCTCCTCCGGCGGCGGCGGCGGGGGCGGCGCGGACCCGAAGACCGGCGGCGCGGCCGGCGGGGTCGCCGGCTTGTCGTCGTCGAACCGGTAAGGCGGGAGCGTCCAGTCGTTCACGTGCGTCCTATGGTCCGCTTTGGCTCGGTCCTGGCTTCACCCGTTTGTCGCGGGCGCGATTTGGGTTTAGGACGCCGCCATGATGGCGCGCAAACCTTTCTGGGAGACGAAGTCCCTACACCAGATGACCGTCCCCGAGTGGGAAAGCCTGTGCGACGGCTGCGGCCTGTGCTGCCTGGTCCGCTTCGAGGACGAGGACACCGGCGAGATCATCCCCACCCGAGTGCACTGCCAGCTGTTCGACGAGCACCGCTGCAGCTGCAAGGACTATCCCAATCGCCGCAAGACCGTGCCCGACTGCATCAAGCTGACGCCGCACAACATCGAGACCCTGGAATGGATGCCGCCGTCCTGCGCCTACCGCCGGCTGCACGAGGGCAAGACCCTGCCAGACTGGCATCCGCTGGTCACCGGCGACCCCGACAGCACCCACAAGGCCGGGATCTCGGTGCGCGACCAGACGGTGTCGGAGCTCTCCTTCGAGGACGCGGAGGACGCCATGGACTTCGTGGCCACCGACCTGATGGTCGACAAGGGCGACCTGCCCTACGACCCGGAGGACTGAGCGGCCGCCGCCTCGGGGGCGGCCCGTCAGTCGCCCGGCTTCCGCTTGCCCGACAGTAGGGCGTAGATCGCCATGGCGTGGCCGTGGCCCAGGCCCAGCGTCCCCTTGCCCCAGTCCACCACCTGGCCGGCCTTGACCGCGGGCTTGAGCCGGCCGCCGTCGGACAGCCCGGCCGTGTCGGCGGCGGCCTTCAAGGCGTCGGCGTCGAGGCCGGTCTTGGCCTGGATGGTGTCGAGATAGGCTTGGAAGGACATGGCGCGGCTCCGTTCGGCGGCGTGTTCGACCAAGGACGGTCCGAAGCGGCGAGGGCCGACAAGGCGGCGAAGTTTTTAGTCCTGAACGGCTGTCCGCGCGGCCTCGCCGAGGCGCCTTGCGACGTCGAGCGGGCCACCCGGGGGCGACTCTGAACACGGTGGTCGCTGAGTCGATCCACGCCTCCGCCCCGTGGCGACCCGCGCCGAATCCCGGCACGCCTGTCCTCGCCGAAGGAGGCGCCCCATGGCCCACGACGACCGCACCCGGTTCATTCCCCGTCGCACGCCCGAGTCCGCGGCCATGGTGGCCAATGTCCGGCGGGCCATGGCGCTCACCGCCGCCCTCAACCGCCTGACCTATGACGACTCCGACCAGGTCCGCGCCCTGTTCAGCCAGCTGACCGGCCAGGCCGTGGACGCCGGCTTTTGCCTGATCCCGCCGTTCTACACCGAGAGCGGGGTCCACATCCGGGTCGGGCGCGACGTCTTCGTCAACCAGAACTGCACCTTCTACGACCTGGGCGGCATCGACATCGGCGACGCGGCGATGATCGGGCCGAACGTCAGCCTGATCACCTCCGGCCACCCGATCGAGCCCTCCCGGCGGCGCGACGGCGTGGTGGCCAAGCCCATCGTCATCGAGCGCAACGTCTGGATCGCGGCCGGGGCGACGGTCATCGGCGGCGTCACCATCGGCGAGAATTCGGTGGTCGCCGCCGGCGCGGTGGTCACCCGCGACGTCCCGCCCGACACCCTGGTCGCCGGCAACCCGGCCCGGGTCGTGCGGTCGATCGCGGAGTAGCGTGAAAACCCGGCCCCGCGTTCCTCCACCGTCATCCCGGGCCTTGTGCCCGGGACCCCCGGTTCAGTTGAACCGTGAGGCGGGGGCGGTTCGCCAGCGAACCGCCCCCGCTGCACCTGCGGCGGACCGAGGGGTTCCGGGCACAAGGCCCGGAATGACGGAGATATAGGGGCGAAAGCCGTCGCCAGACCGCCTCTTCAGCGCCCCTGGCGGGGATACAGCCGCGTCTATCCTCGGCGTTCAGCGACTCAACGCCAACGAAATCAACGCCCTAAACTTTCTCGACCAAACTTATCAGCGGCGCCCGCTGCTCCCGTATCTTTGTGTCATGGCCGGAAGAAGCGAAACAGACGCCGAGGCGATCACCAGCCGGGCGACGGCTCCGGCGACGTCCACTTCCACCTCGACCCGCTGTGGAGCGACGCCAACATCGATTTCGTCGGGATCGACTTCTATCCGCCGATGGCCGACTGGCGCGACGACGACGACCACCTGGACGCCGGACGGGGCGGACCGCACGACCTGGCCTATCTGCGCGCCAACCTGGTGGGCGGCGAGGGCTTCGACTGGTTCTACGCCTCCGAAGCGGCGCGCGCCGCCCAGGTCCGCGCCCCGATCACCGACGGCGCCTATGGCGAGCCGTGGGTGTTCCGGCCCAAGGACCTGCTGTCCTGGTGGAGCAAGCCGCATTTCGATCGCCCGGGCGGGGTGCGCGCCGCGACCCCGACCGCCTGGATCCCCCGGTCCAAGCCGCTGCGGCTGGTCGAGTTCGGCTGCGGCGCGGTCGATAAGGGCGCCAACGCCCCGAACCTGTTCGTCGACCAGAAGAGCGCCGAGAGCGCCCTGCCGCCGTTCTCGGACGGGGCCCGCGACGAGGTCGGCCAGCGGCGGGCGCTGGAGGCGGTGCTGACCCACCTGGCCGACCCGGCGACCAACCCGGTCTCGCCGGTCTATGGCGGGCCGATGATCAAGGCCGCGGCCGCCTGGTGCTGGGACGCCCGGCCGTTCCCCGACTTTCCGGCCCGGAGCGGCGTCTGGGCCGACGGGCCCAACTGGACCCTGGGCCACTGGCTGAACGGCCGGGCCGGGGTCGCGCCGCTGCCCGAGCTGGTGGCCGCCCTGGCCCAGCGGGCCGGCGTGGCGATCGATCCGGGCGAGGCCGGCGGCTCCATCGTCGGCTACGTGGTCGACCGGCCGATGCGGCTGCGCGACGCCCTGGCGCCGCTGCTGGAGGCCTTCGCCCTGGACCCGGTCGAGCGCCAGGACGGCGTCGCGCTGGCCGGCCGCTCGGGCGCGGCGGCCCGGAGCCTGGGCGACGACGACCTGGCCTGGCCGGAGGACCGCGCCGCGCCGCAGAGCGCCGCCCGGACCCTGGCCGCCCCGGTCCAGGCCCTGCGCCTGCGCTTCATCGACGCCGCGCGCGACTACCAGACCGGTTCGGTGATCGTCCGCCGCGAGGACGGGGAGGGGAGCGCCGACCTCGACGCGCCGCTGGTGCTGGCCGCCGCCGACGCCCGGGCCGTGGCCGAGCGCCTGCTGGCCGCCGCCGATCCGCGCGAGGCGACCGTCCACCTGTCGCCCTTGGCCGCCCTGAGGCTCGAGCCGGGCGACCGGCTTGTGCTGGACGGCGCGACCTGGCGGGTGACGCGGGTCGACCTGGACGAGCATCCCCGCGCCCAGCTGGCGCCGGTGGTCGATCCCGTGCGCGCCGGCGGCGACCTGGACTGGTCGCCCGCCGCGCCGCGCGAGGTTCCCGGCCCGCCGGTGCTGCACGTGCTGGACCTTCCGGGCCAGGCCGACGAGCGGCCGCTGGTCGCGGTGGCGGCCTCGCCCTGGCGGGCCTTCGACGTCCACGCCGGTCCCGGCGTCGAGGCCGTGCGCGTGCGCGCGACCGCCGCCGCGCCGGCCACGGTGGGCGTCACGTGCTCGGACCTGCCGGCCGGGCCGCTGCACCGCTTCGACCACGCTACGCGCCTGACCGTTCGGCTGGAGGGCGCCGCGCCCGCCAGCCGCGACCGCTCGGCCGTCCTGGCCGGGGCCAACGCCCTGGCGGTGCAGGGCGCGAACGGCGAGTGGGAGATCCTGCAGTTCCTGACCGCCGAACCGATGGGCCCCGACGCCTGGACCCTGTCGGGCCTGCTGCGCGGCCAGGCCGGCAGCGACCCGGCCATGGCCGTCCTGACCCCGGCCGGGGCGGCGGTGGTGGTGCTGGACGAGGCCCTGGTCCGCGCCGACCTGGCCCTGGCCGAGCGCGGCCTGCCGCTGACCTGGCGCGCCGCCCCGGCCGGCGGCCCGGCCTCGGGGGCGTCGATGAGCCAGACCGTCGAGACCTGGCGCGGCCTGGCGGCCCGACCCTGGTCGCCGGCCTGCCTGCGCGCGCGGACCCAGGGCGGCGACACGGTCGTGACCTGGATCCGACGGACCCGCCTGGCCGGCGACGGCTGGGACGCCGAGGTCCCGCTGGGCGAGGAGCGCGAGATCTATCGCGTCGAGATCCTGGACGACGAGAGGGTAGTCCGCGCCGCCGAGACCACCACGCCGAGCTTCACCTACGCCGCCGCCCAGCGCGCCGCCGATTTCCCCGCTGGACCGACCGGGGTCCTGGCTGTCAGGGTCGCCCAGGGCTCGGCCCTGTTCGGGTGGGGCGCGATGTCACGGACCTTGCTGTGATAATAATGCAACATAACGCTTGCGCGCCGCGCCGAACGGCCTAATTGAGGCGTTCCGCCTTTTGAACTGACGTGAGGAGCCTCCTTGGCGCGCGACCCCTATCTGGAGCTTGGCGTTTCCCGCACCGCGAGCGCGGCGGAAATCCGCAAGGCGTTCCACAAGCTCGCCAAGCAGCATCACCCCGACGCCAACAAGGGCGACAAGAAGTCGGAGGAGAAGTTCAAGCAGGTCAGCGCCGCCTTCGACATCCTGGGCGACGCCGACAAGCGCAAGAAGTTCGACGCCGGCGAGATCGACGCCGACGGCCGCGAGACCATGCGCGGCGGCTTCGGGGGCGGCGGCAACCCGTTCGGGGCCGGCTTCGGCGGGCGCGGCGGCGGCTTCCGCAGCAGCGGCGGCGGCGAGGGGCCCGAGATCGACCTCAACGACCTGTTCGGCGACATCCTGGGCCGCAATCGCGGCGCGGGCGCCGGGGCGGGCGGCGGCTTCGGCGGCGGCGGCTTCGCGGCCAAGGGCGCGGACGTGCGCGCCCGGCTCGACATCGACCTGGAAGAGGCGATCAAGGGCGGCAAGAAGCGCGTGGCCTTCTCGGACGGCCGAACGATCGACGTCACCATCCCGGCGGGGGCCCAGGAAGGCCAGACCCTGCGCCTGAAGGGCCAGGGCAGCCCCGGCCGCGGCGGGCAGGGCGACGCCCTGATCGAGCTGGCCATCAAGCCGCACCCGATCTATCGCCCCGAGAACGGCGCCCTGGTCATGGACCTGCCGGTCAGCGTTCCCGACGCGGTGCTGGGCGGCAAGGTCGAGGCCCCCACGCCCGACGGCCCGGTGACCCTGACCGTTCCCAAGGGCTCCAACACCGGCGCCAAGCTGCGACTCAAGGGCCGCGGTCTTTCCGACGCCAAGGGCCACCGCGGCGACCTGTTCGCCCGCCTGGTGGTCACCCTGCCGGAAACGCCGGACGCGGAGCTGGAGAAGTTCGCCGAGACATGGCGGGAGAAGCGGCCCTACGCGCCGAAGCGGCGGTAGGGGTTGGCCCGAGACGCCCTCTCCGGCGACCTCGGTTCCGTCGTCGAAAGGCGTTCAGCTATAAAGCCGCGATGATGGTTTCAATGGGCAGGAACAGCGTGCGGCTCTCCGCCGGATATTCGATGAATTCAGCGCAAGCCATATAGAACTGCTTGGCCCGCCGATCCTTGGCTTGAACGAGGACCGCGCCGATCCCGATGCTTTGCGAAGCGATAGCGATCCGTCGAAGGGCGTCTGAGAGAATGTCGGCGCCGAGGCCTCGGCCGGCATAGGCGCGGCTGACCGCCAGGCGGCCGATCACGGAGACCGGGATCGCGTCGGGCGCATTGCGGCGGAGTTTGCCCGGCGCGGCCTCTCGGTCCACCGCTCCTGCGGAGATGCAGAAATAGGCGACAACGCTGGCGCCTTCACAAACCACATAGGTCCTGGAAAAGCGGCTCTCGTTCTTGAGCGCGCGTTGCTTCAGCCAGTCGTCCAGCGCCGGCTCGCCGCAATCGAAGTTGGAAAGATCATGCTCCGCCTTCAAAGGGACCGGAGCGGACAGCTTCGCCTGCGAATCTTCGGCGTCCGACCCTACGTCTTCCACGCGGGAACTCGACCTAGCAACGCGCGCAACTTGGGCCCCGGCGCGGGAGGATTGTCGAGCGCGTGGACGAACGCATCGTAGCGCGCGGAGTCGAGGACAAACAGGCGCTGGTCCAGCAGCACGTCGATGGCGAGCGTCCGGGCGCTTTCGATCATGAACTCGGTTCGCGTCTTTCCCAGGACGGCGGCTGCGTCATCGATGAGCTGGCGCGTTTGCGCCTCGATACGCAGGTTGATGCTGCCCTTGACCTCCGCGCCGGACGAGGATGGCTCCGCGCTCGCCGGGGCTCCCGCAGGCAAGTCAGCCAAGGTAGGGGAGTGGCTCTTATCCATCCGAACAGTGTTGGAGGATGTATCCACATTGTCAATACGAACGGGCGCGGGGCGGGCCATAGAACGCCGTCCACGGGCGTTGAACCACTTCACCCCACCCCGTTCGGCAGCGCCGCCTTCTTGATCAGGTAGGCGCCCTGGCCGACGCCGAAGCCGCCCAGCAGGGCGGTGTCGACGTCGGGGAGGGTGGTGGCGCGGACGATGTCGACCATCGTCAGGAACTCCCAGCTGGCGGCGGCGAAGATCAGGGTGGCCAGGCTGCTGATCAGGATCATCTGGAAGTCGCCCAGGTCGGCGGCGCCGTAGTCGTGAGCACCAGGTCGGCGATCCGGGGCCGGGGGGCGGGACCGGGCGGGGCGGGGGCGGCGCCGGGCGCGGCCGCGGCGTCGGCGTCTTTCTGCACGGCCACCACCTTGGCCGCGCCGAACGACAGGCCCGAAAGCCCGGTCATGGCCAGGACGTTGGCGGTCATCGCGATGCCGCCCATAAACTCCCAGCCCAGGAACCAGACGCGCAGGATCAGGGTGGCGCCATAGACCATGGCCACGACGCCGAACCACAGCGCCATCTGGGTCTGGGAATTGCTCATGCGGTTGTCGTTGCCGACCAGGAACCGCCAGGGGCGGCCGGCCGTGGCCAGGCTGGCGAAGGCGGCGATGACCGCGAAGGCGGCGACCAGGGCGATCGTCCGCTGCAGGGCCGGCACGGGCCGCGCCAGGCGGGTGATCTGGACCACATGCCGCGGGTTCAGCGGATCGTCCACCGTCAGCCAGATCCGGTCGCCCGGCCGGGCGCCCAGGTCCAGGGCCTGCTTGTCGGCCGGCCGGTCGACGGTCAGAGTCACTGGGCCGGGCGCGCCGGCGGGCAGGAAGGTCAGCTGGTCGGCGTTGGCGCCCAGCCTGGCGGGCGAGATCCCGATGGCCTGGACCACGCCGTCGACCGGGCTTGGGCTCAGGCTGGGGCTGGGCGGCGGCGCGTCGGCGACGGCCGTGGCGGCCAGGCTGGCCAGGCCCAGCGCCAGCGCCCCGGCCAGGAAGCCCCGCCTGACCTCTCCGAACCGCGGCATGCCTCTCTCCCCAGAAAAGTTGGTTCCCAAGGACCCTTGAGGATCCGGCGCGGCGCGCGGCGCGTTGGGCTGTAAGCCTGCGGGCATGCACGCGAAGATTGCACGCTAGAGCCGTGCTATTTCGCTGGCAAGTCCGCGGCGAAGGCGTCGGTCTCCAGGCCTGGCGGCAAGAGCGATCGAAGGGCGGCCGCCCGACCTTTGTTCGTCGAATCCGTGACAGAACGACGTTGCCCGTCCATAACGGCCGTGTTCAGCCTCTATTCAGCCGCGACGCTCTACACCGGAGCCCATGAAGCCGATCCATTTCCTCTTCGCCGCCGCCCTGGCCGCCGCCGCCCTCCCCGGCGCGGCGTCCGCGCAGCGCGGCCCGGACTCGCTGGGCGCCGACTGGCGCGCCCGGCAGGACCAGGCGCGCGGGGGCGTGCAGTCGGGACGTCTGGTGCCGCTCAGCCGGGTGATCGAGCAGATCGGCCGCCGCACGCCGGGCCGGGTGCTGGACGCCGGCCTGGAAGGCCCCAACTACAGGGTCCGCTGGGCCACGACCGACGGTCGCCGCATCGACTTCATCGTCGACGCCCAGACCGGCCAGATCCTCAGCGCCAACTAAGTTTCCTATCCAGCGTCACGAGACAGAGACCCCTCCATGCGCATCCTGCTTGTCGAAGACGACCCCGACCTGTCGCGCCAGCTGAAGCTGGCCCTGGGCGACGCGGGCTACGCCGTCGACCATGCCGCCGACGGCGAGGAGGCCCAATTCCTGGGCGAGACCGAGCCCTACGACGCCGTGGTGCTGGACCTGGGCCTGCCCAAGGTGGACGGCGTGTCGGTGCTGGAGCGCTGGCGGCGGGGCAATGTCGCCACGCCGGTGCTGATCCTGACCGCGCGCGGTTCGTGGAACGAGAAGGTCGCGGGCTTCGACGCCGGCGCCGATGACTACCTGACCAAGCCGTTCCACACCGAGGAACTGCTGGCCCGCCTGCGCGCCCTGCTGCGCCGCTCGTCCGGCCACGCCTCGCCGACCCTGTCGTGCGGCGGCCTGCGCCTGGACCCGCGCGCCGCCCGGGCCAGCGTCAACGGCGAGCCCCTGCGCCTGACCTCGCTGGAATACCGCCTGCTGCACTACATGATGATGCACCAGGGCCGGGTGATCGGCCGCACCGAGCTGGTCGAGCACCTGTACGACCAGGACTTCGACCGCGACTCAAACACCATCGAGGTGTTCATCGGCCGGCTGCGCAAGAAGCTGGGCAGCGACCGGATCGAGACCGTGCGCGGCCTGGGCTACCGCCTGACGCCGCTGGAAGGCGAGACGACGGAAAGCTGATCGGCCGTCGAAGCCGGGGCGCGCCTCGTCCTTCGACAGGCTCAGGATGAGGGCGACTGTGAGCGGCGGACCATTCGAAAACCTCATCCCGAGCCTGTCGAAGGACGAGGTTTTCGCGACGCTGTCCTTCCGCCTGGCTGGGCTCTAGGCGATGTGGGACCTCAGCAAGCGTTCGCTGGTCCGGCGGCTGGTGCTGCTGGCGGCGGCGTGGAACCTGGTGGTGCTGGTGCTGGCGGGCGTGTTCCTGACCGCCCAGTTCCGCGACGCGGCCATCCGCCGGTTCGACCAGTCGCTGGCCGTGCTGACCGACGACCTCTATGCCGGCTCCACCGTCGACGACGGGGTGCTGAAAGCCCCGGTCCTGACCGACATCCGCGCCACCCGGGCCTATTCCGGCCGCTATTGGACGATCTTCGACCAGCCGGCCGGCGGTGGCGGGCTGAACGTGGTCGAGCGTTCGCGGTCGCTGTTCGACAGCGACCTGGTGATCCCGGTCGAGCAGTCCGAACGGCTGATGTCCGAGCCCGGCAAGACCCTCTATTTCGACCTCAAGGGCCCGCAGAACCGGCCATTGCGCGCCGCCGCCCTGCTGGCCCGGCTGCCCGGCTATCCGCGGCCGGTGGTGTTCATCGCCGCCGAGGACCGCTCGCCGATCGACGCCGACGCCGACCGTTTCGGGCGCATCACCACCCTGGCCCTGGTCATCCTGGGCGTGGGCCTGATCGCCGCGGTCGTGGTGCAGGTGCGGGTCGGCCTGGTGCCGCTGTTCCGCCTGCGCCGCGAGGTGGCCTCGGTCCGCCGCGGCAAGGCCGAGAAGCTGGACGGCGACTATCCCGAGGAGCTGGCGCCGCTGGCGGTCGAGCTGAACGCCCTGCTGTCGCACAACCAGGAGGTGGTCGAGCGCCAGCGCACCCACGTCGGCAACCTGGCCCACGCCCTGAAGACCCCGCTGTCGGTGATGCTGACCGAAGCCGGCCAGCGGCCGGGCGCCCTGGCCGAGGTCGTCGAGCGCCAGGCCCAGACCATGCGCGAACAGGTCGATCACCACCTGCGCCGGGCCCGCGCCGCCGCCCGCTCCCAGACCTCGGGCGAGCGTACGCCGGTCGAGCCGATCATGGACGAACTGGCCGTGACCCTGGAGCGGATCTTCCAGGACAAGGGCGTGCAGATCGACTGGCGGTGCCCCGACGACCTGTGCTTCCAGGGCGAGCGCCAGGACTTCATGGAGCTGGCCGGCAACGTGATGGAAAACGCCGGCAAGTGGTGCAAGGGCAAGGTGCGGGCCGAGGCCGTGGCCAGTTCGCCCGAGCAGATGACCCTGACCGTCGACGACGACGGTCCCGGCCTGCCGCCCGACCGCTGGACCGACGCCCTCAAGCGCGGGCAGCGGATGGACGAGCATACCCCCGGCTCGGGCCTGGGCCTGTCGATCGTCGACGAACTGGCCCGCGCCTATGGCGGCTCGGTCACTCTGGGCGCCTCGCCCCTGGGCGGCCTGCGCGTGACCCTGGTGCTGCCGAGGTCGGAGGGGTAGGGCGGCGCTTGCCCCCTCCCCGGTTCACGGGGGAGGAGAGCCAGGCGTTCCTCCGCTCAACCCCACATTTCGCGCATGCCGCGCCGGCCGCCCAGCGACCTTTCGACGCTGCCGTTCGCGCTGCGAAAACTTATGGTTTCGGAAAGTCTTAACCTCGTTGGCGACATGGTTGACGCGGCCCGGAGCGGGCTCGTCCTGTGGGGGGTTATGGCAGCGATCGCCGCCAACAAGTTGCTGATGGTTCGGAAGCTGGTGGAAACCGCGCCCGACGCCGCGCTGCGCAGCCTCGAGCTCGCCCTGGCCGGCCCCGCCGGCGGGCAGGGCGCGCTGGCGACCGTGCGCGGCCTGGTCGAGGACGAGGTCACCGCCCGCTATGTCCGCAACAGCGTGCTGGCCCCGATCGTCCCGCTGTGCGTCGCGCGCGACGCCGGGCAGACGGCGTTCCCGCCTCGCGCCCTGACCCTGCTGTGGGCCGCCCTGAGGCAGCAGGCGCCCAAGAAGGTCGAGGAGGCCGCGGCGCGGTGCAATCCGTGGGACCTGGAACAGGGGCCGCCGGACGTCTTCGACGAACTGTGCAAGGTCGCCTCCCGCGGCCTGCGCGCCCAGACCGAGGCCGGCTTCAAGGCGCTGGACGCCCTCTGCGACGTTGACGCCCTGGCCTCGTGCCTGGAGCTGTCGACCATCGTGCGCGGCGCCCTGCCCAAGCTGCAGGAGTGGGTCAGCAAGATGAGCGAGGAGCGCGCCTCCTCGGCCCGACTGGCCTACAAGGACGCCTGCGCCATCCGCCCCGACGCCGGGCCGCTGCTGTTCGAGATGCTCGCCGCCCACCTGCCGGACGACTTCCGCATCCTGCGGGTGATCTCGGCGGTCATGGACCGGCCGGGCGACAAGTTCTGGGCCTCGTCGGAGGTCGGCGTGTTCGGCGAGCGGGTGCTGGCCGACATCGAAAAGAACATCGACTTCATCAACGCCTTCGACCCCGCCAAGGGCGAGGCCGAGGGCCGCAAGGCCGCCCACGCCGCCCAAAGGGTCGCCCAGCAGATCACCGAACTGGAGCAGTCGGTGAACATGGCCAAGGAAGGCCCCTGGGGCCGGCGCCTGGTCAAGTACAAACAGGCCATCGCCCAGGCTGTCGAGGCGCGGATGAACGCGGCCGAGAAGGAGCTGCTGGCGGCCCTGCCGCTGCGGCCGATCTCGATCCTGGGCGGCAAGAAGGGCAAGGGCGTGCCGCAATTGACGGCCGAGCCCGACGAGACCCAGGTCCGGCGGCTGACCGCGGTGCTGGTGTTTATCGCCGAGATCCGCGGCTGCGCCCTGCAGAGCGGCTACGGCTCCAGCCGCGCCAAGGTGCTGGAGAAGCTGAACGGCCGCCTGGACCAGTACATCGAAGACATCCTGCACATCGTACGGACGGGCGACGGCGGCGACCAGGGCCTGGCGCGGCTCTATGTCGACCTGGCCGCCGGCTATATCGCCTATAGCCGCGACGAAAAGACCGCCGAGATCGTCCGCCGCCGCGCGGCCGCGGCGATGGCGGCGGCGGCTTAGGGCCGGCTTTCAACGTCCCATCCATCTATCCCCAAACCCCGCTCATCCCGGCGAATGCCGGGACCCAGATGGAATGGCGGTGTGTCGGACGCCAAGAACTCAGCGGTCGTCCCATCAGACTCTCCGCCATGGGATCTGGGTCCCGGCATTCGCCGGGATGAGCGGAGCAGGGGGAAGGCTCCCCTTAAGCGCTTTTTTCGCTAACGGCGCCGCCGTGTTCCCGGCTAACACGCGCGACATGATCGCTTTCTGGATCGCTGCGGCGGGTTTGTCGGCCGTCGTCGCCGCCCTGGTGCTGCGCGGCGCCGCGCGGGCGTCCGCGACCGCGGGCGCGGGCGGCGACGACGCCAGCCTGGCCGTGCACCGGCGGCAGCTGTCCGAGATCGACGACCTGGCCGCGCGAGGCCTGCTGGCCGACGCCGAGCTGAAGGGCGCGCGGGCCGAGGCCGGGCGCCGCCTGATCGCCGCCGCCGACCGCCAGGCGCCGTGGCCGCCCGCCAATCCCAAGCTGCGGCCGCTGGTGCTGGCCCTGGCCGCCGCCGCCCCCGTGCTGGCCATCGGGATCTACGGCCTGGTCGGCGGGCTGGGCATGGTCGACCAGCCGTTCCTCAAGCGCGTGGCCGAATGGCGCAGGACCGACCTCACCCAGCTCGAGCCGCAGAAAGTGGCCGCGGTGCTGGAGCAGATCGCCATCCAGCGCCCCACCGACCCCGAACCGCTGAAGAACCTGGCCCTGGTTCGGATGATGGCCGGCGACGCCACCGGCGCGTCCCAGGCCCTGCGCCGGGCCGTGATCCTGGCCCCCGCCCGCGCCGACCTGTGGGCCGGGCTGGGCGAGACCTTCGTGGCCGACGGTCAGGGCGAGATCGGGACCGATGCTCGCAAGGCCTTTACCGAGGCGCTGAAGCGCGACCCCAAGAACGTCAGCGCCCGCTATCACCTGGGTCTGGCCAGGATCGCCGACGGCGACGTCCCGGGCGGGCTGGGCGACTGGAAGGCCCTGCTGGCCGACCTGCCGCCCGACGATCCGCGCCGCATGGGCTTTGGCCACCAGATCGCCCAGGTCCAGGCCGACGGCGGCCTGCGGCCCAGCGCCGCCCCCGCCGGCCAGCCGGCAGAGGGCGGCGACAATGTCCAGGACATGATCCAGGGCATGGTCGCCGGCCTGGCCGCCCGGCTGGAGGCCAATCCCGACGATCCCGACGGCTGGGTCAAGCTGGTGCGCGCCTATGCCGTGCTGGGCGACGCCGCCCGCCGCGACGCCGCCCTGGCCAAGGCCCAGGCGCGCTACAAGGACCAGCCCAAGGTGCTGGCCGCCCTGCGCCAAGCGGCGCAAACTCCGTCTCAAAAGACCTCCACGCCATGAGCTTCCTGCCCAAATCGCGCAAGGCGCGCCGCCGCCTGACGGTCCTGACCGTCGCCGCCCCGGTGGTGGCCCTGGCTGTGGGCCTGGCCCTGTGGGGCATGCGCGACGCCATCTCGCTGTTCTACACCCCGGCCCAGGCCGCCGCCGCCCACGTGCCGGCCGGCCGCAAGGTGCAGCTGGGCGGGCTGGTCAAGGCCGGCAGCGTGTTCAAACATCCGGACGGCCTGGTCGAGTTCGTGGTCGCCGACCAGCGCTCCACCGCCCTGGTCCGCTACAAGGGCGACCTGCCGGACCTGTTCCGCGAGGGCCAGGGCGTCGTCGCGTCAGGGGCGTTCGACGAGTCCGGGACCTTCGTCGCCAAGCAGGTGCTGGCCAAGCACGACGAGCGCTACATGCCGCGCGAGGTCTCCAAGGCCCTGAAGGAACAGGGCGAGTGGCGCGGCGACGGCGCCAAGCCGGCTTACGGGGCGGGGAAGCCCACCTCATGATCACCGAATTCGGCGCCTACGCCCTGGTCCTGGCCCTGGTCCTGTCGGCCCTGCAGCTGATCCTGTCGGCGATCGGCGGGGCGCGGCGCTCGTCCATGCTGGCCGGCGCCGGGCGCGGGGCGGCGCTTGGGGTCTTCCTCTGCACGGCCCTGACGTTCCTGGCCCTGGTCCACGCCTTCGTGGTCTCGGACTTCTCGGTGGCCAATGTCGCGGCCAACTCCCACACCGCCAAGCCGATGCTCTACAAGGTGGCCGGCGCCTGGGGCAGCCACGAGGGCTCGATGCTGCTGTGGTGCCTGGTGCTGACCGGCTACGGCGCGGCCGTGGCCAGCTTCGGCGAGGCCCTGCCGCCGCGCCTGCGGGCCTATGCGGTGGCGACCCAGGGCGCGCTGGGCGTGCTGTTCCTGGCCTACACCGTCTTCGCCTCCAACCCGATGGCCCGGCTGCTGGACGTTCCCGTCGAGGGCGCGTCGCTGAACCCGCTGCTGCAGGACCCGGCCCTGGCCTTTCACCCGCCGTTCCTCTACTGCGGCTATGTCGGCTTTTCGGTGGTTTTCTCGTTCTCGATGGCGGCCCTGATCGAGGGCCGGGTCGACGCGGCCTGGGCGCGCTGGGTGCGGCCCTGGACCCTGGCGGCCTGGAGCTTCCTGACCGTCGGCATCACCCTGGGCGCCTTCTGGGCCTATTACGAGCTGGGCTGGGGCGGCTGGTGGTTCTGGGACCCGGTCGAGAACGCCAGCTTCATGCCCTGGCTGATCGGCTCGGCCCTGCTGCACTCGGCCGTGGTGCTGGAAAAGCGCGGCGCCCTGCCGGGCTGGACGGTGTTCCTGGGGCTGGCGGCCTTCACCTTCTCCATGCTGGGCGCGTTCCTGGTGCGCTCGGGCGTGCTGACCAGCGTCCACGCCTTCGCCGTCGATCCGACGCGCGGGATACTGCTGCTGACCATCATGGGCATAGCGGCTGGGGCCGGCTTCGTGCTGTTCGCCCTGCGCGCGCCCAGCCTGAACAGCGGCGGCCTGTTCGCCCCGGTCAGCCGCGAGAGCGCCATCGTCCTGAACAACATCATCCTGTCGACGGCCACGGCCGTGGTGCTGGTCGGCACCCTGTTCCCGCTGATCCGCGAGGCGACGGACGGCGAGGCGGTGTCGGTCGGGGCGCCGTTCTTCAACATGACGTTTGTTCCCCTGATGGTGCTGGCCATGGCGGTCCTGCCGGCCGGCCCGCTGCTGGCCTGGAAGCGCGGCGACGCGCGGCTGGTGGTCCGCCGCCTGTGGCTGGCCCTGGCGCTGGCCGCGATCCTGGGCCTGGTCGCCTTCGCCGTGGTCGCCCCGCGCAGCGCCCTGGCCAGCGCCGGCCTCGTGGTCGGCTTCTGGCTGATCGGCGGCGCGCTGCTGGAGCTGACCGAGCGGGTGAAGGCCTTCCGCGCGCCCTGGGCCGAGGTCCGCCGCCGCCTGACCGGCCTGCCGCGCGGCGCCTGGGGCACGACCCTGGCCCATGCGGGGCTGGGGATCTTCGTGCTGGGCGCGAGTTTCGAGACCACCTGGCGGGTCGAGGCGGCCCAGGCCCTCAGCGTCGGCGGGCAGCTGAAGCTGGGCGCCTACGAGCTGGTCCTGACCGAGGTCGGCACGGGGGAGGGCGAGAATTACATCGCCGAGCGCGGGATCGTGAAGATCACCAAGGCCGGCGCGCCAGTCTGCGAGGCCAGGCCCGAGCGCCGCTTCTATCCCACCGGCAAGCAGACCACTTCGGAGGTGGCGATCTGTCCCAAGGTGCTGGACGACCTCTATGTGGTGCTGGGCGAGCGCCGCGCGGGCCCGGGCGGCCAGCCGGCGTGGCTGGTGCGGGCCTTCGTCAATCCGTGGGTGCGGCTGATCTTCCTGGGCCCGCTGGTCATGGCGATCGGCGGCGTGGTGTCGCTGTCGGATCGTCGCCTGCGGTTCGGAGTGGCGCGGAAGGCGGAGACGGCGGCGTGAGGCGGCTCCTGATCGCGTTGGCCGCCATCGCCTGCATGGCCGGCGCCGCCGCCGACCCGGCCGAGCGCCTGCCCGACCCGACCCAGGAGGCCCGGGCCCGCACGCTGTTCCGCGAGGTGCGCTGCCTGGTCTGCCAGAACGAGTCCATCGACGACTCCGAGGCGGCCCTGGCCGGCGACCTGCGCCAGGTCGTACGCGACCAAGTGAAGCAGGGACGCAGCGACAAGCAGATCCGCGCGTTCCTGGTCGAGCGCTATGGCGAGTTCGTGCTGCTCAAGCCGCCGTTCTCGGCCGGCAACGCCTTGCTCTGGGCCACGCCGGCGATCGCGCTAATCCTGGGCGGCGTCCTGATGGCGCTGCTGCTGCGCCGACGGACCGCCTCGGCGGCGGACGGTGAAGATTCGCCCGCGCTTTCCGAGGTGGAGGAGGCGCGTCTTCAGGTGTTGTTGAAGGACGAATGACACGATTGCGCCGCGAAGACGCCGCAAGACCATCTTGAGCGTGGACGCATGATCTCATCGAAGACCATTGCGCCTTTCGCCAGCGCAACTAGGTTCTCAAGCCAAGGACCCGGCGCCGCGCGCCGTGGGTGAGGAAAGACGTAAGATGGCTGCTAGGAAGTCTGGTTTCTTTGTCGGTGCGGTGGCCGGGGCGGGCGTGGCCTGCGCGGCGCTGGTCGGCGTGGGTATGCGCATGGGTCCCGCGGGCGCCGCCGAGCCGGCGCAGGTGATCCGCACCTCGGGTGCGCCGATGGCCGCTGGCGCGCCGATGTTCGCGCCGCCGCCCGGCGCGCCGATGTCGTTCGCAGACATCTTCGAACAGGTCTCGCCTGCGGTGGTGCAGATCGACGTGACCTCCAAAGCCGCCGCCGCGCCGAAGCTGCGCATTCCCGGCCTGGAAGGTTTCGACATCGTGCCCAAGGGCCAGAAGGGCGAGGACGGCGAGGAGGCCCCGGGCCCCAAGCAGCAGTCCTCGGGCTCGGGCTTCTTCATCTCGGCCGACGGCTACCTGGTGACCAACAATCACGTGGTGGCCGACGCCGACGACGACGGCATCAATGTCGTGCTCAAGGACGGCCGCGAGCTGAAGGCCACGATCGTCGGTCGCGACGAGGGCACCGACCTGGCGGTCCTCAAGGTGGTCGACCCCAAGGCCAAGGGCGCGGCGTTCCCGTTCGTCAACTTCGAGAACCAGGCCAAGCCGCGGGTCGGCGACTGGGTGATCACCATCGGCAACCCGTTCGGCCTGGGCGGCACCGCCACGGCCGGGATCATCTCGGCCTATAACCGCGACCTGGGCGACAGCTCGTCGAACTTCGTCGACTACATCCAGATCGACGCACCGATCAACCGGGGCAACTCGGGCGGTCCGTCGTTCGACATCTACGGCCGGGTGATCGGGGTCAACACCGCGATCTTCTCGCCGACCGGCGGTTCGGTGGGCATCGGCTTCGCCATCCCCGCCGACGTGGCCGAGGCCACCGCCAAGCAACTGATCAACGGCGGCAAGGTGGTGCGCGGCTATATCGGCGCGCAGATCCAGCCCTTCACCAAGGAAATGGCCGACGCCCAGGGCCTGGGCGACGTCAAGGGCGCGATCGTCGCCGACCTGGTGCCCGGCGGTCCGGCCCAGAAGGGCGGCCTGCTGCCCGAGGACGTGATCACCGCCGTCAACGGCGTGGAGATCAAGAGCGGCACGGAACTGACGCGCGAGGTGGCCAAGGGCCGTCCGGGCGACACCCTGAAGCTGTCTGTCCTGCGGGGCGGCAAGCCGCGGACGATCGAGATCAAGTCGGGCGTGCGTCCCACCGAGAAGGAGCTGTCGCTCAACGACGACGACAGCGACGAGGGCGGCGCCGACGCGCCGGCCAAGCCGCAGGTCCAGAAGTCGGAAGCCCTGGGCATGACCCTGGTCCCGATCGACGAGTCGGCCCGCCGCACCTACAGCATCGACCCGGCCGTCAGGGGCGTGCTGATCGACGGCGTGAAGGCCAATTCCGACGCCGGCGAAAAAGGCCTGCGCAAGGGCGACGTCCTGACCAGCGTCAACGGCGAGCCGGTCGCGTCGGCCGCCCAGGTGTCGTCGGCGGTCGAGGCGGCCAAGAAGCTGCAGCGTCCCAGCGTCAACCTGCGGATCATTCGCGCCGGTCGTCCCACGATCGTGCCGCTGAAGATCGCGCCGTAGGCCGACGATCACGGAGGCCCTCGCAAGGGGGCTTTCGCCAGAGCGCGGATCGCGCCACCATGGGTGGACGTGACGACAACACGACTGGGGCGTCATCGATTCGTACGATGACGCCCTTTCCTGCTTTGGGGGCTGGTGATGCGTATCCTGATCATCGAGGACGATCTCGAGGCGGCCGGGGCGATGAGCCACGGCCTGACCGAGGCGGGCTACCAGTGCGTCCACGCCCCCGACGGCGAGGCTGGCCTGACCGAGGCGGGCAAGGGCAAGTTCGACGTGATGATCGTCGATCGGATGATGCCCAAAAAGAACGGCGTCGAGGTGGTCGAGACCCTTCGCCGCGAGGGCGACCAGACGCCCGTGCTGTTCCTGTCGGCCCTGGGCGAGATCAACGACCGCGTCACCGGCCTGCGCGCCGGGGCCGACGACTATCTGGTCAAGCCCTACGCCTTCGCCGAGCTGATGGCCCGGGTCGACGCCCTGTCGCGCCGCCGCGAGACGGGGGCGGTCGCGACCACCCTCAAGGTGGGCGAGCTTGAGATGAACCTGATCAACCGCACGGTCCATCGCCAGGGCAAGGAGATCGATCTCCAGCCCCGCGAGTTCCAGCTGCTGGAGTTCATGATGCGCCACGCCGGCCAGTCGGTGACCCGCACCATGCTGCTGGAAAAGGTGTGGGAGTACCACTTCGATCCGCAGACCAACGTCATCGACGTGCACATCTCCCGCCTGCGCTCGAAGATCGACAAGGGCTTCGACCGGGCCATGCTGCAGACTGTGCGCGGGGCGGGCTACCGGCTCGATCCGTAGGCGGCGTTCCGAGGCTGTGTTAGGCTAGGGACCATGAACAAGCCGGCGAAACCCGAGGCGGACGACTTCGACGATCTGTCGGACCTGTATGGTCCGCTGCCGACGGAAGCCGAGATGGACGCCTGGATCGAGCGCAATCGCGACGAGATCAACGCGTCACTTGAGCAAGCTCGCCAAGAGCTTGCCGAGGGCAAGGCCACGCCTTGGAGCATGGACGAGATCATGGCCGAGGTGCGTGAAGAGCTGCGCAAGGAAGGCCGCTAGCGTCACGAATGCCGGGGCCGACAATCGAGCGCAGCTTGAACGCACGTCGCGACGTGAAGCAGTTGGCTTTATGGATCGCACGAGAAAGCGGCGACACTCGAGCAACAGCCGTCACCGACCGACTGGAGATCGCTTTCGAACGTCTGGCGCGTCGACCCCAACTGGGCCGGATTCGGTTTGATTTCGCGGGAAATCCCAGATCCTTTTCAATTACGCCGTGGGTCATCGTGTATGAGGTTCTGGAAGACGGAAGCGGCATCCATCTTCTCCGCGTCCTCGACAGCCGCCGAGACATCGCCGCCCTGATGGGCAAGAAGAGCTAGCCCATGCGCCTGCCGCGCCTGATCCGATCGACGCCGTTCCGGCTGACCCTGCTGTTCCTGGCCCTGTTCGCGGCGGCCGCCAGCGCGTTCCTCGGCTATATCTACATCGCCACCGCCGGCGAGGTGAACCGCCGCGCCGACGCCGAGATCACCCGCGAAATGGAGAGCCTGGAGGCCGCCTATCGGGTGGGCGGGGTCAACGCCCTGAACCAGACCATCGTCGAGCGCGCCACCGGCGAGCGGCCGTTCCTGTACCTGCTGCTCGACAAGGACGGCAAGCGGATCTCCGGCTCGATCGAGGAGTCGCCGATCGACGACTTCACCGGTCCGGGGCCGACCTGGGAGACCTTCAAGCTCACCGAGACCGACATCGACGGCGCCGAGGTCAAGCGCGCGGCGCGCGGCGTGCAGGAACGACTAAGCGGCGGCGAGGCCCTGTTCGTCGGGGCCGACGTCCAGGAGTCGGAAGGCTATGTGATGAAGATCGTCCGGGCCCTGCGCGGGGCCGGGGCGCTGGTCATCATCCTGGGCCTGGCCGGCGGGGTGCTGATCAGCCGCAACGTCTCGCGCAGCATGCAGGGCCTGGTCGACGTGGTGAACGCGGTGCGGGCCGGCGACCTGCACGCCCGGGCCCGGGTGCGCGGCACGCGCGACGAGTATGACGAACTGGCCGAGGGCCTGAACGACATGCTCGACCGCATCGAGCGGTTGATGGGCGGCCTGCGCCATGCCGGCGACGCCATCGCCCACGACCTGCGCTCGCCGCTCACCCGACTGCGGGCCCGCATGGAGGTGGCCCTGATCGACGCCGAGAACGGCAAGGGCGATCCCGTGGCGGCCCTGGAGACCGCCCTGATGGACGCGGATGGCGTGCTCAAGACCTTCAACGCGGTGCTGGCCATCGCCCGCCTGCAGGCGGCCGGCGAGGCGCCGAACCAGACGGTGTTCGACGCCAGCGAACTGGCCTCGGACATGGCCGAGCTCTACGAGGCCGGCTGCGAGGACAAGGGCCTGGATTTCAAGGCCGAGATCGTCCCGGCCCTGGGCGTGCGCGGCAACCGCGAGTTCATCGCCCAGGCCCTGGCCAACATCCTGGACAACGCCATCAAATATACGCCGGAGGGCGGGGCGGTGATGCTGCGGGCCCGGCGCACCTCGTCCAGCGAGCTGGAGTTTTCGGTCACCGATACGGGCCCCGGCGTGCCCGAGGCCGACCGCGCCCGGGTGGTCCAGCGCTTCGTGCGGCTGGAGAACAGCCGCAGCGAGCCGGGGGCGGGACTGGGCCTGTCGCTGGTCCAGGCGGTGGCCGCCTCGCACGGCGGGCGACTGGAATTGGCCGAGGGGCCCGGCGAATACGGCGGCTTCGGCCCGGGCCTGCGGGTGGCGCTGCTGCTGCCGCGCGTGGAGTAGGGCGCAGCGACCTACCGCCCGTACACGACGTCGAAGCACCGCCGCCGGCCCAGCTTCGTCGGGCAGAAGCCGGTTTCCTCCGAGCCTTCGCGAATGACCACGTAGCGATCGCGCTTGCAGGCCCACCATTCCTCCTCGAAACCGGGCCGGCCGTCCTGCTTGAACACCGGCTCGTCGCCCTGGGCGTAGAAGCGGGTCATGCCGGTCAGGCCGCCGAAACTGCCCCAGCCGTTGACCAGGCCGCAGACCCGGCCGTCGCGCCGCGCCCACACCTTGCCCAGTTCCAGGGCGTGCGGTTGTGCCAGGCGGGCGACCAGTCGCGGCTTGACGCTGGCCCAGCGCACCCGCGCCATCGATCGGGCCTGGAGGAGTTGGGCGCCCGCAGCCGGAGCCTTGGGCTCGACCTTCATCTCGTACCGTACCGTGAACATCACCATCAGGCCGACGGCGAAGGCGACCAGGGCCATGACGCCCAGGTCGAAGATCCTCACCGCCAGCGCCTTGCGACGGCTGCGGCGACCGCGCGCCACGGGCATCCTGAGAACGAAGGTCATGATCGCGGCCCGCCTGTCGCCGCGCCGTGCGCGGACTACATCTGTAGTTCTAAAAACTTACAGATGTAATTATTGCCGTCAAGCCACCGGGCGGTGGGGCGATCGAGACGCGGCGATGTCAGTGATGCAGCTTGGGCAGGGTGATGCCGTCGACCGGGCTGTCGCCGACGAACCGGCCCGGCCAGGAGATCTCCTGATTGGGCAGCGGGCCGCGCGGCGTGACGGTCCAGACGCCCAGGGCGGTGACCACGGCGATCAGGGCGATCGTCGCGGCGCCGGCCGTCTGGCGTCGATAGCTGGGCTCGGGCCGGGCCAGCAGCTTGACCCGCAGCAACAGCGGATGGGCGGCGAAGAAGCAGGCCAGGGGCGAGCCCGTCCGGCGCGTATGGGCCTCCAGCAGCGCCTCGGCATAGGGGCGGCGCAGCTTGGGCCGCAGGCTCAGGACGGAGGCGTCGCAGGCCATCTCCTGGTCCAGCCGCGCGCACAGGGCGCCCAGGTGGATCAGCGGATTGCACCAGCCCAGGACTTGGATGCCGGCGATGGCCAGGTTGGCGATCGGGTCGCCGCGCTTGATGTGGGCGCGCTCGTGCAGGTCGACCATCTTGCGGGCCTGCTCGTCGAAGCGGGTCGAAAAGTCGGCCGGCAGCACGATGCGGGGCCAGAAGACGCCCATGACGGCCGGGCCGGCGCGTCCGGCCTCGGCCCGGGCGCGGAAGGCGCGTTCCTGCAGCAGGATCACCGTGGCCAGGGCGACGCCGCCGGCCAGCCAGACCGCCAGCACCAGCACCGCGCGCTCCTCGCCCATCAGCGGCGGCGGCGCGCCCGAGCCCAGGGTCTCCGACAGGCTCGGGAACACCGTGGCGATCGCCGCCACCGGCACCAGGGCCCACAGGCGATAGGCCAGGCCGGCCCCGAACGCCGCGCGCATCGGCCCGCGCAGCAGCAGGACCAGCAGCACCGCGGCGGCGGCCGCCGCCTGGGTGCGCAACAGGGTCAGGGCCAGCAGTTCAGCCATCATGTTCGAGACCCTCGATCAGAGTCTTCAGTTGCTTGATCTCGTCGGTCGACAGCGCGCGGTGCTGGGCGAAATGCGCCACCAGCGGCGTCAGCTGGCCGTCGAAAAGGCGGTTGAGCAGGCTCTGGCTCTCGGCCTGCACATAGTCGGCGCGCTGGATGATCGGGGCGTAGCGCGCCCGGCCGTCGATGCGGTCCGAGCGGATCGCCTTGCGCTTCAGCAGGCGGTTGATCAGCGTCTTGACTGTGGCCTCGCCCCAGCCCTGCGCCTCGGCGACCTCGGCCATGATCTCGTCCACCGTCAGGGGCTGGCGCGTCCACAACGCGTCCATGATGCGGCTTTCGGCCTGGGTGATGTTCATGGCGTTCGGTCTCCAACTGCAACGATTACGCCTGTAACATCACCTGTCAAGCGGTCGTGGACGCCACACGAGACGGGATGACCTCGCCGCCCGCCCGCGCCACAGTGGCCGCCATGACTCGTCTGCTCGAACGTCTCGCCCCCTGTGGTCCCATCGCTGATCCCAAGGCCGCCGAACGGGCCCATGAGGCGATCATCCGGCGGGTCGGCGAGGCCGCGCCGCTGGTCGAGGCCGCCTGGCCCGCCCTGGCGCCGATCTTCGCCGCCTCGCCCTATCTGAGCGGCCTGGCGCGGCGCGACGGCCAGAGGCTGCCGTCGATCCTGACCGCCGATCCCGAGGCGCGCCTGGCCCAGATCCTGGCCGCGGCCGAGGCGGTCGCCGCCGAGCCGGACTTCGAGACGGCCCGCCGCGCGATGCGCGAGTTGAAGGCCGACCTGCACCTGCTGACCGCCCTCGCCGACCTGGGCGGGGTCTGGGACCTGGACGCGGTCACCGCGGCCCTGACCCGCTTCGCTGACGCGACCCTGCACGCGTCCCTGGCCCAGGCGGTGCGGCTGGAGGTGGCGCGCGGGGCCCTGACCCACGTCGGTGAAGGCCCGGACGGCCCCGCCCCCGGCCTGTTCTGCATCGCCATGGGCAAGCACGGGGCGTTCGAGCTCAACTATTCCAGCGACATCGACTTCTCGATCTTCTACGCGCCGGAAGCCCTGCCGGTCGCCGACGGCGTCGAGCCGCAGGGCGTGGCGGTGCGCATCGCCAACCACCTGGGCCGGCTGCTGGCCGAGCGCACGACGGACGGCTACGTGTTCCGCATCGACCTGCGCCTGCGCCCCGACCCGTCCTCGACCCCGCCCGCCATGCCGATCGACGCGGCCTTGGACTATTACGAGAGCGTCGGCCAGAACTGGGAGCGGGCGGCGCACATCAAGGCGCGGATCTGCGCCGGCGACCTGGGGCGCGGCGCGGCGTTCCTGGCCGAGCTGCAGCCGTTCATCTGGCGCAAGAACCTCGACTTCGCGGCCATCGCCGACATCCACTCGATCAAGCGCCAGATCCACGCCTACAAGGTCGACGACCGCCTGACCGCCAAGGGCGCGGACCTGAAGCTGGGACGCGGCGGCATCCGTGAGATCGAGTTCTTCGTCCAGACCCAGCAGCTGATCCTCGGCGGCCGCCATCCGGACCTGCGCAGCCCCCGCACCCTGGAGGCCCTGGCCGCCCTGTCCGACGCCGGCCACGTGACGCCCGAGGACCGCGACTATCTGATCAAGGCCTATCGCGACCTGCGCGCCCTGGAGCACCGGGCCCAGATGATCGCCGACGACCAGACCCACAAGCTCCCGGAGTCCGACGCCGACCGCAAGAGGGTGGCCGCCCTGTGGGGGCACGCAGGCCTGCGCGGCTTCGATGCGGCGGTCGGCCAGATCCTCAAGGGCGTGAACCGCCGCTACGGCGCGCTGTTCAAGGGCGAGGAGGCGCTGTCGTCGCGGTTCGGCAGCCTGGTGTTCACCGGCGTCGAGGACGATCCGGAGACCCTGGCCACGCTCAAGCGCATGGGCTTTTCCCATCCCGAGCGGGTGGCCGCCACGATCCGCGGCTGGCACCACGGCCACATCGCCGCCACCCGCACCGAGCGGGGCCGCGAGCTGTTCACCCGCCTGGCCCCGCGCCTGCTGGACGCCGCCAACGCCACGGGCGCGCCGGACGACGCCTTCAACCGGTTCAGCGACTTCTTCGCGGGACTCAGCAGCGGGGTGCAGATCCAGTCGCTGTTCCTGGCCCAGCCGCGCCTGTTCGAGCTGATCGTCGAGGTGATGGCCTTCGCCCCGCGCCTGGCCAGCACCCTGGCGCGGCGGCCGACAGCGCTGGACGCCCTGCTGGACCCGGCCTTCTTCGGGCCGATGGAGATGCCGACCGAGCCGCCCTGGGATCCGGCCGATTTTGAGGGCGCGATGAACGCCGCCCGGCGGCTGTTCCGCGACCAGAGCTTCCGGATCGGCGTGCGGGTGATCAGCGGCACGGCCGGGGCGCGCGACGCAGGGGCGGCCTTCGCCGACCTGGCCGACCTGATCGTCGGCGGCCTGGCCCCGGCGGCCCTGGCCGAGGTCGAGCGGCTGGGCGGCGCATTCCCGGGCCAGGTGGCCGTGGTCGCGCTGGGCAAGGCCGGCTCACGGGAGATGACGGCCAAGTCCGACCTGGACCTGATGACCCTCTACGCCGCAGACGATCCGGCGGGCCAAGGGGAGGCGGTGTCGGCGATCAAGGGCTGGGCGGCCGACAGCTTCTACGCCCGCTTCACCCAGCGCCTGACCTCGGCCCTGTCGGCCCCGACCGGCGAGGGCACACTGTACGAGGTGGATTTGAAGCTGCGGCCCTCGGGGACCAAGGGGCCGGTGGCGGTCAGCTTCGCGGCCTTCGAGGACTATTACGAGCGCGAGGCTGAGACCTGGGAGCTGCAGGCCCTGACCCGGGCGCGGGTGATCTGGGCCTCGTCGCCGGCCTTCCAGGCCAGGGCCGAAGCGGCCATCGCCACGGCCCTGCGCCGGGCGCGCGATCCGAAGAAGACCGCCGTCGACGTGCTGGAAATGCGCCAGCTGATGGAGGACGAGCGGCCCGGCAAGGGCGACTGGGATCTCAAGCTGACGCCCGGCGGCCTGGTCGACATCGAGTTCGCCGCCCAGTTCCTGCAGTTGGTCCATGCGGCGCAGGGCGGCCCTCTGGCGCAGAACACCGGCGAGGCCCTGGCGGCTCTGGGCCGCGCGGGCCTGGGTGATCCGGCGGCCCTGGCGGCGCTGGAGGGGGCCTGGCGGCTGGAGCAGGACCTGTCGCAGCTGCTGAAGGTGGCGTTGGAGGACGGGCATGATCCGGACACCGAGCCCAAGGCGTTCCGGGCGCTACTGGCCCGGGCCGGCGGGGTGCGCGAATTCCGGTCGCTGAAGACCAAGCTGGCCAAGGCCAAGGTGGAGGCGCGGGCGGCGTTCGAGGCGGTGGTGAGGGCTCCCGCCAAATAGATCCTCCCCCTGTGGGGGAGGTGTCGGCGAAGCCGACGGAGGGGGGAGTAGGTGGGGGAGTAATAGGAAGGCGGCTACTGTCCAATCGAACGCCTGCCACTCCCCCCACCGGCCTTCGGCCGCCTCCCCCAAAGGGGGAGGGTCTTTTTTGGGCGAAGTCCGTGCCTCCCTGTAACCATTCGCCCTGCCAGCACGTATCTTCCAGCGTAGCCCTGGAGCGTTCCCCATGCTGATCCGCCACGCCCCCGACCTGACCGACAAAGACGTCACCGATCGCAGTCTCTATCTGCGTCGGCGCGAATTCATCGGTGGGGCGGCGGGGCTCGGCCTGCTGGCGGCGGCCGGGACGGCCAGCGCGCGGGGCTTGGCCTACAAGCCGGGGTTCTCGACCACCGAGCCCAAGACCTCGAAGAAGGACATCACCAGCTACAACAACTTCTACGAATTCGGGGTCAACAAGGAGGATCCGTCCGAGAACGCCGGATCGCTCAAGACCCGCCCCTGGACGGTGCGCGTCGACGGCGAATGCGAGAAGCCGGCCAGCTTCGGGATCGACGACCTGATCAAGGGCCAGAAGCTGGAGGAGCGCATCTATCGCATGCGCTGCGTGGAAGGCTGGTCGATGGTGATCCCGTGGGTGGGCTTCCCGCTCAGGGACCTGATCGCCCAGGTTCAGCCGACCTCGAAGGCCAAATTCGTCGCCTTCGAGACCCTGATGCGGCCCTCCGAAATGCCGGGCCAGCGCTGGGACACCCTGCAATGGCCCTATCGCGAGGGCCTGCGTATCGACGAGGCGACCCACCCGCTGACGATCCTGGCCGTGGGCCTGTATGGCGACGTCCTGCCCAACCAGAACGGCGCGCCGCTGCGGCTGGTCGTGCCGTGGAAGTACGGCTTCAAGGGCGCCAAGTCGATCGTGCGGATCAGCCTGGTCGAAAAGCAGCCGGCCACCGCCTGGAACGTGCTGGCGCCGCGGGAGTACGGCTTCTATTCCAACGTCAATCCGGCCGTGGACCATCCGCGCTGGTCGCAGGCCACCGAGCGCCGCATCGGCGAGTTCCGCCGCCGCGAGACCCTGCCGTTCAACGGCTACGGCCAATATGTCGCCGACCTCTATCGCGGCATGGACCTGAAGCGGGACTTCTGATGGACGCCTCGGTGAAGCGGGCGGCCACGCGCAAGCGCCCCTCCAAGACCCAGGACAACCTGGTCTACGCCGCCGTCTGGCTGGCCTGTCTCGCGCCTCTGGTCTGGCTGGCCTGGCGCGGGTTCAGCGGCGACCTGGGGGCCAACCCGATCGAGACGCTGATCCGCCAGATCGGCGTCTGGGGCCTGCGCCTGCTGCTGGTCGGCCTGGCGATCACCCCGGCCGCGCGGATCCTCAAGAAGCCGCGCCTGGTCCGCTTCCGCCGCACGATCGGCCTGTTCGCCTTCAGCTACATCTGCCTGCATCTGCTGACCTATATCGGTGTCGACCTGTTCTTCGACTGGGGCCAGCTGTGGAAGGACATTCTCAAGCGGCCGTTCATCACCCTTGGCATGGCCGGCTTCGTGCTGCTGGTCCCACTGGCCGTGACCTCGACCAACGGCTGGGTGGTCCGCCTGGGCCGCGCGACCTGGCAGAGGCTGCATTGGCTGATCTATCTGATCGTCCCCCTGGGCGTGACCCACTACTACCTGCTGGTTAAGGCCGACCACCGGCCGCCGCTGGTCTATGCGGCGATCCTGGCGGTGCTCCTGGGCTGGCGGGGGTGGGACGCGTGGCGGAGGCGTGTCCGTTTTTAGGCCCAATTTTTATCCGCTCATCCCAACATTCGCCGGATGAGTGGACTTTGGTTTCCTAGAACAGCTCCGCTTCCGGATCCCGCGTCTGGTCTCGCTTCCACCAGCCGCCCAGCTTCGCGCCGCCGCACGGACCTTTCTGGGTCACGGTCACCTCGCCGACGCTGAACGACGCGTCCAGCCGACAGGCGTCGGGGCCGGTCCCGGCCAGCGGGAAGGCGACGATGGTCTGGCCGGGGACGACCTTCACCTTGGCCCCGTCGTCGGTGAAGCCCTGGGAGGTGTTGGCGTCGGCCAGCTGGTAGGCGAGCTCCAGCCCCGTCGGCGTCGCCTTGACGCTGAGGAAATCCTGGCCCCGCGTATAGATCCCGCTCAGCCGGAAGCCCGGGTTTCTCAGCACCGCGATGCGGTCGGCGTGGATGGTCCGCAGGCAGGACAGGGCGGTCTCGTCATCTTCGCAGAGGATCCCGCCTCCACTCATCCCCGGCGTTTCCAAGGCGCGCGCACCCATCCAGCCGCGTTGGCTTATCCGCACATAGGCGGCGATCTTGCCGTCCCAGAGCTTCAGCGCCTCGCCATAGGCCTTGGCCAGGTCCTCGTCCTGGCGCGACAGCTGGGGGTCCTTGCAGATCAGCGTCTCGACCTTGGTGCGGGCCTTGGCGCAGTCGAAGCTGGCCGCGGCGGCCGGCGAAACTGACAGCGATGGGATGACGGCGGCCAGGAGCAGGGCCGCGAGTGTGGCGACGAGACGAGTCATTGGTCTACTCCCCAAGATAGGGCGACTTGGCCGGATCGCGCCGGAAGGCGCGGGAGTCCGCCCCCCGCTCGCAGACCTCCGTCTTCGGCGCGGAGAGGGTGGCGGCGTCCTGGGTGAAGGTCAGCACGCGCGGGCAGCCGGCATCGTCGAAGCGCAACTTGCCCGCCGCATCGACGTCGCCCTCGGCCTGCAGCAGCATGTTCCCCTTCGGGTCCGGGCAGAGGTAGAGCGTGACCCCGATGCCGGCGTCGGGATAGCTGGGCGTCACGTCCAGATAAACGCCGTCCTGCGGGCAGCGCCCAGCGACGTAGCGGCCCATCCACTTCAAGCTGGGATGGGTCAGGAAGGTCAGGCGGCGCTCGTAATCTTCCTTCAGGCAGGCGACGTCGGCCTTGCAGATGCCGTTGCGGTCCTTCAGCCACTCCCGCTGTTCGTTGCGGATGAAGACCGGCCAGTTCCCCGCCGGCCACAGGCCCTGGGCCGCCTTGAACGCCGCGGCCACCTGCTCGTCCAGCTTGGAGACCGCCGCGTCCTTGCAGATCGCCTTCTCGGTCGGCGTGCCGGCCTTGGCGCAATCGAAACTGGCGGCCCAGCTCGCCGTCGGCGCGGCAAGCCAGACCAGGGCGGCGACGCTCGCCCAACACGCGACACGAACCATTCGGAACCCTCCCGGACCGATGTCCGGCCAGGGTAACCGAGAACGGCGTTATCCGATAGGCTTGGCCTTGGCGGCTTCCTTCGTCGCGTAGTCCTGGGCCTGGCGCACGATGCGCAGCACGTTGCCGCCCCAGATCGCCGCCACGTCGGCGTCGGTGTAGCCGGCCGCCTTCAGCCGGGCGGTGACCTTGGGCAGGTCGGCGACGTCCTCGAAGCCGATCACCCCGCCGCCGCCGTCCCAGTCGGCGCCGATGCCCACATGCTCCGGGCCGACCAGCTTGAGGGTGTGGGTCAGGCTGGCCATGAAGTCCTCGAAGCTGGCGCGGACCGGCGGGAACTCCGCGTCGACCTCGGCGCGCTTCTTCAGATAGGCGACCATCTGCGCCTCGGTCGCCGTCTCGCTGTCGGGCGCGGCCCCCAGGGCCTTCAGGGCGGCCACGCGTTCGGGGCTGGCGGCGGTGTTCTTCAGATAGACCGAGTTGATGCAGATCACGCCGCCGGCGTCGGCGATCTTCTTCAGCCGGCCGTCGTCAAGATTACGCGGGTGGTCGTAGATCGCCCTGGCCCCCGAGTGCGAGGCGATGATCGGGACCTTCGACAGCTGCACGGCCTGGTCCACCACGTCGTCGGAGGCGTGGCTGACGTCGACCAGGATCCCCAACCGGTTGGCCTCGGCCAGCCAGCGCAGGCCCAGGGGCGAGAAGCCATGCCAGATCGGCTTGTCGGTCGAGCTGTCGGCGAACTGGTTGTTCTTGAAGTGCACCGGCCCGGCCATCCGCACGCCGGTCTTGTGGAAGGTGTCCATCAGGGTGAGGTCCTCACCCATCGGCCAGCTGTTCTCGATGCTCTGGAAGACGAACTTCTTGCCGGCCTTGTTGATCCGTTCGGCGTCGTCGGCGCTGTAGGCCAGTTCGAACCTGTCCGAATGGGCCGCGACCATCTCGCGGATCTCGGTCGCGCGCTCCAGGGCGAAGTCGCGGGCCTGGCGATAGCCCTCGGCGGTCAGGTCGCCCTGGGCCGTGTAGATCACGAAGAACCCGCCATCCAGGCCGCCGGCGTCCATGCGCGGCAGGTCCACCTGGGTGCCGTCGGCCTTGACCGAGTGCCGCTCGACCATGCTCCAGCCCTGGCGGGCGAAGTGCTCGGGGGTGTCCAGGTGGGTGTCCAGGGTCAGGGCCCGTTCGTGCAGGGCGCGGTCGGCCTTGGAGACCTCACCCGGCTTGGGAGCGTCCGCCGCATCAGCGGTTGAGGCGAGGAGGGCGGCGGAGCCGAAGAGAACGGTCAGCAGGCGGGTCATCTGGGCTCCAAGGCGACGTGTACGACGGCCACGCTCGGGGATCGCGGGCGGACGGTCAAGGCCGCAAGCCCACTCCGGCCCTTCGGGCCAGCTCCCCCAACGGGGGAGGATCTTTTCCCACCAGATGCTCCCCCTTTGGGGGAGCTGTCGCGGAGCGACTGAGGGGGCTCGCTCCGCGATCAAGCCGTACGATGGGCTAGTAGAACGCCCCGTAGATGGCGTCGTCGATCCGTCCGGTGCGGGTGTCGACCAGCAGCAGGTCGGGCCCGTAGCGCACCCAGCGGTAGCCCCACGGCGGACCTTCCAGCCCCATGCGCCAGTAGTCCTCGTAGTAGTAGCCCGGCGTCAGGAACAGCGACGGCAGCATCAGGCCGATGGTCCAGCGCCTATAGCGATAGCCGCGCGGATAGCGCCAGCGCGGTCCGCGGATCGGCCGGAAGCCGGGGGGACGGCCCGAGCCGGGGCGGTGCGGTCCCAGGGGCGGCGGCCGGCCGGGACGCGGCGGCGGCGGACGATGGCCGCCCGGCGGCCGGGGCGGCGGCTTCGGCGTGGGCCGCGGCGGCGGGCCGCCGGGATTGGGCCGGGGCGGCGGGCCCGATCCCGGGGGCGGGCGTCCTCCGCCCGATCCTCCGCCCGGTCTGCCGCCCTGTCCGCCGCCGGGGCGGCCGTGCGGTTCGTTCGACTGGGCCAGGCCGATCCCGGGGATCAGCAGGCCCAGGGCCGAGGCGAGGAGAAAACGCCGGTTCATCGCAATCCTCCGAAAAGCCCCCCCGGCCAAGATCGACCATAGCCGGCGATCGAAAATGCAAAAGCAGGTTGTATCGATGCGCCGCTCGCTCAGAACAATCCCAGCGCCTTGAAGCTGGCCACGCCGTCGCGGCCGACCACCAGGTGGTCGTGGACATTGATCTTCAGCGCCTTGCCGGCCTCGACGATCTGCTTGGTCATCTCGATGTCGGGCCGCGACGGGGTGGGGTCGCCGCTGGGATGGTTGTGCAGCAGGATGATGTTGCTGCTCGACAGCTCCAGCGCCCGGCGCATCACCTCGCGCGGATAGACCGGGGCGTGGTCGACCGTGCCGTGGTTCATCACCTCGTCGGCGATCAGCTGGTTCTTGTTGTCGAGGAACAGCACGCGTTATCTGGACAATAAGGCTCTCGCTGTGGACTTTACTGAATGCAAGACATCCGCGTACGGAAACGACGAGCAGGCGGAACGCTAGGCCAGCAACTGCCACCTGAGATCGTTCGGGGTGAAGCCGCAGTGGACCTGCACGTCGATCGCTTCCTGCTTCTTCTTCCTATACTCGGTGCGAGTTCGCCTCAATCACAGAGGGCATACGCTCACGACCTTGCTGTGTGGATCCGGTACCTTGAACAGGCATGCGGGACTTCGGTCTGGCAGGCGCGAGAGGAGCATTTGCGTGGTTTCCGGGAGGTCCGCCGCAACCCGCTCAGCAGTTCTGCTGTGCTGGCGCCGACTTGGAACCGGCAACTGGTCGCCATCGAAAAGCTGTATAACTGGGCCCTGGAAGAGAAGCTGATTACCGAGCTTCCGTACCGTCTGAAGCAAAAACTGATCCACCTGCCAGATCGCCGAAGCGCGATTGTCGAGCAGAGCACCGCGCGCGAGGGGGTCCGCGATGCGCGTGAGACGCTTTATCTGACGCTGAACGAATACAAGTTCTTCCGCGATGTCGGCCTCGGCCGCTCGCATGGAACTGATTTCAAGCGCAGTCGGAATGTCGCTCGAAACCTTGTCTTTGCCGACCTTCTCGTAACAACAGGTTTGCGATTGCAAGAAGGTGGCGCCCTGTTCGCCGAGGAAATCCCGCAGCGCGCCGCCTTTGATGGTCCAAATCAATTGCCAATCCGCCTGCCGGCTGGCCTCACCAAGGGAGGAGTCGAGCGCACCGTCAGGGTCTCGCAATCAGTGCTTCACCGCCTCCGCAACTACATCGAAATCGAAAGGCCGCACGCGGTCAGCAAGTTTCGTGCTCGGAAGAAGTGGATGGATATGGAGCATCCGATCTTCTGTAGGTCGCAGACCCTGAAGCACATGGAGATCAAATCCGACGAAGGGCAATGGCGGCAGATCGCAACGCGACACCTTCGCCCGGGCGAGCGGATGCGCATGATCCTGTGCAATCAGGACGGTGATCCACAGGAGCCGGCGATTGTATGGCTCACCGAAACTGGACTGCCTCTCGAGCTGAACTCCTGGGAGGTAGCATTTCGGCGTGCTGCCGATCGCTGCAATCAAGCCGGGGCCGTGATGCACGTCCACCCACACAAGCTGCGGCACACTTTTGCAGTACACATGCTTCTTATGTTGAGAGCGCGACTGGAGATGGAGTGGAGGGAGGTGGTGCCCAAAGGATACGGCTCCATAACTGAGGAACCCCTCCGGACTTTGCAACGGTTGCTCGGTCACGCCTCTATAAGCACCACAGAGCGCTACGCGGGGCCCGCGAATGAAATGTTGGATGTGCTTCCAGAGGACCTTGTCCGCTTCGTTAATCTGCTGACGGAGACGCACACGTGAAGCCGCGAAAGGGTCAACCCAGGTCCTTCACGGCCGCAGATGCACCCGCGCCACCGCGCGGTGAGGTCGTGCCGTCGCTCTTGTTTCGTATCGGAACAAAGGTCGGCTACTATGAAGTAGATTTCCGCACAGCTGCCGCAAGACCGACCGCCATAGAGTTCGCACGCGAACTGGTAGCGCATTTTGCCGACCATAGAGTTCCGCCAAATCAGCAAGTGGTGTCGCGGTATGCGACGTTCTTGCGCCGTACGCTCGATTTCATGGACGCAGTTGGCGCGAAGCGGCCATCAGATTTCACTGATGAACTCTTCACAGATTACATCAAGCGATTAAGCCAAGACTATAAACCGTCGCACGTGCGCAATATCGCAGGCTTCATTCGTACAATACTATGCAAAATTGATGATCGCGAACCGATCATGCCTTCTGGCCTGCGCGAGCAGCTCGCATACCGTGTGAAGAGCATCGCCGCTCCCAGATCAAAACCCCGCAATAGCTATAGCCCCTTCGTCGTTGAGCAACTGCGCGTAGCTGCGCAGGAAGACGTACGACGGATCGAGCGACGGTTCAAAGAAAGGAGATCGCCTTGGGGAGAGGGCGGCGAGCGGTATCTTACTCGTATTGATGAAGTGATCGAGGCAGAGGGTAGTATCAAGGGCAAGCACCTTGCCTACAGATGCTTGTTTGAGCATTGTAGGCGCAATGGGCTACCTACCACCAGACTTATGGAGGATGTTCATAGTAGGCACTACCTGGTACGTTCAGACCTGCCGCCGATCTTTGTATTGCTTTCTCTCGAGACCGGAATTGAAATCGAGTCTCTGAAGTTTTTGAAGGCTGGAAGTCTCACTGCCAGTGGTCCCGGGAAGGGTACGCTGGAGCATCAGAAGACGCGCGTAAAAGGGATTACGATCATGTCTCCCGTCAAGGTCGGCGGGACGCTATCGGCCGGTGGGCTCATCAGGGCGGTCACCGAATGGTCTGCGACCGCGCGTGAACGTCTCGGCAGTCCGTTCCTCTTTTGCCACTTCACGAGTGGAGAACTTAGGGGAGGTCTCGAGCGCTCGACAGCTTCCGCGATTGCGTGGGCGGAGAGGCACCAGATCGTCGACGACAATGGGCAGACCCTCGTCCTGAGTCTCAGTCGGTTACGCAAGGTGGTCAAGAAGGACGCATACATCGCCCACCGCGGCGAGGTTCGAACTTTCTCTCGAGATCACTCGCTCAAAGTTAGGGTGCTCAACTACGCAGAGATCGAATCTAATCAGGAGCTTCATGAGAGCGTTGCTGAGGATGCGCTACATGACATTGAGGCGCTGGGCCGCAGCGGTGATCTGAGCATAGTCTCGGAGCTCTCGCCCGACAGTCAAGAAACCTGGTTGGCCACCTGCGATGCCCCAAGGCGCGGCCCGTATGAACCTGCCGGCACGCTATGTTCACAGCCGCTATTCGGCTGCCTTGGCTGCGACAATGCGGTGTATTCACTTCCAAAGCTTCCCGCTTTGCTCGGTGCGCTAGAGGAAATGAGGTCAGCGCGGGAACTGCTGAGCGCAGCGGAGTGGGAAGCACGCTTCGGCGGACACTTCCGTCGCATCGATCAGCAGATACTCTCGAAGTTTCCGACAAGCGCGGTCGAGGCTGCAGCTAAGGCGCTTCAGGATAGCGGCGTTTCCAGCCTGCCGGAGTTCCGGTTGTGAGGCCGGCTGCGATGGAGGTGCTGCTCCGGCCTGACCGGCAGAAGCCCGTGATTGATGCTGCTCTGCTGAAGCCAGAGGCGTCCCCACGAGACATTCCCAGGTGGCAGGATCAAATATGGGACCTCTCCTGCGCAGTTCATCGCCCAAATGCAATGCCCTGGCCCGCAAAGGTCACCTTTGCTGCAGACGATCAGCACGGTACTGGCGTCTTACTGCGGGATGTCGTGTTTGCACGTTTGAACAACGTCGTGTGGCCTTCTCGTGCGCCTTTGCGACCGAGTTACGTCGGCGTATACGCTAATAAAATGAGGCATTTTCTGCGGTTCGTCACAGATGTACGTGGCAGAAGAAACATAAAAGAAGTTGTTACTGAGGATTTCGTTGCTTTCTGTGACGATTTGCTGGCTACGCGGGATGCGTCAATTAAAAGCATTCGAAGTATCGTAGATACAGTCAGTGACTTGTATTACTACAGGGCCCATCTTCCAGAAGGTTCGCTGACATTCATTCCGCCGACGCGGTACGTCCGCAGAGACGCGCGCCGCGTTGAAAACAAGACACCTCGCATTCCCCCGAAGGCGATGGTCTGTGTCTTGGAGTGGTCGCTACGCTACGTGGAGGAGTTCGCCGACGACATCATTGCTGCCGGACAAGAGTTTGATCGGGTGAATGAACACCGTGATGCGTTGGCCTCTGAGGATGCGACCGTCACCCCGAGCGAGGCGAGCAGACGCCGTAAGGCGCGGCTACGCGCCCTCATCCAGCAGTGGGAGGCAAGTGGGTGGGGCGTTCCAGTATGGGTTGGCGGATACTACGGCGAACGCTCTTACCGGGGTGGATGGTCAAGCAAACGGCCCGTATATGTTCCCTTCATCGATACTCTGATCGGGGTACCGACGAGCAAGCAAAACTACTTCTCGCCTATCAGAGGGAATCTACGCACCGAACTCGATCGCGCTGTTATCAGACTAGGCGAGCGGCTCGGGGGCGCGACAACGCCTATTAGGGGACGGCTTCCCGGTGGAGAACCCTGGGTAGATGGCTTCGATTCAAGCGTGCTTCGGATCGAACGGAGGATGCTGCGTGCGGCTTGCTACGTCCTGTGTGCAACATTCACCGGGATGCGCGACTCCGAAGTGCAGTCGATGGCGCGAGGAGCGCTCAAAATTGCGCGATCAGAGGATGGCGTAATCAGGCGGTACAAGATCGTCAGTCGCGCTTTTAAGGGTCAGAGCGTCGTACAGGGCGCGGCGGCAGAATGGGTTACGATTGCCTCAGTCGCGCGCGCGATCCAAATCCTCGAGCAACTCGTGCCGAACGAGCTCCTGTGGGAGCCGCTCCCCCATCATAACGTCAACCATGCGGTGCGCGGCTATCGCATGAATATGGATCTGAAGGAGTTTGTACAGCATCTGGACGCCCGTTTCGGGGTACGCGCCGAAGGGCCTGATGGAAAGCTGTGGCAGCTGACCACGCGACAGTTTCGTCGGACTACAGCGTGGTTTTTCGGAAACCGGCCTTTCGGAATTGTGGCTGGCAAGATCCAGTTCAAGCACGCGTCCACCGCCGCGTTCGAAGGCTACGCAGGTACTAGCGATTCGGGCTTCCCTCAGGAGGTCGAACGTGAGCGCGCGCTCGGGCAGATGGACGACGTGCTTGAATATTATGATCAAGTCGAAGCGGGCGGGGAACTGCGTGGTGGGGCCGCGCCCAGGATAACGAAGCTCTTCCGCGGGCTAGATCAGCCTGCGGCGCCGCCGACGGGCGTCGTGGCGGACCGAGCGCGCCTTAGAACGATGCTCCAGAGCACTGCCCGCACTCTGCATGTCGGTCTATACGCCGATTGCTTTTTCGAGCCTGCTTCGGCCGAGTGCCTGCGTGATGAACCGCTCGAGCAGCGCCAAGCACCCGCCATAGCTCTGTGCAAGCCGAACGTCTGCGCGAATGCATGCATCGGGAGCCGCCATACCAATGTCTGGCGACAGGCGCATAGTCACGCGAAGCGTCTGCTGGAGACCAAAGGCCTGAGCCGACTCCAGCGAGCCTCACTGAAGGCCGACTTGGCTCGAATTGAAGAGGTGTGCAAGCCAGGCTAGCTGCTGCCAACTCGCTTCCCGCCGGAATGTGTTTCGGCTTGCAAAATTGACCCCCTTCTCGGGGATCGGCGTCAAGAATGACCCCCTGCGCTCTGGCGACCGTCCGACTTGGGTCGATGCTGTTGAAAAAGTCGAAATACAGCCTCTTGGGAATTTTTGCTTTTTGTCAGATGCTTTAGAGTGTTCCGGAATAGATCGCCGTCAGCGGCTATTAATAGGTCGCTCAGGGCCAAAGCTGGAGAATACACGTCCGGCCGCACAAAATTCTGGAAGGGGGCTAATATCGCAGGAAAATCAGCGCCCTGAGCCGGAAGCCGACTTTTTCAACAGCATCGGTCGAGAACCGAAATACGCTGCCCCGCGAACATCGGACCTACATTCGCGCGTCGGTGTCGATCAGACCATCCCGACCTCGCGCCCCACAGGCGTCGCAACGGAGTTTCGCGCGGATTTGGTGCGGCAGCGTGTGACCGCCCAACCTCTCGATGGCCAAGGCGCGAGGCCAAACCTGTCGGTTGCCGCACGCGCGGCAGCGGATCGTCAGGTCGCTCTTGATCCGGCGAAGGGTGGGCCAAATTTGCGCCACGGCTCACCCCGGCGCGGATGACGTAAGGCCGGCGTCTTCCGGCATTATGCCGGCGTCCAGCAGCGTTTCGACCAGCCACGCACGCCGCCGCCGCGCGTCGGATCGATCAAAGCCGTCCTGATAGCCGCCCTGCATCAAGCGGATGATCGGCATGGGCCCGCCGCACCCCTTCATCGGGCAGGTCGCCGCCCGCTGAACGCGGTCTATCGTCCAGCTTAGGTGCTTGCGCAGCCGCCGGCTCAGCATCTCCCCGCGACCCCAGGTGCGCTCCATGCCGCAGTACTGGCACTTGAACCACACATCGTGACCCGCCTCGACGCAGGCGATGAGACGCGTGGTCGCGACCTCGGGGCTCAGCTGCGCGGCCTTGCGGCGATCGCTGTCACTGGGCTCAGGCATCGGGTGGGACGTTCCGACCGATCATGTCGGGACTGCTCCCGAAATAGAAACCGCGACGCTTGGTGAAGAACTCGGCCGCGACATCGATCGCCGCGATGATCACGTACATCATGTGGTAGTGCGCGCTGGCCGGCGGCAGATTGCGCAACTGGCCAATGCACGCCGCTCGGGCGGGGCGTAGCGCCTCGAAGAAGGCGACCGGATCGCTGAGACCTCCACGTCTATGCCTAGTGGTCATGGCGACCCGCCAGAACGGTTGTCGAGGCGTGCGGGATCGCCCGCGAGCGAGGGGGGTGAGGTAGCATTGGCGGCTCCGATGTTCCGCTAATGTTCTCATTCCAGCAGAGGCGAGAGTCAATCAGCTGAGAGTTGTCGCCTCAGGATTCTTCGACAGCCATGGCGCCAGACATGAGGTCTAGCCCGCTCAGACTTCTGAGCGGCTGGGTCGTTCGGGGCCACGCACTCTTCGCAATCGCGCTCGCTAGAGCCCAAGTGGCCGCTGTCGCGGCAGATTGCCGCGAAGTCGCCTGATCGTCTCCTTCCGCTCTTCGGGAAGCAGATGATCAACCCACAACACGCTGGCGACCGCGCCCATGATCAGCTCCCGAGTGGATCGAGAGCCTCAGACTGCGTCACTCCGGCGACAGCGCGATGGCGCGCCCTAGGCGAACAGGTCCGCCGGCGCCGGCGGGAAGTCCCGCTCGACGTTCAGTGTGCTCGCGGGGGCCGGGGCGAGGATCTCGGCCTGAGGCCGGCTCAGGTCCAACCAGTCGCGTCCCTGCTCGGCCGACAGAAGCACGATCTGACGATCATGGTAGGGGGCGATGTCCGGCCCAGGCTCGGTCGTCAGCATGGTCCAGCAGCCGCTCTTGACGATCCCGGCGATCCAGAACAACGGGTTGTCGGCCATCGTGAACTTCCAGCGCGTCTTGCGCTTCTGGCCCGGCTGCGGCGCGGTGAACTCATAGAAGGCGTCGGCTGGGATCAGCACGCGGTCGTTCTTGGCGAAGTCGCGGTTCTCCGAGACGTAGTTGAAGACCGGCTTTCCACTTGGCGCCTTCCAGGCCCATTGCGTCATGGAGACCACGGCCTGGTCGCCGATGTGGCGCACGATCGGTGCGGTCTCTGTCATCTTGATCTCAGGGCGCGGCTCGAAGTTCGACGCTTGGCCCTCCCAGACGACGGGCAGCTTCAGCACCTTGTTCCAGGTGGCGAAGAGATCGCCGGTCTTGAGGCTGTAGAGGTTGCACATCAGGGACCGTTCCAGAGCTTCAGATGCCACCAGCCCAGTGGGGCGTTGTCGGGATCGCCGAGAGCGTCGATGAACAGTTCGGCGTAGTAAGCCTGGTCTGCGCGCGCCTTGACGACGTCCGACGGCGCACCTTCGCCGTGGGTTTCTTCGTCGGGTGCGCGATCGGGTTTCGGGTTCTTGGTCTGGCTCATGTTCCCAACCCTAGCGGGGCGGCGCCGGCTCGCCTACCTTCTCGGCATGGCCGATATGCCCGACATTTCCGATCCGCATCCCAGCCTGGTCGCCAAGGAAGTCTCCGAGGTGCTCGCCGACTACGGACCGGCGACAACACCGGAAGATTATGAACGCCTGGCGCGGGGAGCCGAGACCAACCCCAAGGCTTATGATGGCGGTCCGGCGCTGGCTCACGCTGTGGCGGCGGAATTGCGCCGGCGCGCCGATCACATGCGCCGGGGAGGAATCGGGCCTCTGCTCTAGGCTTGAGCCGACTGGCCGCGAAGTGTGACGGTGAAGGTGTATCCGTGCGGCGTCGCCATGTTCGGGCGATGTGACGCGGCGCGAGGGCGATCCGACTCAGCTATTGCCCAGGCCCATGACCCTCGACGAAATCGACAAGATGATCGACCTCTACGCCGCCGAAGGCGGCCCGGGCCTGATCAAGCTCTCCGCCGACACATGGTGCGAGTTTCCGATGAATTCGGGCGCCCAGTGCACCGATCAACGGCGCGGCATCCGCTATCGGGGCGTCCGGATCTGGGTCTCGCGGAGTTTTGAGGACCAGGTGCTGTCACGCGCCGAAGCGATGGCGCTAGGGCACGATGGCTTCGAGGATCTGATGACGGTAGGCTCGCGGACCGTGGGCGCTCAGGAGCACCGGCGATGAACGATGTCAGGCTCTCAGCGACGCCAAAGGGCAACGGCTACCAAGCCACCATCACCTTTCCCGACGGCGCCTCGATCAGCTCGGCCGAGGCTTTCCCGTCGATCCCCGAAGCGATCGCGGCGGCCGCGCTCAAACTGTTGGACATGCCGGAGCGGATCGAGGCCCTTGGCGATGAGGCCGGGAAGCCACGAAGCAGGACGTCCTGATCCGTTTTGCCGATCAAATGGGACGGTCAGGCGGGATCAGGTTTGGGCGGGGATGCGCCAAAATCGGAACTTGGCTCGACTCCAGGAACGCGACCTTCGCGGGACAGGCGCATCCGCATGATCACCGGCCGAGGACACCCTGTTCCAGAGCCAGCGACCTACAAGTCGATGGCTTCGGACATCTCGAGCGCGTCGTCGACCTCGATGCCGAGATATCGAACCGTGCTCTCCAGCTTCCGGTGGCCGAGGAGAAGTTGGCAGGCCCGCAGGTTGCCCGTTTTCTTGTAGATCATCGCGACTTTCGTTCGCCTCAGGCTGTGGGTTCCGTAAGCCCGCGGCTCAAGTTCAATCATCGACACCCACTTGTCGACGAGCCGGGCGTACTGCCGGGTGCTGACGTGCCCACCCGGCCGGCTGCGGCTGGGAAATAGCCAGTCGTCATAGCGGCGGCCGCGAAGCTGGATCCAGGTGGCCAGAGCATCTCGCGTCGGCTCTGTGATCTCAAAGGGTACGGGTTGGCCCGTTTTCTGCTGGATGATCGTCGCACGTGGTCGGATCAACCCGCCGGGCGCCACGTCGCTGACCCGCAACTTCACCAGGTCGCAGCCTCTGAGCTTGGCGTCGATCGCACAGTTGAACATCGCCAGATCGCGTACTCGCCCGTTGGCTTTCAGCTGTTGGCGAATTCCCCAGATATGCTTGGGCTTGAATGGCGGCTTGGGCCCGATGATGCGGGCAGTATTCCAAGGCCGCTTAGGCGAAAGAAAGAGGTCAAATTGAGCCATGTTCGCCTCCTGCGAATTGGCTACGTCCCTCGCCTCATCTTACCACCTTCGGCTCCTTATATTCACGTGCAGCGGAGCGGCCCCTAGCGCTCATCCGGCTTCCGGGTATTCGCTCCCGACGCCAGTGCGATCTGCCACCTGGGCGGATGTTTGCTCGGTCTGCTCGCCCAAGGTCCGGTTTCAGCCGCGGGCCTCATTTCCGCACCCGACCGAGGCTGTGTAAAAACCCTCTAACCGCTGCGCCCCTGCGAGAGAGCATGAGCGTGGCGCGAGGCCGGCGTCAGGCCTGGATCGCCTTCATCAGCGG